>CAZBUU010000001.1:0-112393 GCA_964495125.1 uncultured Rubrivivax sp.
CGTGCAGTTCGATGTCCACGCCCAGGTCGTAGCTGTTGAGCTTGAGCTTGTAGCCCTCGCGCAAGCCGCCGTTCTCGTCGAAGTCGGCCAGCAGCGTGGCCACGGGGCCTTCGAACTTCAGCTTCCAGTGGCGGTAGCGGCTGGGGTCGGTCTGGTAGTCGACCCGGTCGGTGGGGCTCATGGGTGGTCTCCTGCGGAAGTCGTTGAACGCATGATAGTGCATGCGTTCGGCGAGAGTCAAGCAAGGAAATGCATTTTAATTCAAGTTGGCAGGTTCAAAGCCTGGCGAACCAGGCGGCGCAATGCCGCGAACGTGGCATCCAGCGGCTCGGCGCTGGTGTCCAGCTTCAGGTCGGCCTTGGAATAAAAGGCGGCGCGGCCGGCAAGGATGTTCTTCAGGTCTTCCATGGCCTCCCTGCTGGCGGCCATCGGGCGCATGTCGCCCTGGGCGATGACGCGCTTCATGTGGTCCTCGGGGTCGGCCTGCAGCCACACGGTGGTGCAGTGGGCCAGCAGCAGGTTGAAGGTGGCGGGGTCGCTGACGATGCCGCCGGGGGTGGCGATCACGGCCTCGGGGTGGATCTGGATGGCCTCCTCCAGCGCTCGGCGCTCGTAGCGGCGGTAGGCGTTCTGGCCGTACAGGCCCTGGATCTCGGTGATGCTGCAACCGGCGAAGGCCTCGATGTCGCGGCTGAGTTCCACGAAGGAGAAACCCAGGTCTTCGGCCAGCATCCTGCCCAGCGTGCTTTTCCCTGCGCCGCGCAGGCCCACCAGGGCGACGCGCGGGCTCAGCGTTTGCCCCTTGGCGCTGGCGCCGCCGGTGCCCAGCAGCTCGCCCACGGCCACGCGCACGCGGCGCAGCGTGGCCTCGTCGCGGTGTTCCAGCAGTTCGCGCAGCAGCAGCCATTCCGGGCTGGTGGTGGTGACGTCGCCGATCAGTTCGGCCAGCGTGCACTGCAACGCGCCGGCCACCTGCAGCAGGATCAGGATGGACGCGTTGCCGACGCCGTACTCGAGGTTCGCCAGGTGGCGCTCGGAAACATCGGCCGCCTGCGCCACGGCCTTGCGCGTCATGCCGCGGCGCGAGCGCAAGGCGCGGACCCGCTCGCCCAGGGCCACCAGGAAGGGGTTCTTTTCCTCCTCGTTGGCCGCTGTCGCTACGGGCTTGCCTGGGGGTGTCTCCGCCAGTTCATGCACTATAGTGCTTGACATGGACCATCCTCGGTCTTATCGTTCATGCAAGCACAATAATTCATCTTTTCCGGGCCAGCAAGCCGCCGAGACGAGGATCCGCACAAATGACGCCTGAACTGTTCCGCGCCGACATCGCTGCCCTGACGGCGCAACTTCAGGGCCGGACGCTGGACGCCGCCCTGGATGCCTGGCTGAACGCCGAGCACGGCGCGGGCAGCGCGACGTTCGCGAAGCTCAAGGCCGGCTGCGAGGCCGGCGTCGCAGCCGGCTGGCTGTGCAACCGCGAGGGAGGTGGCATCAAGTACGGCCGCGTCTTCAAGCCGGCGGACGACCTGCACGGCTTCTCGGTCGACGTCGTCGACATGACCGACATCGCCGGCCCGCACCACGTGCACCCGAACGGCGAGATCGATCTCATCGTGCCGGTCGACGGCGCCGCGACCTTCGACGGCCGCCCCGCCGGCTGGCTGGTCTGCCCGCCCGGCAGTGCGCACCGGCCCACGGTGAGTGGCGGCCGCGCGCTGGTGCTCTACCTCCTGCCGCAAGGCCAGATTCAATTCACCTGAAGGTCCGCTTTGACCGAACTCCTCCTGAACCACCTCGGCGGCCGCTGGTCGGCCGGCACGGGCGCGGGCACGCCGCTGTTCGACCCCGTGCTGGGCCATGAACTCGTGCGCGTGGACGCCACTGGCCTGGACCTCTCCTCCGGCTTCGCCTTCGCCCGCCAGCAGGGCGGGGCGGCTTTGCGCGCGCTGACCTACGCGCAGCGGGCCGCGCTGCTGGGTGCCGTCGGCAAGGTCTTGCAGGCGAACCGCGACGCGTACTACGAGATCGCCACGGCCAACAGCGGCACCGTGAAGAACGATTCGGGCGTGGACATCGACGGCGCCATCTACACGCTCGGCACCTACGCCAAGCTGGGCGCGGCCCTGGGCGAGCGCCGGTTCCTGCTGGATGGCGAAGCCGCCTCGCTGGCCAAGGACGCCGCCTTCCAGAGCCAGCATGTGCAGGTGCCCGTGCGCGGCCTGGCGCTCTTCATCAACGCCTTCAACTTCCCGGCCTGGGGCCTGTGGGAGAAGGCCGCGCCGGCACTGCTGGCGGGCGTGCCGGTGGTGGTGAAGCCCGCCACGGCCACGGCCTGGTTGACGCAGCGCATGGTCAAGGACGTGGTCGATGCCGGCGTGCTGCCGGTGGGCGCGCTGAGCGTGGTGTGCGGCAGTTCGACCGGCCTGCTGGACGCCCTGCAGCCTTTTGACGTGCTGAGCTTCACCGGCAGCGCCGAAACGGCGGCCACGATCCGCCGGCACGCCGCCGTGGCCGAGCGTTCGGTTCGCGTGAACATCGAGGCCGACAGCATCAACTCGGCCCTGCTGCTGGAGGGCGAAGCGCCCGGCAGCGCCGCCTTCGAACTGCTGGTGAAGGAGGTGGTGCGCGAGATGACGGTGAAGTCGGGCCAGAAGTGCACGGCCATCCGGCGTGTCTTCGTGCCCGAGGCGCTGTACGCCGCGACGGCCGAAGCCGTCTCGGCGCGCCTGGCCAGGACGACCGTCGGCAACCCGCGCAGCGAGACCGTCCGCATGGGCTCGCTGGTCAGCCGTGCGCAAGTCGCGGCGGTGCAGGAAGGGCTGGCGTTCCTGAAGGTGCAGGCCGAAGTGGTGCACGACGGCGCCACGCATGTGCTGGTGGACGCCGACCCCGCCATCGCCTGCTGCGTGGGCCCCACGCTGCTGGGCGCGAAGGACGCCGATGGCGCGAACCGCGTTCATGAGACCGAGGTCTTCGGCCCCGTGGCCACGCTGGTGCCCTACCGCGATGCCGCGCATGCGCTGGCGCTGGTGCGCCGCGGCGAAGGCTCGCTGGTCGCGTCGCTCTACGGCAGTCACGACACCGCGCTCGCGAACGCCGCACTCGAACTGGCCGACAGCCACGGCCGCGTGCACGTCATCCACCCCGCCGCCGCGGCCGTGCACAGCGGCCACGGCAACGTGATGCCGCAGTCGCTGCACGGCGGCCCCGGCCGCGCTGGCGGTGGCGAAGAACTCGGCGGCCTGCGCGCGCTGAACTTCTACCACCGCCGCACGGCGGTGCAGGCCGCGCCTGGCGTGCTGTCGACGCTGGGCTGAAGCCCGCAAGAACTCCAGGAGACAACGATGAGCCCGCTGCCGCTGCACCCGCCCGCCGACGTGACCGCGCCGCCCGCGGCTTTCAATTTCGCCGCCCACCTGCTGGCTGAGAACGCCGGCCGCCCGGACAAGGCCGCGTTCATCGACGACCTGGGCACGCTCAGCTACAGCGCGCTGGCCGAGCGGGTCCGACGCGTGGCCGCGGGCCTGCGCGCCCTGGGCATCAAGCGCGAAGAGCGCGTGCTGCTGCTGATGCAGGACACGGCCGACTGGCCCGTGGCCTTCCTGGGCGCCATCTACGCGGGCACGGTGCCGGTGGCGGTGAACACGCTGCTGACGGCCGACGACTACGCCTACATGCTGGAGCACTCGCGCTCGCAGGCCGTGCTGGTGGGCGGTGCCGTGCTGCCCGCATTGAAGGCAGCGCTGACCAAGAGCGACCACGAAGTGGGCAAGGTGATCGTGTCGCGCCCGGTGGCGCCGCTGGACTTCGGCGAGGTGAACTTCGAGGCCTTCGTCGAGGCGCACGCGCCCATGCCCAAGCACGCCGCCACCGGGGCCGACGATCCGGCCTTCTGGCTCTACAGCTCGGGCTCCACCGGCCGCCCCAAGGGCACGGTTCACTCGCACGCCAACCCGTACTGGACCTGCGAGCTCTACGGCAAGCGCATCCTGGGCCTCACCGAGCAGGACACCTGCTTCTCCGCCGCCAAGCTCTTCTTCGCCTACGGCCTGGGCAACGCGCTGACCTTCCCGATGGCGGTGGGCGCCACCACGCTGCTGATGGCCGAGCGCCACACGCCCGACGCCACCTTCAAGCGCATGGCCGGGCCGCACCGGCCCACGGTGTTCTACGGCGCGCCCACCGGCTTTGCCGGCATGCTGGCCTCGCCAGCGCTGCCGGCGCGCGAACAGGTGGCACTGCGCCTGGTTTCGTCGGCCGGTGAGGCCTTGCCGGCCGAGATCGGTGAGCGCTGGAAGAAGCACTTCGGCGTGGACATCGTCGACGGCATCGGCTCCACCGAGATGCTGCACATCTTCCTGTCCAACCAGCCCGGCCGCGTGCGCTACGGCAGCACCGGCTGGCCGGTGCCGGGCTACGAGATCGAACTGCGCGCCGAAGGCGGCGGTGCCGTGCCCGACGGCGAGCCTGGCGACCTGTACATCCACGGCCCCAGCGCCGCCATGATGTATTGGGGCAACCGCGAGAAGACGCGCGACACTTTCCAGGGCGGCTGGACGAAGAGCGGCGACAAGTACATCCGCAACGACGACGGCAGCTACACCTACGCCGGCCGCAGCGACGACATGCTCAAGGTCAGCGGCATCTACGTCAGCCCCTTCGAGGTGGAAGCCACGCTGGTGCAGCACCCGGCGGTGCTGGAGGCGGCGGTGATCGGCGTGCCCGACGCCGAAGGGCTGACGAAGACCAAGGCCTTCGTGGTGCTGAAACCCGGCAGCGAGGCCACCGACCCCGAGCTCAAGGCCTTCGTGAAGGACAAGCTGGCGCCCTACAAGTACCCGCGCCTGATCGAGTTCGTGCAGGAACTGCCCAAGACGGCCACCGGCAAGATCCAGCGCTTCAAATTGCGCGAGCTGGAGAAGCAGCGCCCGTGAGCCCCGCGTTCGTCGACATCGACTGGCGGGGCCGCGCGGTCCGCATCGAGCATGCCTTCGTCGGCGTGGACGACGCGCGCGCGCCCCTCGTCGTCTTCCTGCACGAGGGCCTCGGCTCGCTGGCGATGTGGCGTGACTTCCCGGCGCAGCTGTGCGCGGCGGCCGGCGTGCGCGGCCTGGTCTACTCGCGCCCCGGCTACGGCCGCAGCACGCCGCGCGCGGCGGAGGAAGCCTGGGGCCTGGACTTCATGCACCGCCAGGCGCACGAGGTGCTGCCGGCGCTGCTGCAGGCGCTGAACCTCAGCGAAAGGATCTGGCTTTTCGGCCACAGCGACGGCGGCTCCATAGCGCTGCTGCATGCCGCGAAGTGCGCCGTGGCGGGCGCCATCGTGCTGGCACCGCACATCCTGGTGGAAGACCTGTCGGTGGCCAGCATCGAGAAGGCCCGCGTCGCCTACGAGACGACCGAGCTGCGCCAGCGCCTGGCGAAGTACCACGACGACCCCGATTCGGCTTTCTACGGCTGGAACCGCATCTGGTTGCATCCGCCTTTTCGCCAATGGTCGATCGAGGCGGAATTGGGCAGCATCCGCTGTCCGCTGCTGGCGGTGCAGGGCATCGACGACGAGTACGGCACACTCGAACAGATCCGCGGCATCGCCCGACGCGTGCCGCAGACCCGCCTGCTGGAACTGCCCGACTGCGGCCATTCGCCGCACAGGGACAGGCCGGCCGAACTGATCGCGGCCGCCACGGCTTTCATCCACGACCACCCAGGAGACAAGACTTGAAGAAGACCCGCATCCCCGTTCTGGCCGCCCTGGCCGCCGCCCTCGTGGCCGCCAGCCCCGCTGCCTTCGCGCAGTCAAAGGTCAAGGTCGGCTTCATGCTGCCGGCCACCGGCACCTTCGCCGCGCTCGGCACCGCCATCGAGAACGGCTTCCGCCTGTACGTCGCCGAACAGGGCGGCAAGCTGGCCGGCCGCGAGGTGGAGTTCGTGCGCGTGGACGACGAGAGCGACCCCGCCAAGGCCACCGACAACGTCAACAAGCTGGTCAAGCGCGACAACGTCGACGTGCTGGTCGGCACCGTGCACTCCGGCGTGGCCATGGCCATGGCGCGCGTGGCCAAGGAGTCCGGAACGATCCTGATCGTGCCGAACGCGGGCGCCGACGCGGTGACGGGCCCGATGTGCGCCGTCAACATCTTCCGCTCCAGCTTCAGCAACTGGCAGCCGGGTTACGCCATGGGCGAGGTGGTGGCCAAGAAGGGCCACAAGAAGGTCGTCACCATCACCTGGAAGTACGCCGCCGGTGATGAAAGCGTGAAGGGTTTCAAGGAGGCCTTCGAGAAGGGCGGCGGCCAGGTGGTGAAGGAACTGAGCCTGCCTTTCCCGGGCGTGGAGTTCCAGGCGCTGCTGACGGAGATCGCGGCCACCAAGCCCGACGCCGTGTACACCTTCTTCGCCGGTGGCGGTGCGGTGAAGTTCGTCAAGGACTACGCCGCAGCCGGCCTCAAGAAGACCATCCCGCTGTACGGCGCCGGCTTCCTGACCGACGGCACGCTGGAAGCCCAGGGCGCCGATGCCGACGGCCTGCTGACCACGCTGCACTACGCCGACAGCCTGGGCTCGCCGCGCGACAACGCCTTCCGCCTGGCCTACGCCAAGAGCTACAAGCTGCAGCCCGACGTCTATGCCGTGCAGGGCTACGACGCCGCGCAGATGCTGGGCATCGGCATGAACGCGGTGAAGGGCGACCTGACGAAGAAGGCCGAGTTCGCCGCCGCGGTGCAGAAGGCGAAGATCGACAGCCCGCGCGGCGCCTTCAGCCTGGGCAAGAACCACAACCCGGTGCAGGACATCTACCTGCGCCAGGTGGTGGGCAAGGAGAACAAGCTGGTGGGTGTGGCCTCGAAGTCCCTCACGGACCCCGGCCGCGGTTGCAAGCTCTGAAGCTCCCGCGTTGAGGCCGCTGCCGGATGGACTTCTCCACCTTCCTGATCCAGTGCCTCAACGCACTGCAGTACGGGCTGCTGCTGTTCCTGGTGGCCAGCGGCCTGACGCTGATCTTCGGGATCATGGGCGTGATCAACCTCGCCCACGGCAGCTTCTACATGATCGGCGCCTACATGGCCTTCGCGCTGGCGCCGGTCGTGGGGGCCACCTTCGGTGGCGGCTTCTTCGCCGTGCTGTTCATCGGCACCGTGCTGGCGGTGCTGCTGGGCTACGTGCTGGAGTGGGTGTTCTTCAGCTTCCTGTATGAGCGCGAGCACCTGCAGCAGGTGCTGATGACCTACGGCCTCATCCTCGTCTTCGAGGAACTGCGCAGCCTCATCGTGGGTGACGACGTGCACGGCGTGCAGGCGCCGGCCATCCTGTCGGGCACGCTCCCGCTGGGCGAACTGATGACCTACCCGGTCTACCGGCTCTTCGTCAGCGGCGTGTGCCTGGCGCTGGCCGCCGGCATGTGGTTCGTGTTCACGCGCACGCGGCTGGGCATGATGATCCGCGCCGGCAGCACGAACCGCGAGATGGTGCAGAGCCTGGGGCTGGACATCAAGTTCCTCTACCGCGTGGTGTTCGCGGCCGGTGTGGCCATCGCGGTGTTCGCCGGCATGGTGGCGGCGCCCATCAGCAGCGTGTATCCGGGCATGGGCAACCAGGTGCTGATCATCTGCTTCGTGGTGGTGGTGATCGGCGGCATCGGCTCCATCCGCGGCGCGCTGCTGGCGGCGCTGCTGATCGGCTTCGTCGACACATTCGGCAAGGTGCTGCTGCCCTCGGCGGCGGGCGTGCTGGTCTACGTGATGATGGCGCTCATCCTGCTGTGGAAGCCGGACGGCCTCTTCAAGGCTTCATGATGCGCAGCGGCAAGTTCCTCTTCGTGGCCGCCTGCTTCGCCGCGCTGGCCGCCTGGCCGCTGGTGTCGGGCAGCTATGGCATCGACCTCGTCGGCAAGATCATGGTCTACGCCATGCTGGCGCTGAGCCTGGAACTGCTGGTGGGCAGCACGGGCCTGGTGTGCTTCGGGCAGGCCGCCTTCTTCGGCATCGGGGCTTACGGCGCGGTGCTGCTGTCCCCGGGCAGCGATGCGGCCAACATCCTCTGGCTGCTGCCGGCCTGCGTGGCGGCGGCGGGCCTGTATGCGCTGCTGGTGGGCGCTCTGTCGCTGCGCACCAAGGGCGTGTACTTCATCATGGTCACGCTGGCGTTCGCGCAGATGGCCTACTACGTGGTGCACGACACGCCGCTGGGCGGCGGCACCGACGGCATCTACCTCAATGCCAAGCCCGCGCTGGGCGCGCTGCTGGACCTGGACAAGCCCCTGGTGCTGTACGGCTTCACGCTGGCCTGCCTGGCCGCCGTGTTCGTGTTCCTCGCGCTGCTGCTGCGCTCGCCCTTCGGCCGTGCGCTGGCCGGCATCCGCGTCAATGAGCAGCGCATGCGCGCCACGGGCTTCTCCACCTACCCGTACAAGCTGGCGGCCTTCACGATCTCCGGCGCCATCGCCGGCCTGGCGGGCTTCCTGTTCGCGGTCAAGGACGGCTTCGTGAACCCCGAGCTGATGGCCTGGCACCTGTCGGGTGCCGTGCTGGTGATGATCATCCTGGGCGGCCTGGGCCACCTTCGCGGTGCGCTGATCGGCGCCTTCGCCTTCGTGCTGCTGCAGGAGTTCTTCAAGAGCGAGGCGATCTTCGGCAACTTCGCCAAGCACTGGCATCTCGGCCTGGGCCTGACCATCATCGCCAGCGTGGCCTTGCTGCCGCGCGGGCTGGTGGGGCTGCCGGGGCAGTGGCGCGAAAGGCTGGAAGGCAAGGCTTCGCGCCGCATGGCCGCTGCGCCGGAGGCTTCGCCGTGAGCGACGTTCTGCTGCGCGGCCGCGAACTCACGCGGCGCTGGGGCGGGCTGGTGGCGGTGGACCGCGTGTCGCTGGAATTGCAGCGGGGCCAGGTGCATGCCGTGATCGGCACCAACGGCGCGGGCAAGAGCACGCTCATCAACCTGCTGTCGGGCGAGTTCCCGCCGTCTTCCGGGCAGGTGGAACTGCTGGGGCAGGACGTCACGGCCTGGACGCAGCCGCGGCGTGCCCGCGCGGGCCTGGGCCGCAGCTACCAGCGCAACACCATCTACCCCAGCTTCACGGTGCTGGAGAACTGCCGCCTGGCGGCGCAGGCCACGCAGCAGCGCGCGTGGCAGTGGTGGCGCGACGCCAACTCGTTCGACGACACGCTGACCACCGCGCGCGATGCCGCGGCCCGCGCCGGCCTGTCCGACGTGCTGGAACGCAGCGCCGGCCTCTTGAGCCACGGCCAGAAGCGGCAGCTGGAGATCGCCATGTGCCTGGCGACGAACCCGCAGGTGCTGCTGCTGGACGAACCGCTGGCCGGCATGGGTGCCGAGGAGACCGAGCGCATGCTGGCGCTGCTGGACACGCTGCGGGCCGGCCACGCCATCCTGCTGGTGGAGCACGACATGGACGCCGTGTTCCGCATCGCCGACCGCATCACGGTGATGGTCAACGGCGCCGTCATCGCCAGCGGCACGCCCGACGAGGTGCGCAACAACAGCGACGTGCAGGTCGCCTACCTCGGAGGGCACTGAGCGGTGGAAGCCATCATCGAAGCGCGCGGCCTGCATGCCTGGTACGGCAGCAGCCATGTGCTGCACGGCGTGGACATCAACATCGCGCGTGGCGAGACCATGGGCCTGCTGGGCCGCAACGGCATGGGCAAGAGCACGCTTATCCGCACGCTGCTGGGCCACGTGACGCAGCGCGAAGGCCAGATCCGTCTCTTCGGCGAAGACCTCTCGCGCGCGAAGCCGCACGAGGTGGCGCGCCGCGGCGTGGCCTACGTGCCCGAAGGCCGCGGCGTGTTCCCCAACCTGAGTGTGCGCGAGAACCTGGTGATGGCCGCCCGCGCCGGCCGCGACGGCCGCCGCGACTGGACCTGGGACCGCGTGATGAGCACCTTCCCGCGCCTGGCCGAGCGCGTGAACCACCTGGGCGGCCAGCTCTCGGGCGGCGAGCAGCAGATGCTGTCCATCGGCCGCGCGCTGATGACGCACCCCGAGCTCATCATCCTGGACGAAGCCACCGAAGGCCTGGCACCGCTGATCGTGGCCGAGATCTGGCGCGTCATCGGCGAGATCAGCGCCGGCGGCATCGCCACGCTCATCGTTGACCGCGACTGGCGCAAGGTGCTCTCGCGCGCCGACCGCGCGCTGGTGCTGCAGAAGGGTCAAGCCGTGCTGCAGGGCACGGCCGACGAGGTGGCGGCTTCGCCCACGCTGGCCGGCTTCCTGGGCGTCTAGCTCAGGGCTCGCCGTCCCAGTAGTCCAGCGCGTTGTCCTTGCGCTGGATGCACTCGAAGTTGGCCTGGCCGGCGCGGTCGGACCAGGCGTTGAACTTGCCGGAATCGGGGTACTCGCAGATCTCCGTGCCTTCCATGGTGCTGATGGACAGGTACTTCATCGGCGCGTCGGAGGTGTTGATGATCTGGTGCGGGTACTCGGGGCCGGGCGGGATGAAGAGCGTGTCGCCGGCACGGATGGGCAGGCGTTCGCCCGCCACGCGCAACGTGCCTGTGCCTTCGAGGATGACGAACATCTCTTCCTGCACGTGGTGCAGGTGGTAGGGACAGCTGGCCTTGCCGGGCGGCAGGATGTCGATGGTGGCGCCCAGCTTCTGTGCCGCCGTGCCCACGGCCAGGCGTGCGCTCTGCGAGGCGTAGAGCGGCTCGCGCTCCCAATTGCGCTTGGGCACGCTGTCGAAGTTGCGGATGAGCTTGGCGGCCAGCGCTTCGGCCGGCGTGGGGGTGGTGGCGTCCATGCGCCCCATCCTACGGGCGGCTGGCCTCAGTGGAAAGGCGTCAGGCTGGGGAGGTCGGCGTCCAGTGCCGCGGCGCGGTGCCAGCAGGCCGCGGCCGCCGGCAGCAGCCATTGCAGGCCGTAGCGCATGCGCGCGGTCTTGGCTTGCGCCCAGGCCGCATCCGCGTCGCGCTGGGCCGCGCGGGCGCTGCTCGCCCAGGCCCAGGCCAGCAGCAGGTGGCCGAATCCCTGCAGGAAGGCGTCGGCGGCGCGCAGGGCCGCCTGCGCATCTGCCCGGGCGCGTGTGGCGATGCGCTGCACGGTCTGCTCGGCGGCATCGCATTGCGACAGCAGCGCGTCGGCGAAGTCGCGCAGGGCCGGCTCGGCGCCACAGGCCGCGGCCTCGGTGCGCAGTTCGTCCAGCAGCAGCGCCAGCGCCTCGCCGCCGTCGGCCAGCACCTTGCGCTGCAGCAGGTCGATGGCCTGGATCTCGTTCGTGCCCTCGTAGACCATGGCGATGCGGCAGTCGCGCAGCGTCTGCTCCACGCCGTACGGCCGCGTGTAGCCGCAGCCGCCGAAGACCTGCAGCGCGCTGCTTGCGGTGTCGAAGGCCTGCTGCGTGAGCTGCGCCTTCACCAGCGGCGTCAGCAGCGCGGCCAGCTGGCCCTGGCGGCGGCGAACGGCTTCGTCGGCGTGGTGTTCGGCCTCGTCAAGCGCCAGCGCAGCGCGGTAGGCGATGACGCGGTGGCCTTCGGTCAGCGCCTGCGCGCGCAGCAGCAGGTGGCGCATGGCCGGGTGCTCGGCGATGGGCTTGCCGAACTGCACGCGCTCGAAGGCCTGGCGCAGGGCGTTCTGCGTCGCGATCTCCTGGTGGCCCAGGCCCTGCAGGCCGACGTGCAGCCGCGCCGAGTTCATCATCAGGAACATCGCCGCCAGGCCGCGGTTCGGCTGGCCGATCAGCCAGCCGGTGGCGCCTTCGTAGCGCAGCGCGCAGGTGGCGCTGGCGTGGATGCCCATCTTGTGCTCCAGGCTGTCCACGGCCCAGGCGTTGCGCGCACCGTCGGGCAGGACCTTGGGCACCAGCGCCAGGCTGATGCCCTTGCTGCCGGGGGGCGCGTCCGGCAGGCGGCAAAGCACCAGGTGCACGATCTGGTCGGTGAGGTCGTGGTCGGCCGCGCTGATGAAGATCTTGCTGCCGGTGATGCGCAACGAGCCGTCGGGCTGCGGCAAGCCGCGCGTGGTGAGTGCGCCCAGGTCGCTGCCGGCCTGCGGTTCGGTCAGCGCCATGGCGGCCAGCGTGCGGCCGGTGGCGATGTCGGCCAGGTATCGCGCCTTGAGTTCTTCGCTGCCGTGATGCTTCAGCGTCTCGTAGGCGCCGTGCAGCAGGTCGGGGTACATGTTCCAGGCGTGGTTGCAGCCCGAGAGCATTTCGCGCACCGCGGCGTCCACCAGCAGCGGCAGGCCCTGGCCGCCCCAGTCGGGGTGCGTGGGCAGGGCCGGCCAGCCGCCTTCCACGTAGGCCTGGTAGGCAGCGCGAAAGCCGGCCGGCGTGGTGACCTTGCCGTCCTCCAGCGTGCAGCCTTCGGCGTCGCCTTTCGCGTTCAGCGGCAGCACCACTTCGCGCACGAAGCGCGCGGCCTCCTCCAGCACGGCCGCGGTGGTGTCGATGTCGCACTCGGCCAGCGGGCCGCACCGGGCCCACGACGCCGGCGCACCGAGCACGCGCTCGATGACGAAGCGCATGTCGCGCAGCGGGGCGAGGTAGTCGTAGGCCATGCTTTGCGTTTCAGCGCGGCGCCATGCGCAGGGCGCCATCCAGGCGGATGCACTCGCCGTTCAGGTGCCCGTTGGTGACGATGTGCGCCGCCAGTTCGGCGAACTCCTGCGGCTTGCCCAGGCGCGGCGGGAAGGGGATGCTGGCGGCCAGGCTCTTCTGCACAGGCTCGGGCAGCTGGTTCATCAGCGGCGTCTCGAACAGGCCCGGCGCGATGGTGCACACGCGCACGCCGTGCTGGGCCAGGTCGCGCGCCAGCGGCAGTGTCATGGCCACGATGCCGCCCTTGCTGGCCGAATAGGCCTCCTGGCCCACCTGGCCGTCGAAGGCGGCGGCCGAGGCCGTCATCACCATCACGCCGCGCTCGCCGCCGTCGAGCGCTGGCAGTTTGGCGATGCGCGCGGCCGTGAGGCGCACGACGTTGTAGGTTCCGACCAGGTTGATGCGGATGACGCGGTCGAAGTCTTCCAGCGGCGCCGGGTTGCCGTCCTTGCCGACCACGCGCCTGGCGGTGCCGATGCCGGCGATGTTCATCACGATGCGGGCCGCGCCGTGCTGGCTTTCGGCCGCGTCCAGGGCGGCCGCGAGGCTGGCGCTGTCGCAGATGTCGGCCTTCGCGGCAAAGCCGCCGATCTCGGCCGCCACGCGCTGCGCGCCTTCCAGATTCACATCCAGCACCGCCACCTTGGCGCCCAGCCGCGCGAGCTCGCGCGCCACCGCTTCGCCGAGCCCCGAACCGCCGCCGGTGACGACGGCCGGCTGTCCTTCGATCCGCATGGCCTCAGCCCTTCTTCTGTGAACCCAGGTAGGTTTCGACGACGCGCGGGTCGTCGGCCAGTTTCGACGCCTCGCCGGCGAGAACGAAGTCGCCGGTCTCCAGCACGTAGCCGAAGTCGGCCACGCCGAGTGCAGCGCGGGCGTTCTGCTCCACCAGCAGGATGCTCACGCCCTGCTCGCGCAGGCGCATGACGATGCCGAAGATGTCGCGCACGATCAGCGGCGCCAGGCCCAGGCTGGGCTCGTCCAGCATCAGCAGCTTGGGCTGGCCCATCAGCGCGCGGCCGATGGCCAGCATCTGGCGTTCGCCCCCGCTCAGCGTGCCGGCCTGCTGCGCCGCACGTTCCTTCAGACGCGGGAACAGCGTGAAGACCTGCTCCAGGCCGTCACGCCAGTTCGCCAGGCCCAGGCTCTTGGGCCGCCAGCCGCCCAGCACCAGGTTGTCCAGCACGCTCATGGTGCCGAAGAGTTCGCGCTTCTCGGGCACCAGGGCCAGGCCGGCGAGCACGCGCTCTTCGAGCGTCAGGCGGCTGAGGTCCTGGCCGTCGAAGACCAGCCCGCCTTGCGAAGGCAGCAGGCCCATCATGGCGTTGAGCAAGGTGCTCTTGCCGGCGCCGTTGGGGCCGATGACGGTGACCACCGCGCCGGCCTCCACCTGCAGGCTGATGCCGCGCAGCACCTCGGCCTTGCCGTAGCCGGCATGCAGGCCTTCGACCTTGAGCAGCGCCGCGGCCATCAGTGCTCCGTCCCGAGGTAGGCTGCGCGCACCTGCGGGCTGGCCTGCACTTCGGCCGGCGTGCCTTCCATCAGCTTGGTGCCGAACTCCATCACCACGATGCGGTCGGTGAGGTTCATGACGAAGTCCATGTCGTGTTCCACCAGCAGCAGGCTCAGCCCTTCGGCCTTGAGCTGTCGCAGCACGTTCGCCAGGGCTTCCTTCTCCTTGTGGCGCAGGCCGGCCGCCGGCTCGTCCAGCAGCAGCAGGCTGGGGTCGCTGGCCAGGGCGCGGGCGATCTCCACCAGCCGCTGCGGCCCCAGCGCCAGGTTGCCCGCCAGTTCATGCGCCATGTCCGCCAGGCCGATGCGCGCCAGCTGCCGGTGCGCTTCGGCCAGGGCCTGGGCTTCCTCGGCGCGGTCGGTGCGCAGCATGGCGGCCAGCGTGCCGCTCTTCGTGCGCAGGTAGGTGCCCATGGCGACGTTTTCCAGCACCGTCATGTCCGGCACCAGCTTCACGTGCTGGAAGGTGCGGCTCATGCCGCGGCGCGCCACTTCGCGCGAGGCCAGGCCGTCGATGCGCTGGCCGCGCAGCCTGACTTCACCGCTGGTCAGCGGCAGCACGCCGGAGACGAGGTTGAAGGTGGTGCTCTTGCCCGCGCCGTTGGGCCCGATGAGGCCGATGATCTCGCCGGCATCGACGTGGAAGGAGACGTCGTTCACCGCCACCAGGCCGCCGAAGGCCTTCCTCACGCGCTCCACCTGCAGCAGCTTCTCGCCGGGGCGCGGCTTGTCGCGCGCCGGCAGGGCGGGGGCGGCGTCGTCGGGGTTCACACGCTGCCGGGCGGGCAGGAAGCGTTCGATCAGCGGCCACAGCCCGCGCGGGGCGCGCTGCAGCACGATGACCAGCACGACGCCGAAGACAATGACCTCGAAGCTGCCCGAGGTGCCCAGCAGCTTGGGCAGCCACACCTGCAACTGGTCTTCGGTGAGCTTGACCAGCGCCGCGCCCGTGAAGGCACCCCACACGCTGCCCACGCCGCCCAGCACGGCCATGAAGAGGTACTCGATGCCGAACTTGATGCCGAAGGGGCTGGGGTTGACGCTGCGCTGCATGTGCGCGAACAGCCAGCCCGACACGCAGGCCAGCAGCGCCGCCACGACGAACATCACCACCTTGTGGCGGAAGGTGGAAGCGCCCATGGCCTCGGGCATGGTGGTGCCGCCGCCGCGGTGCACGTCCAGCGAGCGCATCACGCGGCCGGGGCGGGAATCGAGCAGGCGCGTCACGGCCACGGCACCGGCCAGCGCGGCGGCCCAGATCAGCAGGTAGATGCGGCGCTCGTCCTGGAAGCTGAAGTCGAACAGGGTGATGGGCGGCACGCCCAGCAGGCCGTCGTACTTGCCCAGGGCTTCCATGTTGCCCATCGAATAGAACAGCGCCAGGCTCCAGGCGATGGTGGCCAGCGGCAGGTAGTGGCCGCTCATGCGCAGCGTCAGCCAGCCCAGCAGCAGCGCCAGCACCGTGGTCAGCGCCAGGCCCACCAGCAGCCCCGTCCAGGGCGAGATGCCGTGTGTCAGTGCGAGCCAGGCGCTCGTGTAGGCGCCGACGCCGGCAAAGGCCGCCTGGCCGAAGGAGGTGAGGCCACCCACGCCGGTGAGCAGCACCAGGCCCAGCGCCACCAGCGAGAACAGGCCGATGTAGTTCAGCTGCGTGATCCAGAACGCCGGCACGGGCAGGAAGGGCAGCAGCGCGATCACGGCGGTGACGCCGAGCAGGCCGACGGTGCGGGGAGCCAGGGCCATGTCAGTGTTCCTCGTGGTGCTTGTCCACGAAGGACCGCCAGAGCAGCACGGGCAGGATGGAGGTGAACACGATCACTTCCTTGAAGGCGCTGGCCCAGAAGGAACCGAAGCTCTCGATCAGGCCCACGCCCAGGGCGCCCGCCAGGGCCAGCGGAAAACTCGTGAGGCCCGCGAACACCGCCGCCACGAAGCCCTTCAGGCCGATGAGGAAGCCGCTGTCGTAGAACACCGTGGTGGTGGGGCCGATGAGCAGCCCCGAGAGCGCGCCGATGAAGGCCGCCATCAGGAAGCTGAGCGAACCGGCGCCGTCGCCGGAGATACCCATCAGGCGCGCACCGGTCCGGTTGACGGACGTGGCGCGCAGCGCCTTGCCCCATAGCGTGCGATCGAAGAAGAGGAAAAGCGCGGCGATGAGCACCAGCGAGGCCAGCATGATGATCATCGTCTGGCCCGTCAGCGTCAGCGGGCCGACGGTGAAGCGCTCGTCCCAGAAGGCGGCGTTGCGGAAGCCCTCGGCGCCGAAGAACAGCAGGCCCAGGCCGGTGAGCGCGAAGTGCACGCCGACCGAGACGATCAGCAGCACCAGCGTGCCCGCGTCGGCCAGCGGCCTGTAGGCCAGGCGGTAGACCAGCGGGCCCATGGGCGCCACCAGCGCCAGCGTGAGCAGCGCCTGCACCAGCAAGGGCGGCCGAGTCGGCGCGAGCACGAAGGTGGCGGCGCTGGCCAGCAGCGGCAGCGCCAGCGTGCGCAGCGCGTGCTTGCCGAAACGCGCCAGCGGCCAGGCCTCGCGGCGGGCCTGCAGCGCGTCCAGCACCGCCGCCATGGCCGTCATCAGCAGCAGCAGCCACACCGTGCCCGGCTGCTGGCCGGCCTGCAGCAGCGCCATGGTCAGCGCGCCGAAGGCCACGAACTCGCCCTGCGGAATGAAGACCACGCGCGTGACCGCGAACACCAGCACCAGCGCCAGCGCCACGAGGGCATAGATGGCGCCGCTGGTCAGGCCGTCCAAGGCCAGGATGCCGGCGATCGTTGCGTCCACGCGTGGGCTCCGTCAGGGGTTCAGCGCTCGAGCTTCCACTCGCCGCCGACGACCTTCATCACCACGCCGGTGTCGGGGCGGAAGCCCCAGTGGTCGGTGGGCGAGTAGTCCAGCACGCCGTGCGTCACGGCCAGCGCGGGCGTGGACTCCAGCGCGTCCTTCAGCGCGGCGCGGAACTCGGGCGTGCCGGTCTTGCCCTTCTTCAGCGCCACGGGCACCACCTTGTCGAGCATCAGGTACACGTCCCACATGTGCGCGGCGAACTGGTTGCGCAGGCCGGCGCCGGCGATCTTTTCGTACTCGGCGTTGAATTTCATGCCCAGCGCCTTGCTGGGGTGGTTGTCGGGCAGCTGCTCGGCCACGACCACCGGGCCGCTGGTGACGAAGGTCCCTTCGACCGCCTTGCCGCCCACGCGCATCAGGTCCTTCGTGGCGGCGGCGTGGGTCTGGTAGATCTTGCCCTTGAAGCCGCGGTCCAGCACGCCCAGCTGCGGCATGGCGGCACCACTGCCGGAAGCGACGATGACCATCGCGTCCGGGTTCGCCGCCACGAGCTTCAACGCCTGCGCGGTGACGCTGGTGTCGGCCCGCGCGAAGCGCTCGGCGCCCAGGAGTTTGATGCCGGCCTTGTCGAGCAGCGGCGTCAGCGCCTGCAGCCACTGCTCGCCGTAGGCGTCCGTGTAGCCGAGGAAGCCGATGCTCTTCACGCCCTGCTTCTGCATGTGCGCGACCATGGCCGTGGCCATCACGACGTTGCTCTGCGGCAGGCGGAAGGTCCAGCCGTCCTTGCCGGGCGGCAGGCCCACCGGCGAGAGCGCCAGCTGCACGGTCTTCGACTCCGACGCGACATCGGCGATGGGAATGGCTACCGGCGTGGCGCCGGAGCCGACGATGACGTCGACCTTGTCCTCGCTGATGAGGCGGCGCGCAGCCTGCACGCCCTTGGTGGGGTCGGTGGCGTCGTCAAGGACGATGACCTTGACCTTTTCGCCGCCGATGGTGACGGGCCACATCTTGACGGCGTTCCCCATCGGAATGCCGAGGCCCGAGGCCGGACCGGTGAGCGGCAACACCACGCCGACGGTGAGGTCGGCCAGTGCTGCGCCATGGGCCAGCAGCGCCGTGGCGGCGGCCAGGATGTGCAGGGTGAATCGCTTCATTTCGCTTGTCTCCTTCTGGGGGATGGGCCGGGCACGGCCTTCAGCTGCACAGCGCCCGGATGTCTTCGGGGATCGGAATCGCCTTCAGCCGGCCGGCCTCGGCATCGTGAACGACGAAGGCGCGGGTCTCGGTGCCTTCGCAGATGAGATCTTCGCCGCGCATGACCACGTGTTTCTGGCGCAGCGTCTTGGCGGCCCAGTGTTCCACATGCGTGTGCACCTCCAGCGTTTCGCCGTAGGTGGCCGTCTTGTAGAACTGCGTGTGGATCTCCAGCAGCGGCGTACCGACGATGCCGCGAGTCTTCACCAGTTCGCGCCAGGGCGGCACGCCGCAGGCCATGAAGAAGGCCAGCGAGGCCGAGTCCATCCAGCGGCTGAAGTTGGGGAAGAAGACGATGCCTGCGGGATCGCAGTCGCCGAACTGCACTTGCACGGTGTAGACGCTTTTCTTCGTCATGGGTCGTCTCAGGAGGCCTTCGCCACTTTGCCGGCGCGCTTTTCCAGGAAGGCGCGCACGCGCTCCTTGGCCGCCTCGTCGCCCTGCGCGATGCTGGAGATGAGCGACTCCATGAACAGGCCGTCCGACGCCGGGAGGTCGGCGATGCGCGGCAGCGCCTGCGTCACCGCGTAGTTGGACAGCGGCGCGTTCTGCGCGATCTTCGCCGCCAGTTCGGCGGCCTTGGCCAGGCCCTGGCCATCGGCCACCAGGTAGGTGGACAGCGCCACCGCCTGGCCCTCGTCGGCGTCCAGCACGCGGCCGGTGAGCATCATGTCGGCCATGCGCGCCACGCCGATCAGCCGGCTGATGCGCACCGAGCCACCACCGCCGACGAAGATGCCGCGCGTGCCTTCGGGCAGGCCGTAGAACGTGCTCTTCTCGGCCACGCGGATGTGCGCCGCCGAGGCCAGCTCCAGCCCGCCGCCCACCACCGCGCCGTGCAGCGCGGCCACCACCGGCACGGGGCCGAACTGGATGGCGTCGAAGCAGGCGTGCCACATGCGCGAGTGCTGCATGCCTTCGGTGACGTTGCGCTCGCTCACCTCGGTGAGGTCCAGGCCGGCGCAGAAGTGCGCGCCCTCGCCGCTGATCACGGCGGCACGCACGTCGGACGGGATGTTCACCCACGCGGTGTGCAGCTGCGCCAGCAGTTCGTCGCTGACGCTGTTGCGCTTGGCCGGGCGGTTCAGGCGCACGTGCAGCACGGGGCCGGCACGCTCGAGCATGAGCAGGTCCAGCGCGCGCAGCACGGGCGGCGCGTCGGGGCCCAGGGGTTCGAAGGGGGTCGTCATGGGGTGGCTTTCAGGGGCGGATCACACGCGCGTCGGCCGGGCTCGCGTACAGCGCCTCCACCTCGGTCGCGCGGCGCGTGAGCACCATGCGCTGGTTGATGTAGCCCTTGTCGGTGATCTCGCCGGCGGCCATGCTGGGGCCGTCGGGCAGCAGCAGGGCGCGCGTGGGCGTCTGCGACGAGCCCG
The DNA here is from genome assembly GCA_964495125.1 of uncultured Rubrivivax sp. Taxonomy (GTDB): domain Bacteria; phylum Pseudomonadota; class Gammaproteobacteria; order Burkholderiales; family Burkholderiaceae_C; genus Rubrivivax. Next base: position 19,490 of record CAZBUU010000001.1, read on the forward strand.
CGCCTTCCTCCTTCAGCGAGCGCAGCGCGTCGCGCACGTCCTGCACGATCTCGTCGTGCGGCACCAGGCGGCCGGCCTCGGTGAGGAAGATCAGCACGCCGATCTCGCTGCGGTCGTGGCCGGTGACGACCACGTCCTGCGCGTACGGCGCCATCGCCGACACCACCTTCAGCCGCAGCGTGCCCACGCTGACCCAGGTGCCGCTGGTGAGCTTGAAGTCCTCGGCCACGCGGCCGTTGAACACCACGCCCTGCAGAGGATCGTTCTCGTCGGCCAGGTAGCCGGCGTCGCCGATGCAGTAGTGGCCGTCCTCGTCGAAGGCGGCCTGGGTGGCCTCGGGGTTGTCGCGGTAGCCGGGGAAGATGTGGTCGCCCTTGACGCGCAGTTCGAGCTTGCCGCCGTTGGGGATGAACTTCAGGCTCACGCCCGGCAGCGGCAGGCCGATGACGCCGGGCTGCTGCAGACGCCAGCTGACGAAGGTCACGGCCGGCGCGGTTTCGGTGCTGCCCCAGCTGGTGGTCAGCCACAGTGGCTGCTCGCGCACCTTGGCGGCGGCGGCCTGCAGCCGCGCCCAGGTGGTGGCCGGCATGCCGGCGCCGGCGTAGAAGGCCATGCGCAGGCGGCCGAAGAAGTGCCGTGCCAGTTCCTCGTCGCGTTCCAGCGCCGGCAGCATCATCTCGTAGCCACGCGGCACGTTGAAGTAGATGGTGGGCTGGACCTCGCGCAGGTGCTGAAGCGTCTTGTCGATGGCGCCGGGCAGCGGGCGGCCGTCGTCGATGTACATCGTGCCGCCGGTGCGCAGCACGATGTTCGTGTTGTGGTTGCCGCCGAAGGTGTGGCTCCACGGCAGCCAGTCCAGCAGCACGGGCTTTTCCACGTCCAGGAAGCGCAGCGTCTGCGCCAGCATCTGCTGGTTGGCGCACAGCATGCGGTGCGTGTTGATGACGACCTTGGGGTGGCCCGTGGAGCCGCTGGTCAGCAGGTACTTGGCATGCGTGTCGGGCGTGATGGCGGCGAAAGCTTCCATCACTGCCGGCGTCTCGCTCGCGGCCAGCAGCTGGCTGAAGGGCAGGGCGCCCGGGTGGGCCTCGGCGCCGCGGCTGAACACGACCACCGGCGACACGCCGGCGTTCACCAGCGGCGGGCCGTAGATGGCGGCGTCCGAGGCGTAGACCAGCGCCGGGTCCAGCGTCTGCAGGATGCCGTGGATGCGCGAGTAGTCGTCCTGCGCCAGCCGGCAGTAACCGCTGGAGACGGTGCACACCGTGCGGCCCACGTGCATGCCGCCCAGCTGCAGCACCAGATGGTCCAGCGCGTTGTCCGACAGCACCACGATGGGCTTGCCGGCCGGCAGCGCCATGTCCAGCAGCGACTGCGCCACCGCGCCCACCTGCAGGCGCAGTTCGCCCCAGCTCAGCCTGCGCCAGCCGCCTTCGGCCCGCGGTTCGGCAAAGGCCAGGGCGTCGGGCGTCTCGGCGGCCCAGCGCTCCAGCCATTCGCCGATGCAGCGCGCATAAGGCGCCAGGGGCTCGGGCGAGCGCAGCACGAAGGCACCGCCGCCCAGGTCCTGCCGCTCGACGCGGCGCGGCGCCAGCATGCGCGGGTCGTCGAAGAAGTCGGCGAACGGGTCGGCCATGGTTGTCTCCAGCGCAGCGAAGCAGCGCCGGAAGCCGACGCTCCATACACATCTGTATGTGTTTGGCGCGATGGTAGGGGCGAGGCTCGGTGCACCGCATCGGGGCAAGCCCCAATGTCCATACACCACTGCATGGCATGATGTTCAGCGATGAACGCGCCGACGCGAACCGCTCCCATCCGCCGCCGCCGCGCGGCTGCCGAACCCGAGGTGGCTGCGCGCACCTCGCTCACGCCCGAGACCTGGATCGACGCCGCCACCGAGGTGCTGGTCAACCAGGGCATCGACCACGTGCGGGTGGACGTGCTGGCCGGCCAGCTGGGCGTCACGCGCGGCAGCTTCTACTGGCATTTCCGCGACCGTGAGGACCTGCTGCGCCGTGTGCTGCAGGCCTGGAGCGAGCGCGCCACCGCGCAACTGACCGCGCGGCTGGAACTTGCCAACAGCGACGCGCGCGAGCAGCTGCGTGACGTCATCTCGCTGCCCTTCCGCGGCCGCAGTGCGGCGCGCGCGGCGCGCATCGAACTCGCGATCCGCGCCTGGGCGCGGCGCGACGACATGGCGCGCCAGGCGCTGGACGCCGCCGACGCGTCGCGCATCGAGTACCACGAGGGCGTGTTCCGGGCGCTGGGCTTGTCGGCGGCGGAGGCCCGGCAGCGGGGCTTCCTGCTCTACAGCTACGAAGTCGCGGAGTCGCTGCTGCACCGCCAGGGCAGCGCCGCCGACCGCCAGGCGCGGGCCGCTTACGTCGAGCGGCTGATGCAGGTGCCGCCGCTGGGCGGCTGAAGCCGTGCCGCCCGCCAGCCTGACGCTGCGCATGGAGCCCGGCGGGGCCACGATGGTCGTGGCACCGGGTCGTTCGCTGCTGGAGGCGGCGCGCGACGCCGGCATCCGGCCGCCCAGCCTGTGCCGCAGCGGCACCTGCCGGGAGTGCATGGCGCTGCTGCTCGCCGGCCGCGTGCGCTACCGGATCGAATGGCCCGGCCTGGCGCCCGAGGAGAAGGCCGCCGGCTGGGTGCTGCCGTGCGTGGCGTTGCCCGAGAGCGACGTCGTTCTGCAGTGGCCCACGGCCCCGGAGCCGGTGCGAGAATGACGCCCTCCGCGCCAGCGCCGACGGCCCCCACCTCATGAGAGAAGAAAACGGCTGCGAGACCCCCTTGCGCGTCGCCGCCATCGACCCCGCCGGCCGGGCCGACATCGACGCCCTGCTGTTCGATTTCGTGGCACGCCAGCGCCGCGGGGGCCGACGGGTGCTGGGCCTGCTGATGGCTCCGCGCGAGGCCGCCGACGGCTGCCGCGCGCAGATGTGGCTGACCGACGTCGACAGCGGCGATACCTACCTCGTCTCGCAGCCCCTGGGCGCTGGCTCCACGGGCTGCGCGGCCGACCCGCAGGGCTTCGCGCGTGCCAGCCAGGTGCTGCGAGACGCACTCCAGCGCCAGCCCGACCTGGTCGTCTGCGACCGTTTCGGCTCGCTGGAGGCCGAGAACGGCGGCTTCGTGGCTGAACTGGGCGCCCTGCTGGCGGCCGGCATTCCCGTGATCACGGTCGTCGCTGCCAAGCACCACGGAGCCTGGCAACGCTTCATCGGCCAGGCACCGTGGCTGCCGGCCGAGCCCGCAGTCTGGGACCGCTGGCTGGACGGCGTGCTGCAAGCGGCATGACGCCGACCCCCGTGCCGGCAGCGGCCCGGCTTCTGGAACACCTGGCCGACGCGGTCTATCTGCTGGACCCCGAGACATCCAACATCGTCTGGGGCAACCGCAGCGCCTGGGAGAGCCTGGGCCTGACCGCCGAGCAGGTGCTGGACCACAGCGTGCTGAGCCTGCAGATGGACGTCACCGGCGCACCGCAGTGGAGCGACATCGCCACCGTCATCCGCAGCGTGCCCTGCTACACCTTCGTCGGCCGCCATCGCCACGCGCTGGGCCACGAAGTGGCGGTCGAGGTCAACACCACGCACTTCTTCGAGGCGGGCCGCGAGTACTTTCTCTCCGTGGCGCGCGACATCTCGCGCCGGCTGGCGCTGGAGGGCGACCTCAGGAAGCGCGAGAACCAGCTCTGGTTCGCGTTGAACGAGGCCACCGACGGCCTGTGGGACTGGGACACCGTCACCAACGAAGTGTTCTTCAGCCCGCTGCTCAAGCGCATGCTGGGCTACGGCCCCGACGAGATGCCGCCCGAGCTGACCACCTGGAGCCGCAACATCCATCCCGAGGACGCGTCGCGCGTGACGGGCCTGCTGCGTGACCACCTCGAAGGCCGCCGCACGCGCTACGAGGCCGAGTACCGGCTGCGCAACCGCAACGGCAGCTACCTGTGGGTGATGGACCGCGGCCGCGTCTGCGAACGAGACGCCGCCGGTGCGCCCACGCGCGTGGTCGGCATGGTGCAGGACATCACCAAGGAGCGCGAGGCCCGCGATGCACTGCGTCGCAGCGAGGAAGAACAGCGCACCCTCATCGCCGCGCTGCCCGACATCGTCATGCGGCTGGACCGCCACGGGCGCCACCTCTATGTCTCCGAGAACATCGGCACGCTGGTGCCGATGACGCCGGCCGACATCGTCGGCCGCACGCACCGCGAACTGGGCTTCCCCGAGTCGCTGTGCCACTACTGGGACGCAGCGATCCGCGACGTCTTCGAGTCCGGGCAGGCGCATGAGTCGGAGTTCGAGATGCAGGGGCGCGAAGGTCCGTGCTGCATCAGCTGGCGCATCGTGCCCGACCGTGACCCGGCCTCGGGCGTGCGCACCGTGCTGGTCGTGTGCCGCGACGTCACCGAACGCCGACGGGCCGATGCCGAGCTGCAGCGCCACCGCCACCACCTGGAGGATCTGGTGGTGGAGCGCACCGCCGCGCTGTCGGAGGCCAAGGCGGCGGCCGAGGCCGCCAACCATGCCAAGAGCCGCTTCCTGGCCCACATGAGCCACGAGCTGCGCACGCCGATGAGCGCCATCATCGGCATGACCGACCTGGCCCGCCAGCGCACCACCGACCCGCTGCTGCGCGAGCAGCTGGGCAAGGTGGAACAGGCCTCGCACCACCTGCTCAAGCTCATCAACGACATCCTCGACCTGTCCAAGATCGAGGCCGAGCGCATGGTGCTGGAGCAGGTGCGCTTCCGCCCGGCCACCGTGTTCGCCAGCGTCGAGTCGCTGGCCGGCCACCGTGCGCAGGAGAAGGGACTGGCTTTCTCGCTGGACATCGCGCCGGCGCTGGCCACGCAGGCGCTCGTCGGCGACCCGCTGCGCCTGAAGCAGGTGGTGCTGAACCTCGTCGACAACGCGATCAAGTTCACCGAGCACGGCGAGGTGGCGGTGCGCGTGTCGCAGTCGCCGGCCGGGACCGATGCGCTGCTGCTGGCCGTGGAGGTTCGCGACACCGGCATCGGCATCGAAGCCGAGGCGCGCGAACGGCTGTTCACGCCCTTCGAGCAGGCCGACAACTCCACCACGCGCCGCTATGGCGGCACGGGCCTGGGGCTGGCCATCAGCCGCCAGCTGGTGCGCATGATGGGCGGCAGCCTCGAACTGGACACCGTGCCGGGCCAGGGCAGCTGCTTCCGTTTCAGCGTGGCGCTGCGCCTGGCCGACGAGGGTGACGAGGAGAACTCGGCGGCGCAGTGCGAGGCCGTGATGCAGCAGCTGCAGCGCCGCCACGCCGGGCGCCGCGTGCTCGTGGCCGAGGACGACCCGGTGAGCAGCGAGATCTCGGTGGTGCTGCTGCGTCGGGCCGGCCTGGAGGTGGACGTGGCCGCCGACGGTGAATGCGCCGCGGCCATGGCGGCGGCACAGCGCTACGACCTCGTGCTGATGGACATGCAGATGCCGCAGCTGAACGGCCTGCAGGCCACGGGCCGCATCCGCGAAGGCGGCGCCAGCCGCGACGCGCCCATCGTGGCGCTGACGGCGAACGCCTTCGACGACGACCGGCAACGCTGCCTGGACGCCGGCATGGACGAGCACCTCACCAAGCCGGTGCAGCCGCGACAGCTGTACGAGAAGCTGCTGGGGCTTTGGACGGGCCTGGACTGAGCGGTTCCGCCTGGCTGGGAGCAGGCGCGCCGGACCCGGCCGGAGCCGTCCCCGGGGTGCCGGCCGCGGTGGATGCCGCCCGTGGGCAGAACCCGGATCGGCTAGGCCCTGTGCGCAAGGGGGAGGTCAGGGGGAACTGCGCAGCCACGCCTCGATCAGCGCGTGGCGGTCGGATTGCATGGCCGCCTTGTGCTCGGCAGCCACGACGGCCAGCCAGTTCAGGCCAGAGACCTGCGCTTCAGGGTTCGACTTGAGGTACTGGGTACGTGTGACACCGATGATGCGCGCAGGCGCCTCCTGGGTCACGGTGGACCTGGCTTTGCCGTTCAAGACCGCTTCAAGTTGAGCCTGGGTCAGGGCGCTGGTGTTCCGGTGTCGAAGCGCCGGGTTGATGACCGTCACGCCATCCATGAATGCATAGGCTTCGAACACCCCATCCGCCGGGAACAGGTCTTCGTAGACAACGCCCGCGATCGGGAATTGCCCTCCCGACTGCGACCGGACTTGAGAACTCAAGAGTCGCACGCAGGCTCTGGCCGGCGCCCTCGGGCGAACGGTCGCACAGGCGTTGATGAACCACTTGCTCATCTGAAGCGGTGAGGGATTGAGCATGATGACCCATCCCTTCTTGCGCGTTCGGGTGACCTTGTCGACGACTTCGTAGCTACACCGCTTCGTGGCGAAGCCCTCCCAGCCTGGGGTGGTGACCTCTTCGCACATGCCCTCGAGGTATCTCGCGTGGCGAAACCGAGCTTCGATCTCCGCGGCCACGACGGCAGGGTCCAGCCCTTGCTGCGCCTGAGAAGCGAAAGCCACTGATGCTGCAAACACGGCAGCGATCTGACGATGCATGGATGCGCTCCCCGACATTCGTGTTGACCTCGGTCGCGGCCGCGCGCCTCGCCAGGTCGGCCGGCCCGGATCGTAGCGCCGCCCTTGTCATCAAGCTGTCGATCTTGGCGCGGAACATGCGCCGCCATGCTTCCAGCCGACGCCAGCAGCTTCGAGGTCGACGAGTTCTCGCCCGAGCGTCGCTCGCTGCGGGTGGCGCTGGTCACCGAGACCTACCCGCCCGAAGTCAATGGGGTGGCCGCGACCGTCGCGCGCGTGGTCGAAGGCCTGCGCCAGCGTGATCATTCGCTGCAGTTGGTGCGTCCTCGGCAGTGCCGCGGCGAGGGCGCCGGCAGCGATGCCGATCGCGACCTGGTGCTGATGGCGGGCATGCCGATCCCGCGCTACCCTCAGCTGAAGCTGGGGCTTCCGGCGCGGCGCGCGCTGGTCAAGCTGTGGAGCACCCACCGGCCGGATGTCGTTCACCTGGTCACCGAAGGGCCGCTGGGTTGGTCCGCACTGCAGGCGGCCCTGCACCTCAGGCTCCCCGTGGTCAGCGATTTCCGCACCAACTTCCACACCTACAGCCGGCACTATGGAGTCGGCTGGCTGCGTGGGCCCGTGATGGCCTACCTGCGGAAGTTTCACAATCGGACGGCCTCCACCATGGTGCCCACCGAGGACCTGCGTCGCGAACTTGCGGCCGCCGGGTTCCAGGGCCTGCGCGTGGTGGCGCGCGGGGTCGACACCCAGGCCTTCAACCCGGCGCATCGCAGCACGGCACTGCGGCTTGCCTGGGGTGCCGACGAGGACACCTTGGTGGTGCTCTGTGTCGGGCGGCTGGCGCCGGAGAAGAACCTGGCTGCCGTGCTGGCCGCGGCGGAGGCCATGCGGCGCGACACGCCGAAGCTGCGGCTCGTCCTCGTCGGCGATGGCCCTGACAGGGCGCGCTTGCAGGCCGCCAGCCCGGACACCGTGTTCGCCGGGCTGCAGCGCGGCACGGCGCTGGCGGCGCACTATGCGTCGGCCGACGTCTTCCTGTTCGGCAGCATGACCGAGACTTTCGGCAACGTGGTCCCCGAGGCCATGGCCAGCGGCTTGGCGGTGCTGGCCTACGACCACGCTGCCGCCGGCCAGCTCATCGACCATGGGCGAAACGGGCTGCTGGCGCCACTGGACGATCAGGCCGCCTTCTGTGCACTGGCGCGGCGGCTGGCCGGGGACCTGGCGCAGGCCCGCGCCCTGGGCGTGCAGGCGCGCGCCACGGCGGCCGGCATGGACTGGGGACGCATCGTGGACAGCGTCGAGGCGGAGTACCGGGCCGCCATGGCGATGCCGGTCGTCCGTGTGCCGGTGTCGTGGAAGGCAGCGCAGCCGGCCTGAGCCCCGTTCAGAGCCGCGCGTGGCGCACCGCGAGCGCGGCCGTGGCCGCCGCCACCAGCCCGCCCAGCAGGGCCATGACCCAGCGAATGTCCCATTGCGCCGCCAGCAGGGCCGCATAGCCGCCCAGCATCACCAGCACGCTCAGGTTCTCGTTGAAGTTCTGCACCGCGATCGAGCGGCCGGCCGTCAGCAGCTGCTGGCCGCGGTGCTGCAGCAGTGCGTTCAGCGGCACCACCATCGCGCCACCCAGGAAGCCCACCGCAGCCAGCAGGGGCAGCGCCAGTCGCCAGTCGTGCAGCCAGGCCAGGCCGGGCACGAGCAGACCCATCAGCACGCCCAGCGGCAGCACGCGCACCGCATGGGCCAGCGCCACGTGGCGGCCCGCGGCCACGGCACCGGCCACGATGCCCAATGCCACCACGCCTTGCAGGTAGGCGGCACGGTCCAGCGAGAGCGTGAGGCTCTGCACGGCCCAGTGCAGGACCGCGAACTGCAGCACCGCCGCGCTGCCCCAGAACAGGGTGGTCACGGCCATCGACAAAGCGCCCTCCCGGTCGCCCCACAGCCGGGCCTGGGCCCGCCAGAAGTTGCGCCACAGCGCGCGTGGCGTGCGGTGGCAGCGCCGGTAGCGGGCGCCGCTGTCGGGGATGCCCAGGTTCAGCAGCGCCGCCAGCGCATACACCGACAGCAGGGCGGCCGCTCCGGTCATCAAGGGCGGCGCCAGGGGCCCCACCAGCAAGCCGCCGAGCATGAATCCCAGCAGCACGGCGCAGACCGTGGAGACCTCGATCCAGCCGTTGGCGGCCACCAGGCGTTGCGGGGGCACCAGTTCGTTGACCAGGCCGTACTTCGCCGGCGCGTACGCCGCTGCGCCGACGCCGAGGATCGCGAACGCGACCAGCGGGCTGCCACCCGCCAGCAGCCAGCCCACGCCCACCACCTTGAGCGCGTTCATCGCCATCATCACGCGCGCCTTGACGAAGGCGTCGGCCAGCGGTCCGACCAGCGGCGCCAGCAGCACGTAGGCGATGGTGAGGCTGAACTTCAGCATCGGGGCCCACCAGGCCGCAAGGCCCTGCTCCTGCAGCAGGGCCACGGCGACGATGAGCAGTGCGTTGTCGGCCAGGGCCGAGAGGAACTGCGCCGCCATCAGGAGGTGGAAACCGGCCGGCATGTTCTCCGCGAGCGCGCTGCAAAGCGACGCCGGAGACGCCGCGACCGGATCCTAGGGACGGCGCTTGACCGCGGCGTGACAGCAACAAGGCCAGGCCACCACGACGCGCGGCCGGCGACGGCGAGACACCGTCATGCGCTTGTCATCATCCTGTTGCGAGCCGCTGACCACACTGGCGTGGTGACGACAGCCTGCAAGAAGAACAAGGTGGACCCACAGGGATGGGACGCCCGGGAGTGCGAACCCCTGATCGAGCAACTGTGGGGCCTGCGCCGGTCGATGCTGGTGCATGCGCAGCGACTCGAACCCCTGCTGGTCTCGATCGAGCCGGCCCACCGCGCCAGCGCCATCAACCTGGCGCACTACTTGGCGCTGCGTGCGGTGGACCTGCGGCCGTTGCAGGAGCAACTGGCGCGCCTGGGTCTGTCCTCCCTGGGCCGGGCCGAAACGCACGTGCTGGCCAACCTGGACAAGGTGCTGGGCATCCTGCATCGGCTGGCCGGGCGTCCCTGGGCGCCGCTGGCGCAGGACGAGCCCTCGGGCTCGCGGGTCGGGCCGGCGCTGCTGAGCCGCAACGCCACGGCCCTGCTGGGCCCGTCACCGCCCGAGCGCGGCGTGCGCATCATGGTCACCCTGCCCGGCGACGCTGCCTGCGACGAGGGTCTCATCCAGGCCATGGTCGATGCCGGCATGGACATCGCACGCATCAACTGCGCGCACGACACGGCCGACCAATGGGTGGACATGGCCGCGCTTGTGCGTGGCGTGGCCGCCCGTGCCGGGCGCAGCGTGAAGATCCTGATGGATCTCGGCGGGCCGAAGCTGCGCACCGGCCCGATCGCCGATGGCCAGGCCGTGGTCAAGCTGCGTCCACTGCGGGACAGCCTGGGGCGAACGGTGGCGCCAGCGCGTCTGGGCCTGCGCCCGCACCTGGCCGCCGCGGCACCGAGCGACGTCGATGCCGTGCTCACCGTCGATCCGCAATGGTTCGGGCGCCTGGCGATGGGCGACCGCATCGAGCTCGTCGACGCGCGTTCGGCGTCACGCCGCATGAAGGTCGTGGAATGTCACGGCGAGAACGTCGTGCTGAGCTGCAAGCGCACGACCTATCTCACCGAGCGCACCCAACTGCTCCACCAGGGGCCAGGCAACAAGCAGACGCAGACCGCGCTGCAGGACCTGCCGAGCTGCCAGGGCGTGCTGCGCCTGCGGCGTGGCGACCTCGTCCACCTGATGGCGCAGGGCGTCGGTCGCGACGCCGTGCTGGACCCGGCCGGCGCTCGCACGAAGCCTGCGCAGATCGCCTGCACCTTGCCCGAAGCGCTGGCTCAGGTGCGCAAGGGCGAGCGCATCTGGTTCGACGACGGTCGCATCGGCGGCACGGTACGGCGCCGCTTGGCGGGCCGGATCGAGGTCGAGATCGAGCACGCGCGCGAGGGCGGCGAATCGCTGGCTGCGGACAAGGGCATCAACCTGCCCGACACCGCGCTGGACCTTCCGGCACTGACCGGCAAGGATCTCCAGGACCTCGAGACCGTGGCGCGTCATGCCGACATGGTCGGGCTCTCGTTCTGCCAGTCGGCCGCCGACGTGAAGGCGCTGCGTGCACGCTTGCTGGCGCTGGGTGCGGGTCACGTCGGCCTGGTGCTGAAGATCGAGACGCGGCGCGGCTTCGACCAGCTGCCCGCCTTGTTGCTGGCGGCCATGTCGGGGCCCCTGACCGGGGTGATGATCGCGCGGGGCGACCTGGCCGTGGAGTGCGGCTACGAGCGCATGGCCGAGGTGCAGGAGGAGATCCTCTGGGCCTGCGAGGCGGCGCATGTGCCGGTGGTCTGGGCCACCCAGGTGCTGGAGACGCTCGCGAAGACCGGCTTGCCGACGCGCGCCGAGATCACCGATGCCGCGATGGGCGAGCGCGCCGAGTGCGTGATGCTGAACAAGGGCCCGCACATCCTCGACGCCATCCGCATGCTGGACGACATCCTGCGTCGCATGCAGGCGCACCAATCCAAGAAGCGGCCCCTGATGCGGGCGCTGAAGTCCTGGCAGCGCGCGCTGGACGGCGCCCGGGCCCGGACCGCTCAGTAGACCTCGGGAACGAAGATCTCCTGCGGCACGGGGTTGCGCACGTAGTCCTCGCGTCGTTCCCGCGGGGGCAGCTCGATGCTCGGGTGCTTCACTTCCTCGTACGGGAACTGCGTCAGCATGTGCTGGATGCAATTCAGGCGCGCGCGCTTCTTGTCGTCGGCCCTCACCACCCACCACGGCGCCTCGGCGATGTGCGTGCGCTCCAGCATCACCTCCTTGGCCTTGGTGTATTCCTCCCAGCGCCGGCGCGACTCCAGGTCCATCGGGCTGAGCTTCCACTGCTTGAGCGGGTCATGGATGCGCCCGAGGAAGCGGATGCGCTGCTCGTCGTCGGAGATCGAGAACCAGTACTTCAGCAGCCGGATGCCCGAGCGCACGAGCATGCGTTCGAACTCGGGGGCCGAGCGGAAGAACTCCTCGTATTGGTCGTCGGAGCAGAAGCCCATCACCCGCTCGACGCCGGCGCGGTTGTACCAGCTGCGGTCGAAGAGAACGATCTCGCCGGCCGCCGGCAGGTTCGTGGCATAGCGCTGGAAGTACCACTGCGTCTGTTCGCGGTCGTTCGGTGCGGGCAGGGCCGCCACGCGGCACACGCGCGGGTTCAGCCGCTGCGTGATGCGCTTGATGACGCCACCCTTGCCGGCGGCATCGCGCCCCTCGAACAGGATGACGATCTTCTGCCGCTCGTGCACCACCCAGTCCTGAAGCTTGACGAGCTCGGCCTGCAGCCTGAACAACTCGCGGAAATAGCGGCGGCGCGAGGCGTCGTCGTCGGCCGGTGGCTGGCCTTCCGCCTGGGCCACGGCGTCGAGGTTGCGGTCTTCGTAGTCGAGTTCGAGTTCCTCGTCGAAGTCGTCGCGCAGGTCCCGGTGAATGCGACGGACCAGTTCTTCTTCGGATGCGTTCAAGGTGTCTCCCCGGCGGTGCGCCGACCGATGGCCGGCGACCCTAGGTGCCCGTCATGACAGCGGCGTGACAGTGGCCGCCCGCGCAACGCCCTGTTGCGACTGCGACGACTTCAACAGAGGCGTCATCAATCGTGACCAGACTCTTCCCGTCCCCCGCGCCCCCCGGGCCGGGCTTCGAACGGCCGGCAGGCCCCACCCATGAAGGCACCCATGAAATCCTCCCTCCACACCGCGCTGCTCGGCGGCGCCGTTCTTCTGCTTGCGGCGGCATCGCCGGCTCAGGCGCAGTTGCGCATCACCGAGGTCTCGGCCTGGAGCAGCGGCAACTCCGTCTACGCCACCGACTGGTTCGAACTCACGAACCTGGGCGGCAGCGCCGTCGACATCAGCGGCTGGAAGATGGACGACAGCTCGGGCGGGACCGCCAAGGTGGCGCTCACCGGCATCACCAGCATCGGCGCCGGCGAGTCCGTGATCTTCACCGAGACCGCCGCCACCGCCGCCTTCCTCAGTGCCTGGTTCGGCGCCACCGCACCGGCAGGCCTGCAGATCGGCAACTACACCGGGGCCGGCGTGGGCTTCAGCACCGGCGGCGATGCCGTCTACGTGTTCGACGCCAGCGGCACCCAACAGGCCAAGGTGAGCTTCGGGGTCTCGCCGGGCGCCACGCCGCTGGCCACCTTCGACAACGCCGCCGGCCTGGACAACGCTGCCATCAGCCAACTCAGCGTGGTGGGCGTGAACGGCGCCTTCCTCTCGGCGAATGGCGCCGAGATCGGCTCGCCCGGCAGCATCGCCGCCGTGGTGCCGGAACCCATGACGCCGGCGCTGATGCTGGGCGGCCTGGGCCTGCTGGGCCTGGTGGCGCGCAAGCGCATGCGCTGAGGCCGGGTCATGAAGCTCAAGGCCCTGTGTTTCGCGCTGGCCACAGCCGGCGCTTCGCTGGCTCAGGCCGGCACCTCCATCAACCTCGCCAACTACGGTGTCACCGGCACCTATGCGCTGAGCCTGCAGAGCGGCGCCGTTTCCGGGCTGGAAGCCTCGGCCGTGACCTACGCGCGCGACCGCGGCACGCTCTTCTTCGTCGGTGACGAAGGCACGGGCGTGTTCGAGATCTCGCTCACCGGCCAGACGCTCGGCAGCATGGCCTTCGACTGGGCTGGCACAGGCAGCACCAAGCACGACACCGAGGGTCTGGCCTACCTGGGCGGAGGCGTGCTGGTGGTGAGCGAGGAGCGCCTGCAGGACGTCTACCGCTTCAGCTTCGCCGCCGGGGGCAGCGCCGCGCTGGCGGGCAGTTTCGTCTCGATCTCGAACGTGGCCGTCGGCAACAACGGGCTGGAAGGCCTCAGCCACGATCCGCGCAACGGCGGCAGCTTCATCACCGTGAAGCAGCAGTCGCCGCAGAACGTGCTCGGCGGCACCCTGAGCTTCGCCGCCGCCACCGGCAGCCCGCCCAGCCTGGCGGGTGACGGTTCCACGCCGCCGGGCGGCGGCACGGCCTCGATGGCGAGTCTGTTCGACCCGGCCACGCTGGGCGTCACCACGCTGTCCGACGTGCAGACGCTGGCTTCGGTGGATGCGCTGACGGGAACGGCCGCGGCGGACAACCTGCTGATCCTGAGCCTGGGCTCGCGTCGGCTGCTGGAAGTCAACCGCCAGGGCCAGGTGCTGAGCAGCTTCGACCTGACGTCCGTCCTGCCGAACAACGCCATCGAGGGCGTGACGGTCGACGAACTCGGCAACATCTACCTCGTGGCCGAGCAGGATCAGACGGCTTCGGCGGTGGCTGGCGCGGCTTCCCAGCTGATCGTGCTCTCGCCCACGGCCGCCGTGCCCGAGCCGGCCAGCTACGGACTCATGGCCCTGGGCCTGGGGGTGCTGGCCCTGCGCCGTCGGCGCCGGGCGGACCATCCGCGCTGACTTCGCGGCGTCAAAGGACGCGCCCACACTGACCGGCTTCCGCCACGCGCTGACAAGGAAGTCGATCATGGGCCGTCCCCGGCACGTCCAACCCGCAGCCACCGGCCCCAGCCGTCGCGGCTTTTTCAAGCAGACCGGTGCGGCAGCCGCCGCACTGGCCGCGGCACCCGGCCTTGCGCTGGCCGACGATGACCGCCACGGCGGCCATGGCACCGTGTTCCAGCATGGTGTGGCCAGCGGTGACCCCTTGGCCCACCGCGTGATCCTGTGGACGCGCGTGACACCACGCCGCCCGCATCCGCGCGTGGAGGTGCGCTACGTCGTGGCCACCGACCCGCGGCTGCGCCGCGTCGTGGCACGCGGCCGCTTCGTGACGACGCCGCAGCGCGACTACACGGTCAAGGTGGACGCCGCCGGCCTGCGCCCGGGCACCACCTACTACTACCGCTTCTTCACCGAGGGCGGGCGCTCGCCTGTCGGGCGCACGCGCACGCTGCCGGTGGGCCCGACGCCCAGCCTGCGCATGGCCGTGGTGAGCTGCAGCAACCACGCTGCCGGCTACTTCAACGCCTACGCCCGCATCGCCCAGCGCGCCGACCTGGACCTGGTCATGCACCTGGGCGACTACCTCTACGAGTACGGCGCCGGCCAGTACGGTTCGGTGCGCACGCCGGAGCCCGCCACCGAGATGCTGACGCTGGCGGACTACCGCCTGCGCCATGCCCAGTACAAGCGTGACGCCGACTCGCAGGCCATGCACCGCCAACACCCGCTGGTGGCCATCTGGGACGACCACGAGACCGCCAACAACGCCTGGACGGGCGGCGCCGAGAACCACACCGAAGGCACGGAGGGCACCTGGGCCGCCCGCGTGGCGGCGGCGCTGCAGGCCTACTACGAGTGGATGCCGGTGCGCGAGCTCGACCGCGCGCAGCCGCGCCGCAACCAGCGCGCCTACGCCTTCGGCGACCTGGCCGACCTGGTGATGCTGGAGGAGCGCCTGAGCGGCCGGTCGCAGCCGCTGGAAGGCAGCATCCCCACACCCTTCGGTGCGGCCTTCACGCAGAGTGGCGCCTTCCTCGATCCGTCGCGCCAACTGCTCGGTGCCGAGCAGGAGGCCTGGCTCTTTCAGCGTCTGCGCACGAGCCCCGCGCGCTGGAAGATGCTCGGCCAGGGCGTCATGTTCGCGCAGCTGAAGGTGCCGGGCTACGGGCTGCCCAACGCCGTCGGCGGCGGCCTGTTCCTGAACGCCGACCAGTGGGACGGCTACCAGCCCGCCCGCGACCGCGTCTACGAAGTCATCAAGGGCAGCGCCACGCAGGCGCCCGTCGACAACGTGGTCGTGCTCACCGGCGACATCCATAGCGCCTGGGCGGCCGACCTGAGCTCGGACCCCAACAACCCGGTCGTGGCCACGGGTGGCTACGACCCGGCTACGGGCGAGGGCTCCTGCGCGGTGGAGTTCGTCGGCACCTCGATCAGTTCACCCGGCATCGACACCGACACCGACGGCGCCATCGCCGGCGCCTTGCGCAGCTCGAACCCGCACTTCAAGTACATCAACCTGCACCGACGCGGCTACATGCTGCTTGACGTGACGCACGAGCGCGCGGTGGCCGAGTGGTGGCAGGTGGACACGGTGGCCAGCCCGAGCAACATCGAGACCTTCGCCGTGGCCTTCGAGACAGTGGCAGGCAGCAACCGCCTTCGGCCCGCCGCGCAGACGCCGGGTCGGGCGCAGGCGCCGGCTCTGGCGCCGGCACTGAAGGCCACGGACGACGACGGCGACGACGCGGCCTGAGCGGCCGCCACGCCCTGCCGCGACGGCGGCAGGGGCAAAGATGTCAGGCGTGTGAAAAGCGTATAAACTATTTATACCTTTTCAACGCTTGGCATCGATCATGAGCACCACCGCACGCACCCGCCGCACCCCTGCCGCCAAGAACGCCCAGCCGGTCGCTGCCCCGGCACCGGCCAAGGCCAAGCCCGCCGCCAAGCCGGCACCGAAGGCCGAAAAAGCTGCAGCCCAGCCTGTCGCCAAGGCCGCCCCCGCGCCCAAGAAGCCGGCCCCCGCCGCCAAGCCGCCCAAGAAACCCAAGCCCGTGCTCGTGCGCGACGGTTTCACCATGCCTGAGGCCGACTTCGCCCTCATCGCCCAGTTGAAGAAGCGCGCTGCTGCCGCCGGCCGCGAGTGCAAGAAGAGCGAACTGCTGCGCGCCGGCCTGCGCGCACTCGCGGCGATGGACCTCGCGGCACTGGTGACGGCGCTCGGCGGTCTGGAGCCGGTGAAGATCGGCCGCCCGCGCAAGGGCCACTGAGCCTTTGGCGGTGCCGTGACCGGCCCCACGCTCACCTGGTGGACGCTGCTGAGCGCCGTCGCCCTCGCGAACCTCGCCATCTGGGCGGCGTCCGCGGTGATGCTGCGCCCGCGCCTGGCTTCTGTGGACGGCTTCGAGCGCGACTTCCGCCGCCTGCAGCTGCTGCTCTCGGCCGGCTACGTCGCGGGCTGTGCCTGGCGTTCGTTGCTGCCGGTGTTCGACGTGCCGCGCTTCGTGATCGTCGATTCCTGGGCCTCCAGCGTCATCGTGGGTCGCAGCGTGGCCACCGTCGCCGAACTCTGCTTCGCCGCGCAGTGGTCGCTGCTGCTGCGGGCGGTGGCGCAGTCGGTGGAGAGCCGCAGGCTGCACCTCGTGGCGCGGCTGCCCGTGCCGCTGATCGTGGTCGCGGAAGTGTGTTCCTGGCACGCCGTGCTCACCACGGCCAACCTGGGCCATGTGATCGAAGAAAGCCTCTGGGGCGTGGCCGCCACACTGGTGGTGGCGGGCCTGCTGCTGGCGGCCCCTCGGTTGCGGGGCCGCCAGCGTGCCTTCGTGCTGGCCTGCAGCGCCGCGGGCGCGGCCTATGCCGCCTACATGTTCGGCGTCGACGTGCCCATGTACTGGGCGCGTTGGCTGGCCGATGAAGCCCAGGGCCGCGTCTACCTGGACCTCTCCCAGGGCCTTGCCGACGCCGCCACGCGCTGGGTGGTCAACCATGACTGGACCCATTGGCGCGGCGAAGTGGTCTGGATGAGCGTCTATTTCAGCGTCGCCGTCTGGATCAGCATCGGCCTGGCCCACGCGCCGGCCTGGGCGAGGGCGCCGCGGCGCAGCGTCTGAAGTCCGGCAGCGTCATCGCTCCGTCATCACCCGTCTAGATGATCGCCCCGTTCACGCATACGGGGACGTCGCCGTGGGGCAGCCAGCCATCGAGGTCGAGTCGCTGCGCAAGAGCTTCGGCGGCAACGCCGCGCTGCGGGGCGTTTCGCTGAGCATCGCCGAGGGCGAGATGGTGGCGCTGCTCGGCGCCTCGGGCTCGGGCAAGTCGACGCTGCTGCGGCACCTGAACGGCCTGCACCGCGCCGACGCGGGCCCCGGCAGCGTGGTGCGCGTGCTCGGCCGCACCGTCCAGCAGGGCGGCAGGCTGGCGAGCGACATCCGGCGCCAGCGGGCGGACGTGGCGGCCATCTTCCAGCAGTTCAATCTGGTGGACCGGCTGCCGGTTATGGTCAACGTCATGGCGGGTGCGCTGCACCGCATGCCGCTGTGGCGCGCGTTGCTCAAGCGCTTTCCGGCCGACGAGCACGGCAGCGCCCATGAGGC
Organism: uncultured Rubrivivax sp.; assembly: GCA_964495125.1. Lineage (GTDB taxonomy): Bacteria > Pseudomonadota > Gammaproteobacteria > Burkholderiales > Burkholderiaceae_C > Rubrivivax. Next base: position 37,110 of record CAZBUU010000001.1, read on the forward strand.
GCTGCGGCGCGTTGGCATCGAGGCCTGTGCGTGGCAGCGGGCTTCCACGCTTTCCGGTGGCCAGCAGCAGCGCGCCGCGATCTCCCGCGCGCTCGTGCAGCGGGCGCGCTTGATCCTCGCCGACGAGCCGGTGGCTTCGCTGGACCCGGCGTCCAGCCGCCGCGTCATGGAACTGCTGGCCGAGTTGAACCGCGAACTGGGCGTCACCGTGCTGGTGTCGCTGCACCAGGTGGAACACGCCTTTGCCTTTTGTCCGCGCACGATCGCGTTGCGCGCGGGCGAGGTGGTCTACGACGGCCCCACGCAGGCGCTGGGCAGCGAGCGCCTGCGCGCGCTGTACGGCTCGCAGAGCGACGAGCTCTTCGCTGCGGCGCCCGGCGAAGAAGCCGGTGGCCACCCGGCAGCCCGGCCCTTGCCCGCACTTCGCGTCGCCTGAACCCAGGTCAAGTCCTTTTCCCCACGGAGTCCCCATGAAGAAAACCGTTTCCATCGCGTGGCTTGCTGCAGGTCTCCTGCTGGCCGGCAGTGCCTTTGCACAGGCCCGGGAGTTCGCCTTCGGCATCATTTCCACCGAGTCCTCGGCGAACCTCAAGAGCACGTGGCAGCCGGTGCTGGACGACATGCAGAAGGCGACGGGCTACAAGGTCACGGCCTTCTTCGCGCCCGACTACGCCGGCATCATCGAAGGCATGCGCTTCAACAAGGTGCAGCTGGCCTGGATGGGCAACAAGTCGGCGATGGAGGCCGTGGACCGCGCCAGCGCCGAAGTGTTCGCGCGCATGACGCAGCCCGACGGGGGTACCGGCTACTGGAGCCTGATGATCGTGCACAAGGACAGCCGGCTGCAGACCCTGCAGGACGTGCTTCGCGAGCGCCAGACGCTGACGCTCGGCTTCGGCGATCCGAACTCCACCAGTGGCTCGCTGGTGCCTGGCTACTACGCCTTCGCGCAGAACGGCGTCGAGCCGACGCGCGACTTCAAACGCACGGCGCGCGCCAACCACGAGACCAACATCCTGGCGGTGGCCAACCGCCATGTCGACGTGGCCACGGTGGCCAGCGACGGCATGGACCGCATGAAGCTGAAGATGCCCGAGAAGCACGCCGAGTTGCGTGTCGTCTGGCGTTCGCCCCTGATCCCCAGCGACCCGCTGGTCTGGCGCAAGGACTTCGATGCCGATGCCAAGCAGAAGGTGAAGGACTTCTTCCTCAATTACGGCAAGGACGCGCGCGAGAAGGAACTGCTGGCCAAGCTGACGATCGGCGGCTTCATCCCATCCGACAACGGCCAGCTGCTGCCCATCCGCCAGCTGGAATTGGTGCGTGAACGCGCCAAGCTCGAAGCCGACGGCAACATGGCGGCCGATGAGAAGGCACGCCGCCTGCGCGAGATCGACGCGCGCCTGTCCGAGCTGGGCCGCCTGATGGCCAGCGCCGCGAAGTGACTTGACGATGGCCGCCGACACGTCGGTGTCGCCTCTGCCTTCAGCCGCCGCGGCGCGGCCGGAGGGCGGTCCCTGGCGCCTGCTTGGCTGGGGCCTGATGCTGGCCCTGCTGGCCGGCAGCTGGCGCGGTGCCGACATGCGGCCGCTGGACCTGCTGCGTGATGCCGGCAACATGGCGGAGTACGCCAGGGGCTTCATGCCGCCCGACTTCGGCGAGTGGCGGCTGTACCTGACCGAGCTGGTGATCACGCTGCAGATCGCGCTCTGGGGCACGGCGCTGGCCATTGTCGGTTCGGTGCCGCTGGCCCTGCTGGCGGCCGGCAACCTGACGCCCTGGTGGGTGCACCAGCCGGTGCGCCGGCTGCTCGACGCCTGCCGCGCCATCAACGAGATGGTGTTCGCGCTGCTGTTCGTGGTGGCCGTCGGCCTGGGGCCTTTCGCCGGCGTGCTGGCCCTGTGGATCCACACGACGGGCGTGCTGGCCAAGCTGTTCTCGGAGGCCGTGGAGGCCATCGATCCCCAGCCCGTGGAAGGCATCCGCGCCACGGGGGCACATCCGCTGGCCGAGATCGTGTTCGGCGTCATTCCCCAGGTGCTGCCACTTTGGATCAGCTATGCGCTCTACCGGTTCGAATCGAACGTGCGCTCGGCCTCGGTCGTGGGCATGGTGGGCGCGGGCGGCATCGGCATGGTGCTGTGGGATGTGATCCGTGGTTTCCAGTACGCGCAGACGGCTGCGGTGCTGGTGCTGCTCGTCGTCTCGGTGTCGATCATCGACCTGCTGTCGTCCCAGTTGCGCAAGCGGCTGATCTGAACGCTGCGCGGAGGCCTTGACCATGAACTTCCAGTCAACCCCCCATGCGATCGTGCGCCAGCTCGAGACGCTCTTCGCACGCCACGGCCACCTGCCCTACGAGGGCGCTCGCCGCGAGGCCGTGACGGCGCTGGAGCACGCGCTGCAATGTGCCCAACTCGCCGAATGGGCCGGCGCCGACACCCCGCTGGTGGCTGCGGCGCTGCTGCACGACGTCGGCCACTTCCTGGCCGCCGAGGCGGTGGCCAAGTCGGAGACGGTGGACGACGCGCACGAAGACCTGGCGGTGCCGCTGCTGGCGACGGATTTCGGCCCCGAGGTCACCGAGCCCATCCGGCTGCATGTGCTGGCCAAGCGCTACCTCGTCAGCGTGGACGCCGGCTACGCCCGCCAGCTGTCGCCGGCCTCCGTGCACTCGCTGGGCCTGCAGGGCGGTCCTCTGCGCGATGCCGAGGTCGCCGAGTTCGAGGCCCAGCCGTTCGCTGAACACGCCGTGCTGCTTCGCCGCTGGGACGACGCGGCCAAGGAGCCGGGCCGCACCACGCCGCCGCTGGCCTACTACCTGGCGCTGCTGGACGACCTGCTGGAACAGGACTTCCCCGACACCCGCAGCACCATCGGCGCCGTCGACATCGCCTGAGGGCTTCCTCAGCCGACGCGCTCACCGCCGACGAAGACGGCCCGCACCACGGGGTGCGCGTCCAGCTCGCGCACGCGGACCAGGTCGCCGCGAAGGCCCGGGGCGATGAGACCGCGGTCGTGCATCCCGGCCGCTTCGGCCGGGCCGGCGGCCACCACTTGCATGGCTTCGGGCAGGCTGAAGCCGGCATCGCGGTGCAGGCACCACGCGGCCTGCAGCAGGCTGCCGGGCACGTAGTCCGACGACAGGCCGTCCAGCACGCCTTCGCGCGCCAGATCCATGGCCGAGACGTTGCCCGAGTGCGAGCCCCCGCGCACCACGTTCGGCGCGCCGGCGATGGTCTTCAGCCCGTGGCGGTGGGCATGGCGCGCGGCCTCCAGCGTGGTCGGGAACTCGCTCATCGAAGCCCCCAGCGCGCGCGCTTCGTCCACATGGGCCAGCGTGGTGTCGTCGTGCGTGGCCAGCGCCACGCCGTGCACTCTGGCGAAGCTGGCGAACCAGTCGCGGTTGGGCTGCGCGTACAGCGCCTGGCGCTGGGGGGCGATGCGCATTTCCTCGTCGAACTGCGCCTCGCTCCAGCCCTTCTTGCCGGTGTAGTAGATGCGCGCGTGCCTCACGTCGGTCCACTGGCGCTGGCCGGGCGTGTGGTCCATCAGCGAGATCAGGCGCAGGCGTGGATGGCGGGCAAAGGGCTCGAACAGTTCCTGCGCGTTGGGCGCCGGCAGTTCGCAGCGCACGTGGATCAGGTGCTGGCAGCGCAGCAGCCCGGCGCCTTCCAGCTGGTCCAGCACGCCGAGCAGGGCGCTCTGGTCGCGGGAGCGGAAGCCGTCGCCGTACGGGTCGCCGACGCCGATGGCGTCCAGCACGGTGGTGATGCCGGCGGCGGCCAGTTCGGCGTCGTGCGCCTGCACGGCCGCACGCATGGGGAAGCTCACCTTCGGACGTGGCATGACGTGCCGCTCGAGGTTGTCGGTGTGCACCTCCACCAGCCCCGGCAGCAGCAGGTCGCCTTGCAGGTCCTGCGCGCCGGGCACGTGGCTGGTGCTGCTGTCGATGGCCGCGATGCGGCCGGCGACGACATGCACGCTGCCGTGAGGCAGCACCTCGTCGGCCAGCACGATCCGGGCGTTGGTGAAGACCTGCTGGTGCATGGGGGTCCTGGTGCAGCCGCCTCAGGCGGCCTGGAGGTCGACGCGGCGGTCGGCCACGGCGTCGCGCACTTCCTCGTCGTGGAAGATGCCGACGATGGCGCTGCCGCGCTGCTTGGCCTCGTGGATCAGCTCGATGACGACGCGGCGGTTGGCGGCATCCAGCGAAGCCGTGGGTTCGTCCAGCAACAGCAGGCGCGAAGGCAGCACGAAGCCGCGCGCGATGTTCACGCGCTGCTGTTCGCCACCCGAGAAGGTGGCCGGCGGCAGGCCCCACAGCCCCGCCGGCAGGTTCAGCCGCGCGAAGAGCTGGCGCACCTGCGCGCGCGCCGCGTCCAGCGCCGCCTGGTGGGGGGCGTCGTCCAGCGGGTCGGCGTCGACTTCCGGGTCGGCCGGCGTGGCCTGCAGCAGCCGTTCGGCCACCACGTCCAGCGCCGGCTGTCGCGGCAAGGCGCGCAGGAACTGGCTGACGTAGGCGATGTCGCGCCGGCGAAGCGCCAGCAGTTCGCCCGGCGCCGCTTGAGCCAGGTCGGTGCGCCGCTCGCCTTCGCCCCGCAGCCACAGCGCGCCGGCGTCCACGCCATAGCTGCCGTAGATGCACTTGATGAGCGTCGACTTGCCGCGGCCGGAAGGCCCCACCAGCGCCACGCACTCGCCGGCCCGCACCTGCAGGTTGACATCGGCGAGCACGGGCAGCTGCAGGCCGTCGCGCAGGTGCAGCGTGAAGCGCTTGTGCACACCTTGCACATCGAGCACCGGCAGCGCCGTCGTGGTGGGCGTCATGCGCTGAGCACCGAGGAGACCAGCAGCTGCGTGTACGGGTGCTGCGGATCGTCGAACACGCGGTCGGTGAGGCCCTGCTCGACGATGCGGCCCTGGCGCATGACCAGCGTGCGGTGGGCCAGCAGCCGCGCCACGCCCAGGTCGTGTGTCACCACCAGTGCCGACAGGTGCAGGCGGCCCACGAGCAGGCGGATGAGGTCCAGCAGCCGTGCCTGCACCGAGACGTCCAGCCCCGAGGTCGGCTCGTCCATCAGCACCAGGCGCGGCCGTGTCACCAGGTTGCGTGCGATCTGCAGGCGCTGGCGCATGCCGCCGGAGAAACCACGCGGCGAGTCGTCCAGGCGCGCCGGGTCCAGTTCGACACGGGCCAGCCAGCGCTCGGCGGTGTCGCGCAGCGTGGCGTAGCGGCGTTCTCCCAGGCCCATGAGCCGTTCGCCGACGTTGGCGCCGGCGCTCACGTTCATGCGCAGGCCGTCGTGGGCGTGCTGCTCCACGAAGCCCCACTCGCTGCGCGCCAGCTCGCGGCGCCGGCGCTCGCCCACGGCGTGCACGTCGATCTCGTCCCCGCTGCGGCTGCGGTAGAGCACGCGGCCTTCGGCGGGCGCGATGCGACCGGCCACGCAGTTCAGCAGCGTGGACTTGCCGGATCCCGACTCGCCGACGATGGCCAGCACCTCGCCCGGGTGCAGTTCCAGGCTGGCATCGCGCACGGCCCAGTGGCCGTCGCGCGCGCCGGCGAAGCGGTGGCCCAGTCCCTGCACCTGGAGCACGGAAGCGGCGCTCATGCCCGGGCTTCCAGCTGTTCGCGGCAGTGGTCCGTGTCCGAGCAGGTGTACTGCGTGCGGCCGTCGTCCATCACGATCTCGTCCAGGTAGCTGGTGGTGCAGCCGCACAGCGCGCAGGCGTGCCCCTGTGGCGTCACACGGAAGGGGTGGTCTTCGAAATCCAGGCTGCGCACGTCGGTGTAGGGCGGCACGGCGTACAGGCGCTTCTCGCGTCCCGCACCGAAGAGCTGCAGCGCCGGCATGCGGTGCATCTTGGGGTTGTCGAAGCTCGGAATCGGCGACGGCGACATGACGTGCCGGCCGTTGACGAGCACGGGGTAGTCGTAGCTCGTGTCGATGCGGCCCCAGGTCGCGATGTCCTCGTACAGCTTCACGTTCATCAGGCCGTACTCCGCGAAGGCATGGAGCTTCAGCGTCTCGCGCCGACGTGCCTCCAGCTTGAACAGCGGCTCGGGCTGCGGCACCTGGTAGACGATGATCTGTGCCTCGGTGAGCGCACGCTCGGGAATGCGGTGCCGCGTCTGGATCAGCGTCGCGTCGGCCGTGCGCTCGGTGGTGCGCACGCCCGTGGTGCGCGCGAAGAAGTGGCGGATGTTGACGGCGTTGGTGGTGTCGTCGGAGCCCTGGTCGATGACCTTCAGGACCTCGTCCGGGCCGATCACGGCCGCCGTGACCTGGATGCCGCCCGTGCCCCAGCCGTAGGCCAGCGGCATCTCGCGCGAGCCGAAGGGCACCTGGTGGCCCGGAATCGCCACGGCCTTGAGCAGCGAGCGCCGGATCATGCGCTTGGTGCCTTCGTCGAGATAGGCGAAGTTGTAGCCCTTCATGCGTCGCGCTCCTGCTGCAGGTCGCGTTCGAGGCGCAGCTGGCGTACCAGCTGCAGCTCGGATTCGAAGGTCACGTAGTGCGGCAGCTTGAGGTGCTGGACGAAGCCCGAGGCCTCGACGTTGTCGCCGTGCGAGAGCACGAACTCGCTGTCCTGCGCCGGGCTCGTCACGGCCTCGTCGAATTCGTCGGCGCGCAGCACGCGGTCCACCAGCGACATCGCCATGGCCTTGCGTTCGCCGTGGCCGAACACCAGGCCCTGGCCGCGCGTGAACTGCGGTGGCTGGGTGGCGCTGCCGGCGAAGTGGTTGACCATCTGGCAGTCGGTCAGCTGGATCTCGCCGATGTCGATGGCGAAGCCCAGTTCGTCGGGCACGATCTCCAGCGGCACGGCCCCGTAGCGGATCTCTCCGGCGAAGGGGTGCGTGTACGAGTAGCCGCGTTGCGTGGAGTAGCCCATGCCCAGCACCCAGCCCTCGTCGGCGCGCGCCAGCATCTGCAGGCGCGCCGTGCGCGGGAGCGGGTGCGCCGGCGGGTCGCGCGTGATGTCGGGCGGCGTCGGGTCGCCGGGGCTCGGCCTGCAGGGTTCGATGAGGCCCTGCGCCGCCAGGGCGTCGATCGGGTTGCGCAGGTCGGCCTCGGCGGCGTCGGCCAGCGGCGCTGGTGTCGGGGGCGGCGGGGGCGGTCCGGGACGCGCGAGTTCGGCATCCAGCAGCCGCTGCGTGTAGTCGAAGGTCGGGCCCAGCAGCTGGCCTCCGGGCACGTCCTTGAAGATGGCCGACACGCGGCGCCGCACCCGCATGCGGGCCGTGTCCACGGGCTCGCTGAAGGCCAGGCGGGGCAGCGTCGTGCGGTAGGCCCGCAGCAGGAAGACGGCTTCGATGGGGTCGCCGCAGGCCTGCTTGATGGCCAGGGCCGCGAGGTCGGGGTCGAACAGCGAGGCTTCGGCCATCACGCGGTCCACCAGCAGCCGCAGCTGCTCACGCAGCTGGTCGGTGCCCAGCTCCGGCACGGCCGGGTCGCCGCGCCGCGACTGCGCCAGCAACTGGAGCGACGCCGCGATCGCCTGCTCGCCCCCCTTGACGGCGATGTACATGCTTCAGCCTTCCTGCACGACGCGCGTGGTGCGCGGCAGGGCCGCCAGCTGCGGGCCGCAGCACAGCAGCAGGTCGATGCCGCGCGGGTAGTCGGCGGCAAGCGCGGCGCGTGCCTGCCAGAACGAAGGGGGCAGGCCACCCACCGCCAGGCGGTGGTGGTGGTCGATGCCGGGGCCGCTGAGCAGCAGGCCGGGTTCGCCGGGGGGCGGGTCCGCCTGCAGCCGCGGCACCACCAGCACCATCGTGGCCCCGAGCTGCGGCGCCTCATCGCTGCCGCGCTGCAGCGTCGCCCACAGTGCGCATGGCGCGTCATCGGCGCGGCCGACCACGAAGTCGGCCTCCTCGGCGCCTGCGGCCATGCGCACGCCGGTGTGGAAGCGAAGGTAGGCCACGTCGGCCGCGCCGCCCAGCGCAGGCGCCAGCCACAGCGTGGACTCCCCGTCCAGCAGGCACAGCAGCGCGGCGGTCAGCGCCGGGGGCAGTTCCGGGGGTTCGAGTGGTGCCAGCATCGCGGACGGCAGGGTCTGCACGCGCCCGGGTCGCGACATGGCCTGCAGCAGGGCCCGGAAGACCTGCTGCGCGTCGTGCACGGGTTGCGCGAAGCCAAGGCCCAGCGTCGCCAGGGTCATGCCGTCTCCGCCTGCAGGGTGAAGAAGCGCACGCGGCTGGCTTCGGTGAGCTCGCGTTCAGTGCGCTCCCGCTCGGCGGCCAGGCGCTGCAGCGGCTCCAGCACGGTCTGCCGCACCAGCGCATGGAGCTGGGGCCGCTGCAGCAGCGCATCCAGCTGCGCCACGCGTTCGGCATGGCCGCCGTCCAGGCCCATCACGTGGCCGACGCCGGCCACGGCGGGGCCTTCGGCGGCCAGATGGCGCACGGCGCAGCGCGTCACCGTGGCCTCGCCGAGGTTGAAGCGGTCGCCGGTGTTGCCGATGCGGGCGCGCACCATCACCAGGCCGGACTCGGGCGCACGCAGGGTCTCGAAGCGGTAGTCGGACAAGACCGGTGCGGCGAGCTGCTGCAGTTCGGCCGCCCGCGAACGTGCCAGCAGACGCAGCCAAGCGGCGCGTTGGGCAGTCGTTGCGGGTGTGGGCTCGGTCATGGCGATGTCATCTAGACGACTGAAACTGGCGGCCAGTATCTTCAGCGCCCGTGACAGTTCCTTGACCACGTTCGAAGTCCCCGTCGAGACCGCCGTGCTCCCCGAGAACGGCGCACGCTGGGCCCGCATCGCCAGCGAATTGCGCGCCGACATCGCAGCGGGGCGCTTCGCCCCGGGCACCCAGTTGCCCAACGAGCTCCAATTGGCCGCGCGCTTCGCCGTGCACCGCCACACGCTGCGCCAGGCCGTGCGCTGCCTGGTCAACGAAGGGCACCTGCGCGTCGTCCAGGGACGCGGTACCTTCGTGCGCGAACTGGTGCTCGACTACGCGCTGCAGCGTCGCACACGTCTCACCGAGAACCTGGCCGAGGCCGGCGAACGCGCGCAGCGCGAACTGCTTCGCCACGAGACCTTGCCGGCCGCGGAGTGGGGCCCCCTGCTGCGCCTGCCTCGTCAGGCCAGCGTGGAACTGCTGCACACCCGAGCGTCGGTGCGGGGCCGGCCGATCGGGCTCAGCACCACGGTCTACCCGTCGTCGCGTTGCGCCGGCATCGCCGAAGCGTTCCGCCAGTCGGGTTCCATCACGGCCGCGCTGCGCCAGATCGGCGTGCCCGACTACCAGCGCGCCAGCAGCACCGTCTCCTGCCGATTGCCCACGCAGGCCGAAGCCGATGCCCTGGCGCGGGCCACCACCGAGCCGGTGCTGGTGGTGCAGTTCCACAGCATCGACGACCAGGGGCGCCCGGTGGAAGCGGGCCGCACGCTCTTCGCGGCCGACGCGGTGCAGCTCACGGTGGCGCACGAGGTCTGACGATGCCCCAGGCCCGCTACGCGGTGTACCTGGCGCCACCGCGCGAACATCCGCTGTGGCAGGCGGGCTGCGCCTGGCTCGGACGCGACGCCGGCCTGCCGCCCCCCTATGCGCCGCCTCGCGTTCCGGAAGTGGCCGAACCCTGGCGCTACGGCTTCCACGCCACGCTGAAGGCGCCACTGCGGCTGCACGGTGAGACGACGGAGGCGGCCTTCCTGGCCGGGGTCCGCGCCGTGGCGGCACGGCACCGCGCCTTCGTCATGCCCGCGCTTTCGCCAGGTCGGTTGACGGATTTCCTGGCCCTGCGCCATGAAGGCGCGGTCGATGCGAGCCACCCGCTGCGTCGGCTGGCCGACGACACCGTGCTGTCGCTGGACCGTTTCCGCGCGCCACTCACGCTGGCCGAGCGGGCGCGCCAGCTCAAGCCCGGCCTGAGCCCGCGCCAGCAGGCCCAAGTGGATTGCCTGGGCTACGCCTTCGTGCTGGACGATTGGCGGCTGCACTTCACCCTGAGCGGGCCGATCCGGCCCGATGACTCCGACGCCTGGCAGCGCCTGGGCAAAGCGGCGGTGCAGCACTTCGCGACTGCCCTGCGAAGCGAGTGGTCCGCCGATGCGCTCTGCGTCTTCCTGGAGCCCGAAGCGGGCCAGCCCTTCGAGTTGCGCGAGCGCATGCCACTCAGTGGCATCTAGAACGGGATCGGTGCGCTGGATTTCGATGCGAGACTTCGGCACTTGCGCCCGAATCGTGTGCTCGGTTTGCGCCGAACTGGTGCGGCTGCCGGTCACTGTGACACCACGATGACAAGGGTGGAAAAAGCGCAGAGATTCTGTGCTTCAGCCCGTCGAACGGCCGTCGATATTTCGTGCGTCCGCGACCAAGGTCTGGCTGCCCAACCGGGCGGCCGGGGTCGCCCAGCGAGCAATGACGGCCATGCACACCTCCACCGAAGCGGGCTCGAGCGCAGCGCGCGCACCTGAGAGCCTGACCTCGTTCTTTCGCCATCATGGCCTGTGGGCCCCGGGTGTGCGCGGGCTCAGGCGCCTGCGATTCCGGACAAAGGCCGTCCTCATCTCGGCGGTGCTGCTGATCCCGGCCATCGTGCTGGGCGTGGCTTTCCTCTCCGATACGCAGGCGCAGTTGGAGTTCTCGCGCAAGGAGCGCCACGGCGTCGCACTGATGCAGCACTTCACGCCGGTGTTGCTGGGGGTCCTGGAAGCGCGGAATGCGACGCGGGCCATGCTGGGTGACTTCGACGCTTCGAAGGACTTCTCGGCGGCGCGCCGGAAGGTGGATGCCGCACTGGCGGAACTGGGGCGGCACCTCCAGGAGACTCGGGATCCCCTGCAGCTGGGCGCCCGCGTGAAGGCGCTGCAGGACGCCTGGACGGCCACGGCGGCCAGTACGCGCGGCGTCGACGACAAGGGCCGCACCGTGTTCGGGCCGGTCACCGAAGCGTCCATCAAGCTGCTGCAAGGGGTGACGGACGATTCCAATCTGGTGCTCGATCCGGACCTGGACACGCTCTACATGATCATGGCCACCTTCATCAACCTGCCGAAGGCGAGCGAAGACCTCGGGCAGCTGTGGGGCTGGGGCACTTTCGGCGTTGCCCGTGGCGGGCTCGAGAGCCCCGAGCAGTACCGGCGCCACGCGGTCTGGCAGGCGCGCGCGCAGGCAGGCATCGAGGATGCCCTGGTTGCTTTCGAACGCGCTTTCGAGGTGCAGCAGGGGCTGCGCGAACGGGTCGACCTCTCGGGCCTGAAGGCAGCTCAGAAGTTCCAGGCTTCGTCGGACATCACCGAGATGGTCAAGGCCGCCGTTCAACCCGAAGAGGTCTATGCGTCCGGCCACAAGGCGGTGCAGGACTACTTCCGCGTCTTCGACAGCGCCCTGCCGGCCCTGGACGCGCGCTTGGCCGTTCGCGTCGAGGCGCTCGAAGCGCGCCGCAACAGCCGCTTCGCCGTCGTGCTGCTGTCGCTGGCCTTCGGGGCCTACCTGTTCATCTGCTTCTCCAAGGTGCTTGAGGGCGGCCTTCGACAGGTGGCCCACCATCTGGGCCGCATGGCGGACGGCGACCTCACCCAGACGCCCAGGCCCTGGGGCACGGACGAGGAGGCTGAACTGATGCATGAACTGGGTCGAACGCAGCGCTCGATGCAGTCCCTGGTGCGGCGCGTGCATGACGTGGCGGACACCATCGTCCATGCCAGCTCCGAGATTGCTTCCGGATCGGCAGACCTGTCCGTGCGCACCGAACGAACCGCGGCGGAGCTTCAGCAGGCCGCCTCTTCCCTGGAGCAGATCGGCTCGGCCCTGGGGCGCACGAACGAAGGCTCGCGCCGTGCGGCGGGCCTGGCCGCAGGCAATGCGGACCTCGCCCGAGGCAGCGGTGGCGTCATCGCCGAGGCCGTGGACACCATGGGCCAGATCCAGAGCGCGTCGCAGCGCATCGGCGACATCATCGGCACCATCGACGGCATCGCCTTCCAGACCAACATCCTGGCGCTGAACGCAGCCGTCGAGGCGGCGCGCGCGGGGGAGCAAGGTCGCGGATTTGCCGTCGTAGCGTCGGAAGTCAGGAGCCTGGCGCAGCGCTCCAGCATCGCTGCGCGTGAAATCAAGTCGCTGGTGGTCGACACGGTGGAGAAGATCGGTGCCGGCGCCGAAGTCGTGGGCGAGGCCGGACGCCGCATGGACGGCCTGGTCGGCGGCGCCGGTGACGTGAGCGGCCTGATCGCCGAGATCGCGGAGTCGGCTCGCCAGCAGGACGCCGGTGTGCGTCAGATCGGTGCGGCGGTGGCGGGGCTGGACCGCATGACCCAGGAGAATGCGGCGCTCGTCGAGCAGACGGCAGCGGCCTCCGAGTCCCTGCGCGAGCGTGCACGCGAGTTGGCCGAAGCCGTCTCGCTGTTCCGTGTCACACAGGCGCAGGTGGAAACCGCTGAAGGGGTTCCGGCATGAGCGCGGTGCTCGAACAGGCGCATGAGCAGCGCTTGGGTGCCGGCATGCTGCACTACCGGCCTGGCGACCGCAGCGGGCCGCTGTCGCGCCTGCTCAACGATCGCACGCTGGTGCCGCACTTCCAGCCTATCGTGTCCCTTCGCGGTGGAGAGATCCAGGCCCATGAGGCCCTCATCCGCGGTGCCCCGGGCATGCCACTGCACATGCCGGACGCGCTCTTCGCCGCCGCGCGGCGAGAAGGCTTGCTGCACGACTTCGTGGTCGCCTGCGTCGTGCACGCCCTGCGACGCTGGGCCGGCCTGGGCGCCGGTGGCAACCTCTTCGTGAACATCAGTGCCTCGGCCCTGGTGCACTGCTTCGAAGGCCACGGAGCGCGCGAGATCGCGGACGAACTGCGCGGCTTCGGTGCGGATCCGGAAAGCCTCGTGTTCGAACTCACGGAGCACGAACTCGTCAGCGATATTCCCCGCCTCGTGGCGGTGGCCCACGAGATGCACGCCAGCGGCGTGCGCTTCGCGCTCGACGACTTCGGCGACGGACGATCCAGCCTGCGGCTGTGGTCGGAGCTGGGTCCGGACTTCGTGAAGATCGACAAGTACTTCACCCGCGAGATCTCGTCGCACGCCAAGCGCCTGAAGACGTTGCGCGCCCTGATGCAGATTGCCGAAACCTTCGGCAGCACCCTCGTCGCGGAGGGCATCGAGACCGGTGACGATCTGCGCGTGCTGCGCGACCTGGGTGTCGACCTGGGCCAGGGCTACTTCCTGGGGCGGCCTGCACAACTGCCGCTGGCCGCCTTGAACGAGGGGGCGAGGGCGGTTCTCGTCAATCCTCGCGTCGCGGTGCTGCCCGAGGAACGCACCGCTTCTTCGCCGGGACGCGTGAGCCAGGCCCAGGTGGTGCAGGCGGCGCCGCTGTCGCCCCAGGCCACGAACGAGGAGGTGGCCGCCCATTTCGAGAAGCACGAGGACTGGCACGCGGCCGCGCTCGTGGACGGAGCGACGCCCCTGGCCCTGATCGGCCGTCAACAGTTCCTGGACCGCTATGCCAAGCTCTACTTCAAGGAACTGTACGGCCGCAAGCCCTGCATCACCTTCGCCAACACCTCGCCGACCATCGTCGAGGTGGATGCCGACGCGAACGATCTGATCAAGGTGCTGACGTCGGCCGACCAACGCTACCTGTCAGAGGGCTTCATCTACACGAAGCAGGGGCGCTACCAGGGCATCGGAACCGGTCACCAACTCGTCCGCCAGGTCACGGAGAGCCGCATCGAAGCCGCCCGCCATGCCAACCCGCTGACGCTGCTGCCGGGCAACATCCCGATCAGCGAGCACATCGAGCGGCTGCTGCGCTCGGGCGCCAGCTTTGCCAGCTGTTACGCCGACCTGAGCAACTTCAAGCCCTTCAATGACTATTTCGGGTACTGGCGCGGCGACGAGATGATCAAGCTCGCCGCGCGGACGATCCAGGCGAACTGCGACCCTCAGCGCGACTTCGTCGGCCACGTCGGGGGTGACGACTTCGTCGTCCTCTTCCAGAGCAGCGACTGGGAGCAGCGCTGCGAACGCATGGTGGCCGAGTTCGATGCCGCGGCGATCGGGCAGTACGACGAGTCGGCCCGGGAAGCCGGCGGCATCTTCGCCGAGGACCGACACGGCATCCGACGCTTCTTCGGGTTCACTTCCCTGTACGCCGGGGTGGTGCCCATCGCCCCGGGACATGGCCTGACCAATGCGGCCGACGTCGCCAGCGCCGCGGCGCGTGCCAAGCAGGCTGCGAAGTCCAGTTCGTCCTCGATCTGCGTGGAACACCCCTCCGAGCGCCGCCGCACGTGAGGGAAACTGCGGGCTGGCGCGATACTGCCCACCGCGCCATCGCCCCTGTCCATGCCGACCACACCCCAGTCACGCCGCCTGTCTCCCACAGACATCGAGGCCATCCTCTCCGTCACCCGTGCGCTCGCCGCGCCCTTCGACCTGCACGTGATGCTGGCGCAGGTGGCCGCCGAGGCCGCTGCCGTGCTGCGTGCCGAACGCGCGTCGGTGTGGCTGCATGACGCGGAGCGCAACGAGATCCACATCGAGTTCGCCAGCGATGTCGGCGCCGTGCGGCTTCCCGTGGGCACCGGCCTGGCCGGGCAATGCGCGCGTGACCGCGTCATCATCAACGTCCCGGACTGCTACGCCGATCCGCGATTCAACCGCGCCATCGACCTGGAGACCGGCTTTCGCTCGCGCTGCTGTCTCACGGTTCCGCTGATCGACCACCTCGGCCAGCTCGTGGGCGTGCTGCAGGCCCTGAACAAGTCGCGCGGTGTCTTCGACGCCGCCGACGAGTCGCTGGCCGAGGCCGTCGCCGCCCAGTGCGCCATGGCGCTGTCGCGAGCCCGCATGACCGACGAACTGCTGGCCGCGCAGCGGCTTCAGCAGGAAATGGCCCTGGCCAGCGCCGTGCAGCGCAGCACGCTGCCCGGCCAGATGCCCCGGCTGCCGGGCTACGACATGGACGCGGTGTTCAAGCCGGCATCGATGACGGGCGGTGACACCTTCGACGTGGCGCCGGTGTCGCAGGGCCTGCTGTTCCTGCTGGCCGATGCCACCGGCCACGGGCTGGCGCCGGCGCTGACGGTGACGCGCATGCACGCCATGCTGCGCATGGCGCTGCGCATGGAAGCGGATCTGGAAACCGCTTACGGGCATGTCAACGACCTGCTGGTCTCCGAGCGCGACGAGTCGCCTTTCGTCACCGCCTGCATCGCGCTGCTCGAGCCCGCGCTGCACCGACTGCGCTTCCTGAGCGCCGGACAGGGCCCCATCCTGCACTACGTGGCCGCCGAGGGCCAGTGCCGGCGCTACGGTCCGAACGGGCTGCCGCTGGGTGCCGTGGCTGCTGCAGCCCTGCGGCCCACCGTGAGCCTCCAGATGGCGCCCGGCGACTGGTTCGTGCTGTTGTCGGACGGCGTGTTCGAGTGTGCGTCGCCGCTGGGCGAGTTGCTGGGTCGCGAGCGCGTGGAGCAGGTGGTCCGGGACGGCGCCGGGGAGGCGCCGGCCGCGATGGTCGAGCGCTTGCTCGCGGCGGTGGCGCAGCACCGGGGCGGCTTGCCTCAGGACGACGACATCACGATGGTGGTGCTCAAGCGGCTGCCGGCCGACTGAGCCGGAGCGGATTCAGCGCCCGCTGGTGTCGATGACGATGAGCATCACGTTGCGCTGGCCTTCGCGGGCGTAGCGCCAAGAGCGCGCGTAGTGCTGGATGAGGAAGAGTCCCAGGCCGCCGGGCTGCGCTTCCTCCAGGCTGGCGGGGCGGGTGGCATGCGGTCGGTCGGTCGGATCGAAGGCCGGACCGTCGTCCTCGAAGCGCAGGGACAGACCCTCTTCGTCCAGGGCCACCCGCAGGAGCACCGGGGCTTTCGTGCCGTGCCGGAACACGTTGGTGAGCCACTCCTCGAGGACAAGCTCCAGCGCATAGAGCGTGCGCGGCCGGCCGGCCAGACCCGGACACTCGCCGAAGTGCGCCAGCAGGCGCAGCCGTGCGTTCTCGAGCGAGCCGAGGTCGGCCTCGACGACCAGATCGAGCGGCTCGCACGCAGCCATGCAGCCCCGCAGCGCCCTGCCGAGGCTCAGCGCGGCAGCGCGGCCAGCGCCTCGTCGCGCTGCAGGAACATCGGGATCAGCGTGTCGATGGCCGCCGTTTCCAGCATCTCGCGCACCGGCCCCGGCGGCACCACCAGCAGCAGTTGCTGGTGACGTGCCTTCATCGTCTTGGCGGCGGTGATGAGCAGCCGCACGCCCATCGACGACACGAAATCGACGCGCGTGAGATCCACCAGCGTCGGGCGCCCGGCCGAGAGCGCCGCGGCGTTGAACTTCGTCTCTATCGAGTCCACCCCCAGCGTGTCCAGGCGGCCTGACAGTTCCACGCCGACGGCGGGCCCGGGCAGTTCGTTGACGAGCATCTCCATGCGCTTGATCCTCAGTTCGCGGACGACGGTGCGCCGCTCAAGACCGATCGAAAAACCTCTCAGTGGAGCGCAGTCACGTTACAGGAACGTGACATGGACGATGGAGCAGTCATCGTCCAGCGGGCGGTTGCCGGTGGCGGCGCGCACCGTCCGGTACAGGCGCGCGGGCGCGTCGTCGCCGGACGGCAGCGCGTCGATGAGCGGCAGCACGTCGTCCAGCGTCCAGGTGCGGCCATCGAGGTCGGTCACTTCGAAGAGGCCGTCGCTGAACAGATGCAGCTGGCTGCCCGGCGCCACCGGCACGCGCGTGGCGGCGTAGCGCGTGTCGGCCAGCGCACCCAGCGGCAGGCTGCGCGTCGCCAGGCGCTGCACCGGGCCACCGCCAGGTGCACGCAACAGCGCCGGGTGGTGCCCGGCGGAGGCGAAGGCCAGGCTGCGGCTGCGCTGGTCGTAGACGCCGTACCACATGGTGAAGCACAGCCCGTCGTGCTCCTCCATCTGGAACATCGCGTTCAGCCGGGCCAGCACCTGGGCCGGGTCGGCGAAGTCGGTCTCGGGCAGCGCGCGCTGGCGCAGCACGTTCATGACCGACACCGTGTGCATGGCCACGCCCACGCCATGGCCGGTGACGTCGATCAGGTAGCCGGCGAAGAGATCGGCGCCCAGGCGCAGGTAGCCGAAGGCATCGCCACCCAGCATGGCCGACGGACGGAAGAACCACTCGGTGCGGACCGGCCCCTCCCGCATCGGTGCAGGCAACAGCGATTCAACATAGTGCCGCGCCCTGTCGAGCTCGCGGTCGGCGGCCTCCGCCTGCTCCATCTCGGCGCGGGACCGGCACTCGTGCACCAGCACGTGCCGGCCGACCTGCAGCAGTTCGCCGTCGTCCAGCCGGGCGCTGCCGTGCACGCGCCGGCCTCCGGCGTAGGTGCCGTTGGTCGAGCCGCGGTCGATGACCTCCAGCCA
This sequence comes from uncultured Rubrivivax sp., assembly GCA_964495125.1. Taxonomy (GTDB): domain Bacteria; phylum Pseudomonadota; class Gammaproteobacteria; order Burkholderiales; family Burkholderiaceae_C; genus Rubrivivax. The sequence goes on from CAZBUU010000001.1 coordinate 54,451, forward strand.
GCGCTGGCCGGCGACGGCACGCACTTCGCAGTGGTTGCTGGACACCTCGCTGTCGGGAATGACCAAGCCGTTGCCGGCACGCCGGCCGATCTGCAACGGCGGTTCCACGACGCGGTGGCGCCGGCCGATCTCGTTGCCTTCCAGCACTCGCAGTGAGTGCACCCAGTCCACCGTCGCACGGTCCGCCGAGGCGGGTTGACGCACCGGCACGCGGATCTGCGTCGTGCCCGTGTCGTCGGGGTCCGGCAGGGGGCCGGCAGTCTCGTCGTTCATGCGGGGAGCGGAGTCAGGGCGTTGCCGAGGTCGAAACAGTGTAACGACCGTCTGCCGGGCGCCGGCTCGTCCGGCCTCGCCTGCAGAGGGATGGTCCGATCAGACCATGCCGCAGGGCATCGGTGCATGGGCCGGTCACCGCCGGTCCGTAACGTGCCCGGCCAAGGAGGGTCGCACGGGCACAGCGACGCGATGTCGCCCCGCGTGGCGCGAGACCGCGCTTCGCCGAGTCGTCGGGCCGGCGCTCCGATTCCCACGTTCGCCATCGGAGTGCCCTGAATGAGTTCCGCCATGATCCGCCCGCAGACTGCCCTGGCTGCGTTGGCGCTGGCCTTGATGCCCTTGACGGCCGGCGCCTGGTGGAACGGCGACTACGCGCAGCGGACCCGCGTGCTGCTCAACACCGGTCCCGCTGGCGTCACCACCAGCGAGGCGCTCAGCGGCGTGGCCGTGCCCGTGCGCCTGCACTCGGGCAATTTCGACTTCCTCGGCGCCAAGCCCGACGGCTCCGACCTGCGCGTCATCGCCGCCGACGACAAGACACCGCTGAAGTTCCAGGTGGAGCGCTTCGACGGTGCCAACGAGATGGCCGTGCTCTGGGTGCAGATGCCCACGGTCGCACCCGGCACCGACAAGAACATCGTCTACGTCTACGCTGGCCATGCCCAGGCCGCGGCCGAGCCGGCCACGGTGGTGAGCGACGGCGGCAGCGCCGCCACCTTCCGCTTCGACGCGCCCGACGGCAGCGTGAAGGACCTGACCGGCAGCCTGGCCGCAGCCGCGCCGCTGGCGGTGGAGCCCAACGGCCTCATCGGCGCCAGCGCCCGCTTCGACGGCAGCAAGGCGCTGGAACTGCCGGCCAGCGATCGACTGAAATCGGCTGCGGCCGGGCCCTACAGCGTCACCCTGTGGGCCCGTCCTGCCGTGCTGGGCGGTGCGCTGTTCGTCCAGGGCCCGCTGTCCTTGTCGCTGGAAGGCGGCAAGGTCGTCGCCCGCCTGGGCAAGCTGCAGATCGCCGGCGGCGACCTGCCGCCGTCGGCCTGGGTGCACCTGGGCGTGACGCTGGGGGCAGGCAAGCTCACGCTGTACGTCAATGGCGAGCAGGCCGCCCAGGGCGACCTGGCCTCGGGCGTGCCCGAGATCGCCGGCCCCTTGCTGGTGGGCCAGGGCTACAGCGGGCTGCTCGATGAGCTGCAGGTGGCCACGGCGCTGCGCAGCGCCGACTGGATGAAGTTCACGCGCGCGGCGCAGGGTGCGGACGCCAAGCTGGTGGCCAGCGAGACGCAGAAGTCCGACCAGGCGGCCGAAGGCGAGGGCGGACACGGCGGCTACATCGGGGTGCTGGTGAAGAACCTCACCGTCGACGCCTGGGTCGTCATCATCATCCTCGGCATCATGTTCATCGTCGCCGCCTGGGTGATGGTGACCAAGACCCTGCTCGTGCTGCGCACCGACCGCAGCAACCACGCCTTCCTGCGCGACTTCCGGGAGGCCGACGACGTGCTGCGCGTCGGCGGCCCCGAGCAGCACGCCGGTTCTTCGCTGGCGCGACTGTACGAGGCGGGCCTGAAGCAACTGGTCAAGCGCCAGATTGGCCAGGCCGGCGCCAAGCCGCTGGGCGGCGCTTCGCTGGACGCCGTGAAGGCCAGCATCGACGCCGACCTGGTGCGCGAGAACCACAAGCTCAACGAGCTGATGGTGCTGCTGACCATCGCCATCTCGGGCGGCCCCTTCCTCGGCCTGCTGGGCACGGTGGTGGGCGTGATGATCACCTTCGCGGCCATCGCGGCGGCCGGCGACGTGAACGTCAACGCCATCGCCCCGGGCATCGCCGCCGCCCTGCTGGCCACGGTCGCCGGGCTGGGCGTGGCCATCCCGGCGCTGTTCGGTTACAACTGGCTGGCCTCGAAGATCAAGAACATCTCGGCGGACATGCAGATCTTCGTCGACGAGTTCGTGACGCGCGTCGCCGAGACCCATGGCGAGCGCTGAGCACCATCGGCTGACCGGCGAAGGACACTGACATGTCCGCCGACGTCAAGGCCGAGAACCAGCCCTACGACGACATCAACATCACGCCGATGCTGGATCTCGCGTACGTGCTGCTGGTGACCTTCATCATCCTCACCACGGCTTCCGTGCAGGGCGTGCGCGTGGCTTCGCCCGAGACCAAGACGACGAGCAACCTCGCCCGGCCGCAGACCCGCGCCGTGACCATCACCGCCGACGGCGCGATGTACCTCGACGCCTACCCGGTGACGATCGAGCAGCTCAGCTCGCTGCTGGCCCAGTACAAGGCCGGCAATCCCAACCTGCCGGTGGTCATCAAGGGCGACGCTGCGGCGCCGTTCGAGAAGGTGGTCGAGGTGCTGGCGGCGGTGAAGAAGCTGGACATCGCGCAGGTCGGCCTCGTGACCAAGCGCGCGCCCTGAACGCCGGAGCCCGACATGCAGGTCCAGGACGACGCCAAGCCCTACGACACCATCAACGTCACGCCCATGCTCGACCTGGCGTACGTGCTGCTGGTGGTCTTCATCCTCATGACCACCGCCTCGGTGCAGGGCCTGTCGATCAGTCTGCCCAAGCCCTCGGCCGCACCGCCCACCGAACGCCACCCTGTGCACGTGTTGCGCATCGACCCCGATGGCGGGGCGCGCCTGGACGGCGTGCCGAAGTCCGATGCGCTGGTGCTGCAGGAACTGCAGTCCATCCGTGCCCGCGACGCCAAGTCCACGATCGTCATCCAGGGCGACGGACGGGCGCGCTACGAACGCGTGGTGGCGATGATCGACTTGTGCAACGAGGCCGAGGTGAACATGAGCATCGCTACGGCCCGCATCGGGTTCTGACCATGAAGCAGCCTCTCGTCACCGGTCTGCTGTTGGCGGCCGCCCTCGGGCTGGCGGCGTGCGGCGACCAGCCGGACAAGCCGCAGCGCCGTCAGCAGCTGGTGAAGCTGCTGCCGGACACGCCGCCGCCGCCACCACCACCACCCAAACCCGAGGACAAGCCGCCGCCGAAGACGGAAGACAAGCCGCCGCCCGCGGCTCCCAAGCCCGACGAGGCGCCGCAGGCGCAGGCGCTGAAGTCCGACGAAGCCGCGGGCGATGGTCCGGGCAGCGGCTTGGCCGCCGGCAGCGTGTCGCAGGACTACACGAACCAGCAGATCGGCGCAGTCAACACCGTCGGTGGGGCGCCGCAGGAGAACCCGGCGCAGCGGCTGGCGCTGACCAGCTACGCCCAATCCGCCACGCGGGCCCTCAACGAGTACCTGGCGCGCGACAGGGACGTCAAGCGCCGCGACTACCAGGTGCGCATCGAGATCTGGCTGACACCGACGGGCGGCCTGCAGCGCGCTGAACTGCTGGGCAGCACGGGTGACCCCGAGACCGATCAGGCCCTGCGCGATGCGCTCAGCCGTTTCCCCGGCACCGGCGATCCGCCGCCGCCCCGGCTTCCCCAGCCCGTGCGTCTGCTCGTATCCAACCGACTCATGGGATGAGACCGATGTTTCTCAGAACTCCGGCGCGCAGGCGAAGGGCCTGGCTGCCGACCACGTTGCTCGCCGCGGTGCTGGCGGCCGTCATGCCGCCGCCCCTGGCGCACGCCCAGACCCCGCCCGACAGCGAACGCGAGTCGCTCGAGGCGCTGCGCCAGACCACGCTGGCGCTCATCGAGGCGCTGGTGCAGAGCGGCGTGCTCACCCGGGAGAAGGCCGACGCCCTGATCGCCGATGCCAAGAAGCGCGCCGCCGCCGCCGTGGCGCAGGCCGCCAAGCCGGCCGCGCCGCCGAAGCCCGAGCCGCCCACGGTGCGCGTGCCCTACGTGCCGCAGGTGGTGCGCGACCAGATCCGTAACGAGGTGCGAGAGGAAGTGCTGGCGCGCGCGCGTGTCGAGCGCTGGGGCGTGCCGAACGCCACGGCGGAGTGGACCGACCGCATCGCCATCGAGGGCGACCTGCGCGTGCGTGCGCAGAACGACAGTCCGGCCGGCGACAACGCGTCGCCGGAGAGCCTGCTGCTGGCTTCGCTGGGCGGCACCACGCGGGCCGTTGACCAGGCCGCCGGCTCCGCGACCGGCCTGCCAACAGGCAACACGCTGAACGAGCGCAGCCGCCTGCGCCTGCGCGCGCGCCTGGGCATCAACGCCAAGGTCAACGACGACGTGGTGGTCGGCCTGCGTCTGGCCACCGGCAGCAGCACCGACCGCGTGTCGACCAACCAGACGCTTGGGCAGAACTTCAACCGCTACGCCTTCCTCGTCGATCGCGCCTTCGTGAAGTACCAGCCCGTGCCCTGGGCCAGTGTCAGCGCCGGGCGCATCCCCAACCCGTGGTTCAGCACCGACATGGTCTGGAGCGACAACCTCAATTTCGAGGGCATCGCCGGGGCCTTCAAGCTGCCGCTGCGCGAGAACGCCACGTTGCAGCCCTTCGCCACGGTCGGCTACTTTCCGATCCGCGAGCACGCGCCGCCGCGACGGGGCCGCTCGCTGATCGGCGCCCAGGTCGGCGCGCAGTGGGAATGGAGCGAGCTGACGCGCATCCGCTTCGCGCTGGCGCAATACCGCTTCCTGGGGTTCGAGGGCCGCGTGGACGACGACTACGACGCCATCACCGGCGCCGGACGCAGCTACGGCCAGTACGAGTACGAGGCCGGCCTGCGGCAGCGCGGCAACACGCTGTTCCTGACCAACAACCCGCTGGAGATCCAGGCCGGCCTGACGCCCGACAAGGCGCGCTGGGGCCTGGCTGCGCGCTTCACGCCGGTGGCGCTGACGGTGGCTGCGGAGTTCTCGCACTTCGCGCCCGTGTTCATCGGCTGGTCGGGTGAACTGGTGCGCAACACCAGCTACGGTCGCCAGGACATCATCGACCGCGTCGGCATCTACCTCGACGATGCGCGCGTCTTCGGCGTCAACACCCGGCTGACCGTGGGCGCGCAGCAGGTGCGCAACGCGCGCGACTGGCAGTTCAGCCTGGCCTACCGCTGGTTGGGCAGCGACGCCGTGCCGGATGCCTTCGTCGACAGCGACCTCGCCGGCGGTGGCACCAACGTGCGCGGCTTCGCGCTGGGCTTCAGCTACGGGCTGGCGCGCGACACGCAGCTGGCCTTGCGCTACCTGTCGGGTCGCACGATTTCATCGCCCACCGTCCAGCCGGAGGCGAAGGACAAGGTCAAGCTGGACAGCCTGCAGGTGGACATGAATGTCCGCTTCTGATGTCGCCTTGAAGGGCCTGGCCGGCCTGCTGGTCGCGCTGGCCGTGGGTTCCGCCTTCGGCCAGGCCGCGAACACCCGCGAGCAGGAGCAGATCCGCCGCCTGCGCCAGCAGGTGCAGCAACTGCAGGCCGAGCAGGCCGCCCAGCAGCAGCAGGCCCAGCGTGCCGGCGCCGAGAAGGCGCAGGCCGAGGCGAAGCTGGATGCAGCGGCCCAGCAGCTGCGTCGCACGCAGATCCAGGTCGGCGCGCAGGCGCGCACTGCGGAGCAGGCGCGCAAGGAGATGGAAGCCCTGCAGCAGGAGCGCAACGCGCTGCAGGCCGCGGCCGATGCCTTGAAGGCCGAACTGCAGGAGGCGGGCCGCAGCCTGGCCACGCTGCGCAGCGAGCACACCCGGCTGCAGAACCGGCTGGCCCTGCGGGACGACGGCTTTGCCGACCTCGAGCGCCGACATGCGACGCAGGCGCAGGGCCTGCAGCAGTGCGTCGCCAACAACCAGGCGCTGCATGCCCTGGGCAAGGAACTGCTGCAACGCTGGGTCGACAAGGGCGTGCTCGAGACCGCCGCTCAGGTTGAGCCTCTGTTCCAACTCCGGCGCGTGGAACTGGAGAATCTCGTGCAGGGCTACGACCACAAGCTCGACAGGCAGGCGCTGAAGGCCGGCGCTTCGGGAGACCTCCGTGCACCCTGATGGGCGCCGGGCCCTCACGCTGCTGGCCAGCGCCCTGGTCACCGGACTCACCGCGTCGCCCGCGCTGGCGGAGGACGAGGACCGCGCACTGCTTCCTTTCGCCAGGCCGGCCGCTGCAGCCGCGCGGGGCGCGCCGGTCGATGTCCTGGAGTGGGAGAGACGCACCCGCGCACCCGACCGTCTCGGTCCCGTGCCGCTGCGGGCCGGCGACCTGGCCCTGCTGGCCGCGGCGCGTGCCGAGCGGTGGACCGAGGCGCAGGACCTCGTCAAGTCGGGCAAGGCGGCTGTCAATGCCCGTGACGAACGGGGCGCCCATGTGCTGGTGATGGCGGCACGTGCCGGCCAGGACGAACTGCTGCGCGAGCTTCTCAGGCGCGGTGCCGATCCCGATCGTGTCGGCGAGGACGGCTACACGGCACTCGGTGCCGCGGCTGCAGCGGGGCGTCGCAGCACGGTGCGGCTGCTGATGCTCGCCGGCGCGGATCCGCAGCGCTGGGGCGCCAGCGGTCAGACGGCCCTGCATCTGGCGGCCTTGAGCGGCCAGGTCGAGGTCCTCGGCGAACTGTTACGCCTGGGCACCGATATCGAGCAGTTGAACCGCCAACGCGAGAGTGCGCTGGACGTGGCCGCCAACGCCAACCAGCAGGCCGCGATGGACCTCCTGATTCAGGGGGGAGCCGACCTCATGAAGGCCGGTCAGCGATGAAACATGGTCCGAACGAACCACCTGCTCGGGCTCTCTGCCGAAGCGCTGTCGCGCGCGGAGGTCACCCTGTCGCGGTAGGACAAGACGCGGCTTCGGTGGTGTTCATTCGGACTAGCGGGCCACGTCCTCGCAGCGGGTTGTTTGAAACACCACATCCCTAGAGTTCTTCGAAGGTTAGACATCACGGTCGAACCGCTTCCACCACTCTCAATCAGGAGTAGACCCATGAAATCATCGCTTCGCGCCACCGCGCTGGCCGTCGCTGCCCTCGCGGCCGGCTTCGCGCACGCGGGTGTTGTGAACAGCAGCACCGGCGACGGTTCGGTGCTGTTCGTCGCCATCGACAGCAACAGCAACACCGGCTTCATCGCCGACCTGGGCATCGCGATGTCCGCCTTCACCGGCGGCAGCATGACCGGCGTCGACGCCACCTGGAACTTCGCGACCGACACCAGCTCGCTGGGCTCGGTGACCGGCAACGAGTGGGCCGCCGCTTTCAACACCTTCAAGACGACGCAGTCCGGCGGTGACCTGCAGTGGGCCGTGATCTCCGGCGACGGCGTCAACGGCGGCACCATCTCCGGCCGCGGCTTCCTGGCCACCGGCAACGCCACGCAGACCGAGATGCTGGCGGCCAGCACCTCCGGCCCCACGGGCACCGGCCTGGGCAACCTGGCGAACTTCATCGCCACCGCCGCCAACCTGGGCACGCTGACCAGCGCGACCAATGGCGCCGCCGCGACGGACGCCACCAACGGCCTGGCCTGGCTCACGGGCAATTCGTCGATCAAGGGCAACTTCGGCGGCCAGCTGACCTGGAACTACCTGATGGCCAACGGCGCCACCTCGACGTTCCAGTGGCAGCAGCAGGTCGTCGCCAACCCGGTGGTGAACCAGTTCAGCATGCAAGGCACGGCCAACACGATCGACTCCCTGTCTGCCAGCCCTGCCACGTTCTCGTTCGACGTCGAGACCAGCACGCTCACCTGGGTCAGCGCCGTGCCGGAACCCGGTACCTACGCCATGTTGCTGAGCGGCCTGGCCGCCTTCGGCTTCATCGCCCGCCGCCGCAAGGCCTGATCCCCTTCCATCGCCATCGGGCGAAGCCCCGTCCCGGCCACGCGCCGGTGACGGTGGCTCAACTCGCCCTGCTTTCCACCCTGCAAGGAGTTTCCCCATGAAGTTCACGAAGATCATGGCCGCTGTCGCGGCCTTGGCCGGTACCTCGGCCTTCGCCCTGCCCAACGCCGACGAAGTGGCCATCACCGCCGGCGCCTCGGCCTCCCGCGCCAACATGATTTCCGCCTTCGTCTCGCTGTGCACCAGCGGCGGCGGTGTCGCCACCCAGCTGGGCAGCGGCAACTTCCGCTCCGTCGTGTGCGCCGACAGCACCGTCACCGAAGGCCCCGCCGGCACCTATGTCAGCAAGGCCCCGACCGCCTTCAAGAAGCTCGCCGGCACCAACTTCGTCGAAGTGCGCATCAACACCGAAGGCTCGTTCAGCTCGGTGATCCTGCTGAACCCCAGCCTGAACCCGAACCCCACGGTGCGCAACCCGGCGACGGCTTCCAACAGCGCCGTCTACCCGGTGGCGGGTGTGGATGGCTTCCCGGGCAGCGGCGCCGCCGTGCGCATCGGCGGCCTGCTGGACCTGGACGCCGCCAACGGCTTCCCCGCGACGACCATCGGCGCCAACACGCTGTACACGACGAACAAGGTCGGCATCGCCCAGACCTTCGGCGTCGGCGCCACGAACGCGCTGTACGACAAGATGTACGCGGCGCAGAAGGCTGCCGGCCTGATCCCGGCCGCCACCTGCGACGCGCTGGCGCCCGCCGCCCGCTACGCCACCAGCTACTGCGTGCCCTCCATCAGCATCGCCCAGATGGCCACCATCATGGCCGACAACCCCTTCAACGCCGCCTACAGCAACGGCCTGGGCTTCCTGACCGGCGACGCCGCCGACGTCGGCGTGGAGCTGCGCTATGCCCGCCGCGTGAACAACTCCGGCACGCAGGGCGTGGCGCAGGCCTACTTCCTGGGCCTGCCCTGCTCGCGTGAGCCCCTGTCGATCGTTCCCGAGCCGACCGGTGACGACGAGCCGGGCGGCCTGAAGGATGCGCTGATCACCTCGATCCGCGTGCTGGCCTCGCCGGGCACCGGTGACGTCCTGAACGAACTGAATGCCACGACCAACCTCGACGGTTCCACGAAGTACGCCCTGGGCGTGGTCTCCGGCGAGAACGCCCAAGCCACCAACACCAACTGGCGTTGGCTGCGCGTGAACGGTGTCGCGATGGCCGAGAAGGCCGACCCGATCGGCAACATCAACACCGCCAGCGCGATCAACGGCCAGTACAACTTCGCGTTCGAGAGCGTGTACATGGGCGGCAGCGCCGCTGCCGACGCCTTCTGGGCGACCGTGTCGGCCACCATGAACGCGCTGCCCGCGCCCTCCGGCCTCATCAACAACACCACGCTGAGCGCCGGCTACAACAAGAACGGCCTGGCCTGCCAGGGTTGGTCGTCGAACTGAGTGCCGGAAGCCTGCGGCGCCGGCCTGTCCGGCGCTGACGCCGGCTGATGGAAGAGCCGCCCGCCACCGCGGGCGGCTCTTTGCGTTGGCCGGGCGCTCCACCCGGGCGCCTGGTCGTTCATGAAGCGAAGTTCCCGATCCCTCCATGCCCGTGATCCCTGCCTGCTGGCGTGTCCTGAAGATGACCCTGTGCGCCTTGGGTGTCGCCTGCCTGCCGGGGCCGGCCGCGGCCCAGGCACCGCAAGCGCCGGCCGAGGGCGGCCCCCGCTTCGACATCCTCGAGTTCGTGGTCGTCGGCGACACGTTGCTGGGCGCTGCCGCCATCGAGCGCGCCGTCTATCCCTTCCTGGGGCCGGGCCGCACGGCGGGCGACGCCGAAGACGCCCGCAAGGCGCTCGAGCGCGCCTACCAGGCCGCCGGCTACCTCAGCATCGCCGTGACGCTGCCGCAGCAGCGCGTGGACGCTGGCGAGGTCCGGCTGGAGGTGACGCAGGCGACCGTCGACCGCCTCAGCGTCACGGGCGCGAAGTTCCACCTGCCCAGCCGCATCCGCGAGGCCCTGCCCAGCCTGGCGCCGGGCAACGTGCCCAATTTCAACGAGATGCAGGCCGAACTCGGGCTGCTGGCACGCGCCAGCGCCGACCGCGAGATCACGCCGCTGCTGAGCGCCGGCGAGCGGCCGGGCACCCTGGCCGTCGAACTGAAGGTGCAGGACGAACTGGCGCTGCACGGCTCCACCGAGATCAACGACAAGCAGTCGGTGGGCACCGAGACCGGCCGCTTCGAAGCCGGGCTCAGCTACGGCAACCTGTTTCAGCGCGGCCACAGCCTGGGGCTGAACTGGTTCTACTCGCCACGCCAGCCGAAGCAGGCCAACATCCTGTCGGCCACCTACCAGTTCCCGCTGGGCGGCCCGGGCGACCGGCTGGTGCTGTCGGCCACGAATTCCGACAGCGACACGCCCACCACGCTGGGTGGCGCCACGGTTTCGCGCGGCAAGACCGTGCGCCTGCTGTGGCGCGACGAACTGCCCGAGCGCGAAGGCCTGAACCACGCGCTGAGCTGGGGCCTGACCTACCACGACCTGAACGATCGCAACCAGGATGTGGCGGGGTTCACCCTGGAGACACCCCACCTGCGCTACGTCACGGCGCAGGCCGCCTACGACTGGAACTGGGCCGGCGCGGGCGGCGTGGCCGGGCGGCAGAGCAGCCTGCGTGCCGAGCTCACCGTCAGCCTGCCTGGCATGAACCGGCGCACGGTGGATTGCAGTGGCGTGGAGCGCGAGCAGTTCGCCTGCAAGCGCGAGGCCGCCGGCCCGGGCTTCCAGGTGCTGGGCCTGACGCTGTCGCACCGCGAGCCTCTGGGCCGCTGGGCACTGGTGACGCGGATGCAGGCGCAGATTGCGGACGCGCCGCTCGTACCTTCCGAGCAGGTGGCCTACGGCGGCGAGGACAGCGTGCGCGGCTACCACGACGGCGAGTTGTCGGCCGACCTGGGCATGGCGCTGCGCTTCGAACTGCAGACGCCGCAGGCCCAGTGGCGCGAGCGCTGGACCCTGGGCGCCTTCGGTTTCTTCGACGCCGCCGGGCTCAGGCGGCTGTACGCGCTGAGCACCGAGCCGGCGAACCAGTCCATGGCCAGTGCCGGCGCCGGCCTGCGCCTGGGGGCGCCGCGCGGCTTCGAGGCCGGCCTGTCCTGGGCGCGTGCGCTGCGGGCGACGTCGCGCCAGACGAACGGGCTGCGCGAGACCCTGACCGAGGCCGGCGCCCGCTGGTCCTTCTTCCTGCGCCACAGTTTCTGAAAGCGCGGCGACGCACGGAGCCCCACCATGAACAAGTCGCTGCACCGCCTCATCTTCAGCCGCCGCCTGGGCATGCGCGTGGCCGTCGCCGAGACGGCACGCAGCTGCGGCAAGGTGGCAGCGGCCGGCACCGTGCTGGCCGCCGGCGTGCTTGCGGTCACCGCGCCGGCCCTGGCCCAGACGCCCGCCCGCCCGCCCGTGGTCTTCGGCAGCAAGGCGGCCAACAAGCCGGCGCCGACCCAGCTGCCCAAGCCCTACGCGAACAGCGCGAACAAGACCTTCCGCCCCTTCGCCTACGACCCCGCCAAGGGCCCGGGCACCAGCAGCAGCCCCAACGACCTGGCGGCCCAGGGCCTGGTGAGCTGGACCGTGAACGGCAGCAGTGCCGTGTTCGACCAGGGCCAGGTGCCCCGGGTCGTCGTCAACTGGGACAGCTTCGACATCGGCAGCGCGGCGACGGTGGAGTTCCGGCAGAGCAGCGACACCGGCCAGCTCGTCTCGGCGCTGAACCGCATCTGGAGCGCCGACCCGAGCGTCATCATGGGCACGCTCAAGGCCAACCGCGAAGTCATCCTGCTGAACGCCAACGGGGTGTACTTCGGCCGCGGCGCGCGCGTGGACACGGGCCGCTTCGTCGCCGCCGCGAACTCGCTGGCTGATGCGGTGTTCGAGAAGGGCCTGCGCAACGTCACCGACGGCAGCAGCGTCTTCACGGCCCCGGGCGATGGCTATCCGGCCACCGATGCCACAGGGGGGCCGATCGACTACCGCAATGCGGTGGTCAGCGTCGAGGACGGCGCGCTCATCCGCGCCGCGGCCGGTGGTGACGTGCTGCTGATCGCGCCGCGCGTGACCAACGCCGGCCGCATCGAGACCCCCAAGGGGCAGACCGTGCTCGCCGCCGGCGAGAAGGTCTACCTCATGAGTTCGTCGGACAGCGCACAGCGCGGGCTCATCGTCGCCGTCGATCCCTTCAAGCTCGGCGGCAGCACCCAGGTCGACGAAACGCTGGGCGTTGCCGAGAACCAGGCCAACGGCAGCTTCAAGACCGTGGGCGGTGGCACGGTGGACGACAGCACGCCCGACACCACGGCGGGCCTCGTGAAGCAGCTCAACGAGATCCGCGCCGACAGCGGCACGGTGAACCTGGTGGGCCTGCTGGTGCGCCAGCAGGGGCAGATCAACGCCACCACCGCCGTCAAGGGTGCCAACGGCAGCATCCACCTGCAGGCCATGGGTTCGACGGTGGCGGCCGTGGGCGGCACCGCGGCCACCACGCCGGCGTCGCGCCGCGGCTGGGTCACCGAGGACGGCTCCACGGTGCGCCTGAGCGCCGGCGGCGGCAGCGTGGAGATCGGCGCCGGCAGCGTCACCGCGGTGCTGCCGTCGGGCGACGGCGCGACCCAGCTCGACGCCGAGGTCTTCAACAAGTCACGCATCCGCGTCGAAGGCGAGAGCATCGCCGTCGGCAGCGGCGCGCGCGTCGAGGCGCCTTCGGGCAAGGTGGAACTGCTGGCGGCGAGCAACCGCCTCACGAGCGCCTTGTTCGACAGCGGGCTGGTGGCCACCTTGCCCCCGACCGACGACAGCCGCATCGTCATCGCGCCCGATGCCTTCATCAACGTCGCCGGCCTGGCCGGCGTGCAGGTCGACGGCGAACGCAACCAGGCGTCCCTGCGGCTGTTCCGCATCGAGTTGGCCGACGCCCCGGTGCAGCGCGACGGGCCGCTGTACCGCGGCCAGGTCTACTTCGATCTGCGCGACGGCAGCAAGGTCACGGTGGCCGACGTCAGCGCTGCGGCCGCGTCCATCGGGCGCACGGCCCGGGAGCGCTCCACGGCCGGCGGCGAACTGCGGGTGGCGGCGGAGAACGCCGTCGTCGTCGGCGAAGGTGCGCGGCTCGACGTGTCGGGCGGTTCGCTGCACTACTCGGCGGCCACGATAGAGAGCTCGCTGCTGGTGCGCGACGGCCACGTCATCGCGTTCTCGAACGCGAAGGCCGGGGTCAGCTACGAGGCCTTGCGCTCCGACCGGCTGCTGACCACGGTGCCAGCGTACGACGAGGGCCGCGATGGCGGCAGTCTGCTCCTCGACGGGCGACGTCTGGCGCTGGCCGGCAGCCTGACGGGCCAGGTGCTCGAGGGCGAGCGACAGCGCGCCGGCACGTCCCCGCGTGCCGCCCCGGCCTCGCTCACGGTAGGGCGCACGCTCGGTGGCGGCTACTCGCTGGCCGGCGTCGAACTGGGCGGCGCGGCGGCCCCCCTGGACCAGAGCCTCTTTGCCAACCCGCTGACTGCGGCGCTGGACGCCCTGCCGGCCACGGCCGTGCTGTCGTTGGACGCCGTGGCGCAGGGCGGATTCGGCGCGCTGGCCCTGCGCGCCGACGAAGTGACGCAGCCTTTGTTCGGCCGCCTCGACCTGGGCATCAAGGGCAGCCTGGACATCCTGGCCAGGACGGTCGCGCTCGACGGCGAGTTCGCGGCCCCCGGCGGCAGCGTGGCGGTGGCCACCACCAGTGCCGACGGCAGCTCGGCCGCCACGGGCCTGGGCGACATCGGCCTGAGCGGCCGCACCCGGCTGGACACCGCGGGTCGCTGGACGAACGACACGCGGCTGTCGGGTACCGCGGGAGACGAGCCCCTGCAACTCGCGGGCGGCAAGGTCACGCTGACGGCAGCGCATTCGGTGCTTGCCCAGCCGGGCGCGGTGATCGACGTGTCCGGCGGTGCCCGCCTGTCGGGCAGCGGCAGCTTCAGCAGCGGCAGCGCGGGTTCGATCTCGGTCAGTGCCGGGCGCTCGGTCGACTTCGCCACTGAACTTCGGCTGGAAGGCGTGGCCCTGCGCGGGTTCGACTTCGGTGCCGGCGGCACGCTCACGCTGGGCACGCCGGCGCTCACGGTCGGCGCCGCCGATGCCGGCGCGTTGACGTTGGCGCCGGCCTTCTTCTCCAGCGGCGGTTTCGGCAGCATCACGCTCAACGCCTACGGCGACGTGCGGGTGGCTTCCGGCACCTTGCTGGCGCCCGAACTGCAGACCTGGCAGTTGTCCACGGGCTACCGCACGCAGGCCAGCGGCGCCATGCGCGCGGCCGTGGCGGTGCCGGCGGCCGTGGACGAGGCCCTGGCCGACCGCAAGCCGGTCAACGTGACGCTGGCCGCGTCCGCGCCGCTGAACCCGGGCCTCGGCCAGCCCGGCGCCAGCGTGATCATCGAGCGCGGCGCCGGCATCTCGCTGGAGGCTGGCGGCTCGCTCACGCTGAGCGCCACGCGCGACATCGAGGTCGGGGTCAGCGGCGGCAGCGCCGGCCAGGCCGCGCTGCTGCAGGCGCCGGGCGGCACGCTGCGGCTGGCCATCACCGGCCTGCGCGGGGCCGCCAGCGCCACCACGCCGGGCGAGGACCCGGCCGGTTTCCTGCGCGACCAGGTGCTGTGGATCGGCAGCGATGCGCTGCTCTCGGTGGGTGGCGTGGCCGAGCTGCGCACGCTCGTGGCCCCGTCGGTGCTGACGACGAGCGCCGGCGGCGCGAACGACGCAGGCAGCCTGCAGGGGCGTCTGACCGGCACGGTGCTCGGTGGCGGCCTCCTCGCGCTGGAGGCCCAGCGCGGCTACGTCGTCGTGGATCAGGGCGCACGGCTGAACCTGGACGGCGCGGTCGCAGCGTTGAACCTGCCCGGCCTGGACGGCCCGACCACGGTGGCCAAGGCCGCCGGCACGCTGAAGGTGTCCAGTCCCGAGGGCATCGTGCTCGACGGCAGCATCTCGGCCCGGCCTCCGCGTGACGCGGCGGGCCTGCCCCTGGCCGATGGCGGCCGGCTCGACGTGGCGGTGGGCCTCTACGGGGTCAATAGCTTCACCGCGGGTGCGGCCTACGAGACCGCCTTGCGCCAGCTGGTGGTCGATGACCGCAGCGGCATCGTGGCTTCCAGCGGCGCGCGCTTCGGCGGCGACCTGTCAGTGGCCCTGGGCAACGGTACGGCCTACCTGCCGGCCTCGCTGCTCACCGGCTCGGGCTTCGACGCGCTCAGGCTCGGCGCGGGCGACCGCATCCGTTTCGACACCAGCGTCAGCGCCATCAAGCCGCTGGCTGTGGTGCTGGACGCACCGGCCGTGGCGGCCAAGGCCGGTGTCGACGTCGAGTTGGGCGGCTCGTATGTCTCGATCGGCGACCGCGCGATACAGCGGCAGGGCACGACGGAGCCCGACCGCGACGCCAGCCTGCCGGCGCCGGGGTCGGCAGCAACGTGGCTGCGATTGCGTGCCGACACCATCGAAGTGGTGGGCCAGGGGGCGCTGCAGGGCTACACGGACGTCACGTTCGAGGCCGGCAGCGAGATCCGCTTCAGCTCCATCTTCAGCACGAACCTCTACCAGCTGGACTTCGCCGGCGTGCTCACGCTCTCGGCGAGCCAGATCTACGCGACGACGGGAACGCGCTTCGCCCTCGCCGGGCTCGCCGCCGCCGACGAGGCGGACGCCGGCAGCCGCCTCGTGCTGCGCACGGGGCCGCAAGGCGCCGCGGCGATGAGCCCGCTGTCGGTGTTCGGCTCGCTCAGCCTGAGCGCGACCTCCATCGACCACGGCGGCGTGCTGCGCCAGCCTTTCGGTGCCCTCAGCCTCAGCGCGGAGCGCGGCCTGGAGCTGCGCGCCGGCAGCATCACCAGCGTCAGCGGCGACGGCGCCACGCTGCTGTACGGCACCACCACCAACCTGTCCGACTGGCAGGCCGCCACCGGGGCGAGCCTGACGCAGTTGCCCGTGGAGAAGTCGATCCAGCTGCGGGCCGCGACGCTCACCACTTCGCCGCAAGCGCGGGTCGATGCCAGCGGCGGTGGCGCCGTCAAGGCCTGGGAGTTCTTCGCCGGCGTCGGGGGCAGCAGCGACTACTTCCTGAGCGACGGCCTGTACGCCGTGCTGCCCGACTACGCCACCACCGCCACGCTGGCGCTGACCGGCAGCGGGCTCGACATCAGCAATGCTGGCCGAGAGCTCGTCGTCACGATGGCGGGCTCGGGGCTGGCCCCTGGTGCCTACACGCTCATGCCGGCGCGTTTGGCGCTGCTCGCGGGCGACCTGCCGCAGGGCGCCTTCCTGGTGCGCCGCGCCAGCGACCAGGGCAGCGCGGTGCTGGGCGCGCCGCTGCGGCAGGACGACGGCAGCGTGGTCGTCACCGGCTACACCCGGGAAGTCGGCTCGGCCGCCGTGGGCGCGCCGGGCGAGCGTTTCGTCGTCGAGTCGGCCACCACCTTCGGCGCGCGCAGCGACATCCGGCTCACGGACATCAGCAGCTTCCTGGCGCAGCGCGCCGCGCTGCTCGGCAACGCCACGCCGGCGCTGCCGCAGGATGGCGGCCGCGTGCAGCTGGCCACCACCGGCAGCCAGCAGTCGCTGTGGCAGGCCGGTCTGGCGCTGGGGGCGGCCGATGGCAAGGGCGGCACGCTGGACGTGACGGCGACGCGGGTCGTGCTGGTCGACGACCTGCTGACGCGCACGCCCGCCGACGCGCTGGGCCTCAGCGCCGACTCGGTGGAGCGCAGCGGCGCCGGCAGCGTGCTGCTGGGCGGCGTTCGCAAGCTGACGGCCAGCACCGAGGCGGGCGTGCCGGTCTACGCCATCGATGCCAGCGGCACCTCGGTGGCCGAAGTCGATCTGCGTTCGCGTCCGCTGAACCTGGAGGAACTTCTGCTGGCCACATCGGGCACGCTGACCATCGCCGCGGACAGCCGCATCGTCGCCAGCGGACCGTCGACCCTTGGCGCCCGGGCCCTGACGCTGTCGGGCGACGGTGCCTTCGCGGCCGTGAGTGCCAATCCGCTGCAGCTCAGCCGCTCCGGCGCTGCACTGGCGTCGGGCCAGCTGGTCCTGGGGGCCGCCAGCACGCTCAGCGGCGCGCAGGTGGAGCTCGACGCCACCGCGTCGCTGCAACTGGCCGCCAGTGCGGTGGTCAGCACCGCGCAGCTGGGCCTGGGCGCGCGGCGCATCGTCGTCGGCTCGGGGACCGACGCCGATCCGCTGACCACCGTGCTGGACGACGAGGTGCTGGCGTCGGCCCGTGAGGCATCCGCCTTGAGCCTGCGCAGCTACACGAGCATCGACTTCGTGGGTTCCCAGGACTGGGCGGCACGCGACACCGCCGGCGTGGCCACGCGCGTGCTGGACAGGCTGATCCTGGACGCGCCGGCCGTGCGAGGGCTGGCCCCGATGGGCGGGGGCCAGACCCTGACCGACATCGCAGCGCGCAGCATCGTCATCCGCAACAGCAGCGGCCGCACCGCTTCCGGCCTGACGCCGGGCGAGGGTGCGCTCGTCCTGCAGGCCCTGCCGGCGCTCCAGTACGGCGTCACCGGCGGCCTGACGCTCGGGCCGGGCCAGGTGCGCCTGGCCTATGCGGACGCCACCCTGCGGTCGCAGGGCGACATCGTCCTCGCGGGCACGGGGGGCGCCGATGCCCAGGGCGACCTGAGCCTGGTGGCGTCGCGCCTGACCGCCGCCACGGGCGCGGTGCAATCGCTGACGGCCGCCGCCGGCATCCTGAGCATCGAGCGCGAGCCGCTCGGGCGCACGCTCGGCGAGCGGGTGGGCCAGGGCGCCGACGTGAGCTTCAGCGCACGCCGGATCGACCAGTCCGGATGGCTCGACCTGCCTGGCTCCAGGCTCTCGCTGCTGGCGTCGGGCGACGGCGGCAACGAGCCCGCACTGCGTTTCGGTGCCGGTTCGCTGAGCTCGGTGGCCGGCTTCAACGTGCAGGCCACGGAGGGCTTCGTCGCCTACGGCAGCGCCGGCAGCCTCAGTGCCCGCGCCGAAACCGGCACCATTGCCGTGCTGGGAACGCTGGACGCCAGCGCGGCCCGGCACGCCGACGGCAGCGCCGGCCAGGGCGACGCCGGCAGCATCACGCTGGCGGCCTCTGGCGCTGGCGGCGGCCTGCTGCTGCAGGGCATGGCCGCCGACGGCAGTGCGGTCAGCGGCCGCCTGCGCGCGCTGGCCGGCAGCGCCCCGGGCGACCGTGGCGGCCAGCTCGACGTGGACGTGGCCACCATGCCCAGCGCCGACGCGCTGGCCGTCGCGGCCACGGCCGGCGGCATGACGCGCGAATTCTCATTGCGCGTGCGCAGCGGCGACCTGCAGCTGGCCACGGGCCTGCAGGCCGAGCGCATCGGCATCGCCGCCGATGCCGGCGCGCTGACGATCGCCGGTGCGGCGCTGCGCGCTGACAGCGAAAGCGGTGGCGTGGTGCAACTGGCGGCGGCCGGCGATCTGAAGCTGGAAGGCGGCACGCGCATCGACGCCCATTCGTCGCGCCCCGGCGCCAGCGGCGGCGACGTGCTGCTGGCCAGCAGCACGGGCCACGTTCGGCTGGCCAGCGACGCCCAGGTGGAAGCCGGCGGCGACGACGCCAACGATGGCCGAATCGTGCTGCGCGCACTGCGCACCGCAGGCGGCGTGCAGGTTGGCGCGCTGAACGCCGCCAACCTGCGCGCGGCCGAGGTGGACCTGGAGGCCGTCAGGGTCTACGGCCAGGTGACCGTGGGCGCGGAGACTCGGGACATCGCCACCATCGGCAGCGGCAACAGTGCCATCGCCGTGAGCGGCGGCGTGCGCACCGGCACCCTGGGGCAGGCCAGCGTGCTGGCGGACAGCAATGCCTACATGACGGCGGCGGCAGGCACGCTGGCCCGTCTGGGGGTGGGGGCCGACGACAGCGCCCGCTTCCATCTGCGTGCAGGCGTCGAGGTGCGCGCCGCCGGCAACCTGACCGTGCGTGACGACTGGGCGCTGAATGCGGCGCGGCCAGGCGGCGATGCCGGCTTCCTGACCTTGCGCGCCGCCGGCCAGCTGCTGGTGAACGGCTCGATCAGCGACGGTTTCACCGCCGCCACCGCCACCGTCGCCGGCACCGGTGCGGCCGTGCCGCTGAACGACAACGCGCGCTCCTGGTCGTACCGGCTCACCGCCGGGGCCGATCTGTCCAGTGCCGGTTTGCTGTCGACGCTGGGCGTGGACAAGCTCAGCAGCGCCGGGGACCTGAGCATTGCCGCGGGCAAGCTGGTGCGCACCGGCGCGGGTTCGATCGAAGTCGCAGCCGGTCGCGACCTGCTGTTCGGCAGCGGCACCGCCGCGGTGGCGCCGGGGGAAATCTACGTTGCCGGGCGCAAGGTCGCCAACCAGACCAGCGTGCTGTCAACGCTTTTCGGCAGCCAGACGGCCAAGCCGGCGTTCACCGAGCAGGGCGGGCGGCTGGCGCTGACCGCCGGCCGCGACATCCGGGCTTCGGAATCGACCCAGCTCATCAACAACTGGTTCTGGCGCAGCGGCCTGGCGGCCAACGCCACCCAGTACAGCACGGCCAGCCAGCTGGCCTGGTGGACCGAGTTCAGCCGTTTCCGCCAGACCGTGGGGGCCTTCGGTGGCGGTGGCCTGCACGTGGAGGCGGGGCGCGACATCGTGAACCTGCAGGCCATGGTCCCCACGGCCGGTTGGGCCGACAGCAGGCTGATGGCCGAGGCCACGCTGCAGCGTGTGGGCGGCGGCGACCTCGAGGTGCGTGCCGGGCGCGACCTGCTGGGCGGTCAGTACTTCGTGGCGGCGGGCGAAGGCCGCCTGTCCGCCGGCCGCACGCTGGGCGAAGCGGCCGGCAACACGCGCATCCGGCACACCGTGCTGGCGCAAATGGACGGCGCCGACTGGCGATTGAGCGCCCGCGATGGCCTGACGGCGCCGGGGAGCGTGAACCCGACAGCCCTGCCGGCGTCGTCCAGCGACTCACGCGCCCCGGTCAGCGGCTATTTCTACACCTGGGGCGATGGGGCCGCGCTGCGCATGACTGCCAACGCCGGCCTGCTGACCGTGGTGGGGACGCCGGCGGAGTCGGCGCTGGTCGGCCTGGGCCTGTTCGGCGAATCCGCCAGCGCCCGTTTCTTCGCCGTGTGGCCGGGCACCCTGACGGCAACGGCCTTCGGAGGCGACGTGTCGCTGCTGCCCGTCGAGAGCCTGGGGGCCGTGCTGTTTCCCTCCGCCCACGGGCAGCTGGCGGTCCTGGCCTCGGGTTCGGTGAGCCTGGGCTCGGCCTCCAGCACCGTGGCGCGCCTGGCCATGGCCGACAGTGACGTGCTCTCTTGGCCGAGTGCCGCACAGCCCGTCTCGCGTGTCAGCAACCCGATCACGGCCGAGGCGGGTCTGGTCGTGACCACGCTCAATGGCACGGCGTCACAGGTCGGCCTGCACGCGGGCGACGGGACCCCGGCGACGATCGTCGCGGGCGACGAGATCCGCACCTACGGCAACGCCACGCTGCGGCTGGCCAAGCCGGTGGAGCTGGTGGCCGGCACCGACATCCTGGGCCTGCGCCTGGTGACGCAGAACCTGAGCGGCAGCGATGTCACGACGCTGTCCGCAGGGCGCAACTTCCTCGCCGGCGAGCTGGGCCTCGTCGAGCTTGGCGGACCGGGCGGGCTGGAAATCAGCGCCGGCAGCCAGATCGACCTGGCCAATTCCGCGGGCGTGGCCACCGTCGGCAACCAGGGCAACCCGTCCCTGCCGGCCGAAGGTGCGTCCATCCGCATGCAGGCGTCGACGGCGGGCAGCCTGGATCTCGCCACCCTGGAGCAGAACTACCTCGCCGACGCGGCCGCCGGCGGCAGCGAGCGCTCGGCCACCTACCGCGACGCTCTGCTCGAGTTCGTGCGGGCGGGCGTCGGCGAGGCCTCGCTCGACTATCCCCAGGCGCTGGCGCTCTTCAGGCGTTTCCCGGCGCAGGCGCAGGCCCGGTTCGGGCGCCAGGTGCTGGCCGCGGAGTTCGGTCAGGTCTATCTCGAGTCGGCGCTGCCGACGGCGGCGGACTACACCGCCACCCTGCGTTCTGCCTTCGACCGCCGCAAGGCCGACATCCTGGAGGCGGGTGACCAGGCCCTCGCGGCGGGCCAGTCGCTGTTGCTGCCGGGGCGCGAGAGCCTGGGCGGCGTGGCGCTGGCGAGCTACCTGGCCGAGCTGCGCGGATTGAGCTTCGATCAGCTCGACCTCGACGCCACCGTTTCCGCCCGGCTGACCAGCCTGGCCGCCGTGCGCAGCGGGTGGAAGGCGGCCGTGGCCGCCAGCCTGGGCCGCACGCCCGGAGAGCTGGAGGCGTTGGCCGCGGCCCGGCCCGACGACCCGCTCTCACAAGCCTGGCGCGAGGGACTGGCCAGCCGCAGCGGTGCCGTGTTCGACCGTTACCGGCTGCAGACCCTGCAAGCCGAGGCGGCCGCCACCGGCGCCGCGGCCTCGCTGTTCGGCAAGAAGTCCCTGCCGATGCGCCTGGCGCTGCTGGACCAGGGCTTCCTGGCCGCCGAACTGGCCGGCGCCGGCAACTTCACGGCGCGGCCGATCTGGCCCGGCGCACGACCCTTGCTGAGCTACGCGGGCTCGATCGAGATGACGCAGAGCGGCATGGTCACCCAGCGCGGCGGCGACATCAGCCTCATCAGCGCCGGGGGGGGCATCAACGTCGGCCTCAAGGAGACCGCCACGCCCAAGGGGGTGATCACGCTGGGTGGCGGTGACGTCTTCGGCTTCTCGCTCGGCGACTTTCAGGTGAACACGCAGCGCGTGGCCATCGTCGGCAACGGCGACATCGGCATCTGGTCGACCAGCGGCGACATCGACTCCGGCCGCGGCGCCAACACGGCGGTGGCTGCGCCGCCGCTGACGGCCCGCCGCTCGGCCGACGGCATCGTCTTCGAGGTCTCGGCCACCACCACCGGCAAGGGCATCGCCATCCTGGAGGACGCGCAAGGACGGCGTGCAGGCTCCGTGGGCCTGTACCCGGCGTTCGGCGAAATCCTGGCGCTGGACGCCTTCATCCGGGCGCCCAGCGTGGTGCTCGGGGCCAACGTGCAGGGTGCCGACAACCTCATCGCCACGTCGGTGGGCGGCGCTGCGGCACCGGTGGCCGCGCCCACGGTCAGCGTGACGGCGCCGCCCAGCACGCAGCAGACCGCCAGGGTGGGTGAGGTGGCCACCGGTGCGCGCGAAGAGAGCCGGCCGCGCAACAGCCTGCTGACGGTGGAACTGCTGGGCATGGGCCAGGCCACGGCGCCCGAGACCTGCAGCGAGGAAGACGAGCGCGCGCGCCGCTGCTCGCGCAAGCCGGCGCCACCTTGCCCGGCCGCGGACGCGGCCAAGGGGCTCTGCAAGTGAGCGTCGAGCAACAGGTCGAGGCGCTGGTCGACGCGGGACGCATCGACGAGGCGGTGGCGCGCGTCGAGGTCTTGCTGGCCCATGAGGCCAGGCCGCCGGCCTTGCTGGCCGTCGCAGCCACCGCCTATGCGGCGGCAGGGCGCTGGGAGCGGGCCGTGGCGGCCCTGGAGCAGGCGGTCGCGCTGCGCCCCGCCGAAGCCGCGCTGCGCAGCAACCTGGGCTTCGCCCTGCAGCAGGCCGGGCGCTCGGTGGAGGCCGTGGCGCAACTGCGGCAGGCGCTCGCCCTGCAGCCGACGCTGGCCGCCGCGCACACCAACCTCGGCAGCGCGCTGCTGGCGCTGGGCGAGGCCGACGAGGCCATCGGCCTGCTCGCCCGGCGCATGACGCTGGGCCCGGTCGATCCGCAAGCCTTCAGCGAACTGCTGCTGGCCATGCACTACAGCGAGCGCATCGGTGCCGGGCAACTGGCCACGGCGCATCGGCGCTACGGAGAGCTTCTCGAAGGCGGTGTGCGCAGCCCCTCGCGCGTGCCTGCCCGCGGGTGGGAGCCGGCCCGTCGCCTGCGCCTGGGCTTCGTCTCCAGCGACCTGCGCCGCCACCCCGTGGCCCAGTTCGTCGAACCCCTGTGGACGCACCTCGACCGCTCGCATTTCGACAGCGTGGCCTACTTCAACCATCCGCGGGCCGACGAGGTGAGCGAGCGGCTGAGGGGCCTGGTCACGCAGTGGCATGACGTGCATGCGTTGGACGACGCGGCGCTGGAAGCACGGGTGCGTGCCGACGGCATCGACATCCTCATCGACCTCAACGGCCACACGCCAGGAAACCGCCTGCCGCTCTTCGCGCGCCGCCCCGCGCCCGTGCAGGTCACCTGGCTGGGGTACCCGGACACCACCGGGCTGCGCGCCATCGACCACCGCATCACCGACGCCGTCGCCGACCCGCCGGGCGCCACGGAGGCCTTCCACACCGAGCGCCTGAGGCGGCTCGATGCGCCCTTCCTCTGCTACCGCCCGACCGACGGCGCACCCGCGGTGCAGCCGCGCCCGCAGGCCGCGCCCGGCGCCGTCACCTTCGGCTGCTTCAACAACCGCGCCAAGATCACCGCCGGCGCCGTGATCGCCTGGGCATCGCTGCTGCGCGAACTGCCGGCGGCCCGCCTGGTGCTCAAGGCCCGGGGCCTGGACGACGGCTCGGCGCGGGCCGAGCTGCTGCAGCGTTTCGCAGCGCAAGGCGTCGGGGCGGACCGGCTGTCCGTGCTGGGCTTCACCGAGGACCCGGTGGCCCACCTGGCGCGCTACCACGAGGTCGACATCGCGCTCGACACCTTCCCGTACGCGGGGACCACCACGACCTGCGACGCGCTGTGGATGGGCGTGCCCGTCGTCACGCTGGCCGGCGAGCACCATGCGTCGCGGGTGGGGGCCAGCCTGCTTGGCGCCGTCGGCCTGGGCGAACTGGTCGCCGACGAACCCGCAGGCTACGTGCGGCGTGCCCGGGCGCTGGCGGGTGACCCGGCACGCCTGGCCGAACTGCGCGGCACGCTGCGCGCCCGCATGGCGGTGTCCGGCCTGGTGGATGGCGAGGCCTTCGCTGTTCGCTTCTCGGCGGCCTTGCGCGACATGTGGCTCGATGGGTGCCTGCATCACGGGGCGGTCACACGCGCTCCCTAGACTCTTCGGACCATGTCCGGACGCTTCGGCGTGTCTTGAATCTCGGTATGCATCCTTCTCCCCTTCGTCGCCGGGTCCTGGGCCTGGCGGCTGGTTGTCTGGCCTGGACAGCCTTGTCCGCGACCGCCCAGACGGTCCTCAACCCGCCACGCGCGCCCGTGGTCGCCGCTGCAGCGGCGGCCAGCGCGGCGACGGACGGCGCAGACGCCACGCCCGCCGCCCGCGTCGCGGCCCCGCGCGTCGAGCCGCCGCCGCCCGAACCCAGCGAGTTCGAACGCCTCGTCACCGAGGCCAACGGCGGCAAGCCCGTGCTGCGTCTGGGCGCCCGTGCGCGTCGCATCGAAGGCGGACTGCTCGACCGCGAGATTCCGGCGCGCGTGCCACCGCACTACCAGGTGCAGGTGGGCGACGAGATCTCGCTCAACGCCTGGGGCAGCATCGACCTGCAGACCCTGCTGCGGGTGGACCGTGCCGGCCGTGTGACGCTGCCCCGTGTGGGCCCCGTGGCCGTGGCCGGTGCGCCGGCGGGCGAACTCGAGGCGCGCCTGCGCGCGCGGCTGGCCACGGTGTTCAGGAACTTCGAGCTCGCCGCGGCCGTCACCGACGTCAGTCCGATGCGCGTGCACATCACGGGCTTCGTCGAGCGGCCCGGCGACTATGTCGTGCCCGGACTCAGCACCATCTCCTCGGCGATGACCCTGGCGCAGGGCCCGGCCGCTGGCGGCAGCTTTCGACGCATCAGGCTGCAGCGCGAGGACAGGACGCTGGCCGTGTTCGACCTCTACACACTGCTTCGCGAAGGCAGCCGCCGCGATGACCTGCTGCTGCAACCCGGCGACGTGCTCTACGTCGAGCCCGTCGGTCCCCAGGTGGCGGTGCTGGGCAGCGTGAACCGCGTCGCGGTGTTCGAGGTCCTGCCGGGCGAAACCGTGGCCGACGTGCTGGCGCTGGCCGGCGGCTTCTCTTCGGTGGCCGAGCGTGGTGCCGTGCTGGTGGAGCGGCTGAAGGACCGCCACGGTGCCGGCGCCGTGGAGCTGGCACTGCCGCGCGATGGCGCCACGCCGCTCGGCGACGGCGACATCGTGCGCGTCAAGTCGCGCACCGCCGCCAACGCGCCGCTGCAGGGCCGCAACAAGCGTGTGCTGGTGGAAGGCGAAGTGCTGCGGCCGGGCGAGTACCTGCTGCCGGCCAGCGCCACGCTGGCGGACGCGGTGCAGGCCGCGGGCGGCGCCACGCCGTCGGCCTTCCTGTTCGGCACCTCGCTGCGCCGCGAGAGCGTGCGCATCACGCAGGAGGTCAACTACGAGCGGGCCTTGCGCGAGCTGGAAACCGAACTCGCGCGCAGTGCCTCCAGCCGGCCCAGCCGCGACGACAGCGGCCTGGCTGCCGACGCCGCGGCCCGCCAGCTCATCGCCAGCCTGCGCAGCCGCCGCCCCGAGGGCCGCGTGGTGCTGGACATGACGCCGCAGTCCGCCGAGCTGCCACCCGTGGTGCTGGAAGACGGCGACCGCATCCTGCTGCCGCCGGGCAACCAGAGCGTGGGCGTCTTCGGCAGCGTCTACAACGTCGGCAGCTTCCTGCATGCCGAAGGGCGCAGTCTCGGCGACTACATCCGCCGCGCGGGCGGCCCCACCGGCGGTGCCGACTATGGCGCGGCCTTCGTGGTGCGCGCCAACGGCAGCGTGCGCAGCGCCAGCCAGGGCGGCTGGTGGACGCGCACGCGCGAGTTCGAGAGTCAGCCTGCGCTGCCCGGGGACACGGTGTTCGTGCCCGAGGAGGTCTTCCGCGGCAGCTTCGTGCAGGGCGCCAAGGACTGGACGCAGATCCTCTACCAGCTCGGCGTCGGGCTGGCCGCGCTGCGCACCGTGCGATGAGCCCCGATCGCGCAGCGCCGCTGGAAGCGGCCCCGGGCATGGTGCCGACCCCGCCGCGGCCGGCCGCCAGCGCCGGCGTCATGGAGGTGTTGCTGCCGCTGTGGCAGCGGCGCTGGTGGCTGCTGGCGAGCACGCTGCTGTGCGGCGCGCTGAGCGTGGGCGTGGCGCTCACGCGGCCGGTGCGTTTCAGCGCGCAGTCCAGCTTCGCGGTGCAGCCGCTGCTGCGCCCCTCGCCATCGGCGCTGGCTTCCACCTTTCCGGGGCTGGGCGGCTTGTCCGGGCCGGGCGGCGGGGCGGCCGACCTGTACGTGCTGATCCTGCGCAGCCAGACCCTCTCCGAGCGCATCCTGCAGCGCTTCCAGTTGCAGCAGGTCTGGGACCTGCGGTTCCGCACCGAGGCGCTGCAGCGCCTGTCCAAGCGTGTCAGCTTCGGCCTGGCGCGGCGCGAGGGCGTGGTCGTCATCACCGTCGAGGACGAGTTCCCGCCTCGTGCCGCGGCCATCGCCAACCAGTACATGGAAGAACTGCGATCGGTGCTGCGCGGCTTCGCGCTGGACGAGGCCCGGCAGCGGCGCCAGTTCTACGAGGCGCAGCTGGCGCGTGCCCGCGCCGCGCTCGACGAGGCGCAGAAGAAGCTGCAGGGCAGCGGCTTCGACCGTGCCGCGCTGCGTGCCGAGCCGCGTGCCGCCGCAGAAAGCTACGGCCGGCTGCAGGGCGAGCTCACGGCGGCCGAGATCCGGCTGGCCGCCACGCGGCGCGTGCGCGCCGAAGCCAGCGCCGAGGTGCAGCAGCAGCTCGCCGAACTGGCGGCGGTGCGCGCGCAGCTGGCGCGCATGGAAGCCCCGCGCGAAGATGGCCCCGGCTCCTTCGTCGCCCGCGTGCGCGAGTACCGCTACGCCGAGACGCTGGTCGATTCCATCGCGCGCCAGGCCGAGGCGGCGCGCGTGGACGAGGCCCACGACGCCCTGCCATTGCAGTTGCTGGACAGCGCCACCATTCCCGAGTTCCCGAGCAGCCCGCGCCTGCCGCTGTGGCTGTTGGCGGGGCTGGCCGCCGGTTGGGTGATCGCCGCCGCGACCGTGCTGCTGCGTCACCGCCTGGCGCTGGCTCGGCTGGACGAGGCCTATGTGCAGCGCGTCGACTTCCTGCGCTCGCTCCAGAAGCAGCGCCGCCGCTGAACGCATGGCTGGCCTGACGCACGAGGTGTGCGTGCTGCTCACCCCACGTGCCACCGGGGGGCATGAAGCCGCGCTGGTGGGCTGGCTGTGCGACGCCGTGCGGCAGACCGGCCTGCATCCCTGGGTGGTGGCGCCCGAGCCTGCGCTGGCGGCGCTGTGCACCGACGCCGGCCTGGCCGGGTGCCTGGACACCCAGGCGGGCACGGGCCAGGCGGCGGTGCTGCGCGCGTTGCGCCGATGGCCGGTGGGAAGGCCGCTGCTGCTGGCGCCGGGTGTGCTGCACGCGCAGGCCTGGCTGCTGGCGACGGCGTTGACGCTGGGACACCGGGTCTGGGTCTACGTGCCGATGGCCTTCAGGGCGCAGCACATGCACTACCGCTGGGGCCGCTCTCGCGATCGCCTGCTGGCGCCCTGGCTGCGGCGCGTGGCGGGCTGGATCACCCTCGACGACCGCCAGGCCGCACTGCTGCGCGAGGGCTGGGGCATCGCGGCGCCCGTGCACCTGCTGCCCAACCGGGCCAGGCTGACGACCCCGGCCGCCCTGCCGCCCGCGCCGGAGGCCGCTGGTCGCTTGCGCGTCGCCTGGGTGGGCCGATTCGACCTGCACCAGAAGGGGCTCGACTGGCTGGCGAGCACCATCGAGCGCAGCCCGGACTGGACGGCGCACTTTTCCTGGCGCTTCCAGGGCCGCGGCGACGGCGAGGCCGCCCTGCGCGCGCTGGCCGGACGCGTGGCGCCGGGGGCGGTGTCCGTCTGTGCCCACGCGCCGATCCGCGACGCGCTGGCTGCCAGCGACGTTTTGCTGTTGGCCTCGCGCTATGAAGGGCTCCCGCTGGTGGCGCTGGAAGCCACGGCCAGCGGCTGGCCCGTCGTGGCCACGCGCGAGAGCGGTCTGCAGGAACTGCTGGATGCCGAGGCGCAGTTCGCATTCGGCGACGCCATGGCGATGCGCCTGGCCCTGGAGCGCCTGCGCGAGCCTCAGCGGCGAGCCCAGGCCGTCGCGCGGGCGCGGGCCCGGCTGGAGCGGCTGTGCGATGGTGCGCGCTACGAGCAGAGGCTTCGCGGGGTCGTGCATGCACTGAAGGGTGCCGGGTCGGGGGTGGCTGCGTGACCAGCGTGGCGGTCCCGCTCGTGGCGCCCGCCGGGGAGGAGGCGCCGAAGCTCGCTTTCGTCCTGCTGGTCTTCCTGGTTCTGGCCTTGCAGTTCGGGCCGCTGGTCGGACTGCTCGGCTTCCGCCTCACCGGCATCGACGAGTTCGCATGGATCGGCTCGGTGCGCGACTTCGCGGCCGTGCTGCTGATGGTGCTGGCCGCTGTGGCCTGGTCGCGGCGTGCCGGGCCGCTGCCGCCGTCGGCCTGGTGGGCCCTGGCCATGGTGGCGGTCTATGCCCTGCTGGCCCTGCTGGCAGGCAGCGGACTCCTGCTCGTGGCGCTGAACCTGCGCCGTCTGGTGCTGGTGCCGCTGCTGCTGGTGGCCGTGCTCGTCATCCCGTGGACGCCTCGGCAGGTCGACCGTCTCTTCGCGCTGATCTTCGGCACGGCCGTCGCGGTGGCCCTGTTCGGTGTCGCTGAGCGCCTGGGGCCGGAAAGCCTGTGGAGCGATGTGCTGGACATCCAGGCCTTCACGGCAGCGAACAACTTCGACCGCTTCGGTCATCAGCCGTACCACGAGAGCGGACGCTTCTTCAGCAGTGACCTGGAGGACCTGACCGGCGGCCCGGTACGGCGGCTCATCGCCACCTACCTGGAACCCACCACGCTGGCTGCCGGCATGGCCGTGCTGCTGACCCTGGCGCTGGCGCGCCGTGCACGCGGCCATGCCGCCTGGCTGCCCGCGCTGCTGGCCCTGGGCTGCGGCCTGGCGACGCTGTCCAAGGGCTTTCTCGCCTACCTCATCGTGCTGCTGGCCTGGCGCCTGACGGGGCTGCCTTCGCCGCGCCACCTGATGCTGCTGGTGATGCTGACCTGTGCCGCCGCGCTGGCGGCCTCTTCGCTGCACCTCGAAGGCCCGCTGGCCCACGTGGACGGCTTGATCAGTGCGTTGGAGTACCTGCGCCATGGCCACTGGCTCGGCGAAGGCATCGGCGCGGCCGGCAACTACGCCGACAACCCTTCCGAGGTGGGCGAGGAGAGCGGCCTGGGCAATGTCATCGGGCAGGTCGGGCTGATGGCGGTGTTCTCGCTGCTGTGGATCCGCGCACTGGCCCGCGACGTGCTGGCCACCGCCACCGTGCGTCGCGACCCCGGCGGCCCCTGGCTCGCCGCCTGGCTGCTGTTCTGGACCGTGACCTACGTCTTCTCGGCCTCCAGCCTGGGTGTCGGGGGCAACGCGCTGGGCTTCCTCGCGCTGGGCCTGTACCTGCACCCCGCCAGCGGAGCCACGCCGCGATGAACGTCGCCTTCGTGACCACGCAGCTCTTCGACGAGCCGCGCAGCGGCGGTGAACGCTGCACGGCGCGCCTGCTCGGTGAGCTGACCCGGGCCGGACACCGCGTCAGCCTGATCGGCCGCGGTGCCGCGCCCGGTCTGCCGTGCCCGGGCGTTTCGACGCAGACGCTGGGCCCGCTGGTCGCACCCTTCGCCACGCTGCCCTGGCCTCGGCGGGCCGCCCACCTGGCGGCCGCCTGGTGCCGTGGCCGCGCCTCCACCGTGCAGCGGCTGGCCAGCGACGGCGCTGGTGCCGCGGTGCGGCGCTGGCTGCTGGCGCAGCGCGCCGCCGGCCTGGACCTGCTGGTGGTGGACCACCTGCAGGCCTACCCGTGGGTGGCCCCGCTGCTGCCGGGGCTGCCTTCGCCCGTGGTGCTGATGCACAACCTGGAGTCGGCCGGCTACCTGGAACGTGCGGCGCTGGCGTCGGCGGCAGGCCACCGTGTGCAGGCTGCCGTCTTCCGGCGTGAGGCGCGACTGCTGCAAGGCTGGGAAAACGAACTGCTGCGCCACGCGGCTGCCGTGGCCTGCCTGAGCGAGGACGATGCCGAGGCCTGGCGCCGCATGGTCGCCACCGGCGGACATCGCACGCATGTCGATGTGCTGCCGGGCTTCGCGCCGGTGGACGCCGGTCCGGAGCGCCAAGCGTCCGCTGCGCCGGGCGAGCGCCGCATCGGCATGCTGGGCACCTGGACCTGGGGTCCGAACCGCGAGGCCCTGGACTGGATGCTGAAGCAGGTCTTGCCGCGCCTGCCGGCCCATTGCGTGCTTCACCTGGCGGGCGCCGGGCTGGACGGTCTGGGCCTGCCGCCGCAGGTGCGGTCGCTGGGCCGTCTGGCGGATGTCGCTACGTTCTATGCCGCGGTCGATGTGGTGGCCGTGCCCTCCCACACGGGCTCGGGCGTGCACGAGAAGGTCATCGAAGCGATCGCCCGTGCGCCCGCGCTGGTGGCCACGCGCCACGCCTTGCGTGGCCTGCAGGCCGCAGCGCTGCCGCATGTCTGCGTGGTCGACGAGGCCGAAGGCTTTGCGCTCGCCTGCGCCGCCTTCGACGCGCCCGCCGCCCCACAGCGCGACGCCGCGGTCAGGGACTGGTCGGCGCGGCGCGAGGCCGACTACCGACTGGCGCTGGCGCGCTGCCTGCGAGCCGCGACATGATGCTGCGCTCCGCCCGTCTGCTGAACCGAGGTCTGCGACGGCTCGGCCTGCAGCTCGTCCGCCACCCGCGCCCGGGCAGTGCCCTGGATCGCCGGGCGCGCCTGCTGCGGCACCTGGGCACCGAACTCGTGCTGGACGTCGGCGCCAACGCCGGCCAGTACGGCCAGCTGCTGCGGCAGACCTTGCACTGGGGCGGCCGCATCTGCTCTTTCGAGCCGCTGCCCGAAGCCTTTGCCCGCCTGAAGGCCGCGGCCCGAGGCGACCCCTGCTGGGAGGTCCACGAGATCGGGCTGGCCGAGCGCGACGGCCCGGCGCACCTGCATGTCGCCGCCAACTCCGAGAGCAGCTCGCTGCTGCCGATGCTGCCGGCGCACCTGGCCTCGGCGCCCGAGTCGCGCTATGTCGCCGAGCAGGTGGTGACGCTGCGCCGCCTGGACGGGCTGTTTGCGGAGCTGGACCAGGGCGAGCGGCAGGTCTGGTTGAAGATCGATACCCAGGGCCTGGAGCACCGCGTGCTGGAAGGGGCGTCGGCCTGCCTGCACCGCATCGGGGTCATCCAGCTCGAGATGTCCTTGTGTCCGCTGTACGAAGGCGCGCCGGTGATGGCGCAGACCCTGAGCCTGCTGGACTCGCTGGGCTACCGTTGCGTCGGGCTGGAGCCGGGCTTTGCCGACGCGCAATCGGGCCAGCTGTTGCAGGTGGATGGCATCTTCCTTCGCCAGGCCTAGTTGCACCCCGCGGGCTCAGGCTCTGCCGGCCAGCCGCCAGAGCGCCTGATGTTCGTCCGGTGCCAGCGGGCGCAGGCGCCACAGCAGGCCGGCGTAGCAGGCCAGCAGCAGGGCACTGCCGGCGCCCAGGGCCCAGGTCGGGTGGTGCAACAGGCTGGCCGCCAGGCCGCAGGCCGCGGCCGCGCCCCCGGCAGCCCCTGCGCGGCGCCAGAAGCGCAGATCGCCCAGCAGGTCCGTCAGGTGCAGGCTCAGCCGTTGCTTGAGGACCCAGGCGTAGCTGAGCTCCACGACGAGCAGACCCAGCGCACCCGCGGGCGCGCCGAGGTGCGGCGCTGCCAGGGCCACGAGGGGCGGTGCGCACCACGTGGCCATCGTCGCCCACAGCACGGACCGGTTGTCCGACTGCAGGTGGGCCACCAGGCCGGCCATCAACCTGAAGGCCTGCACGAACAGCATCGGCAGCAGCGTCGCGATGCAGGCCACGAGGCCCGCTGGCGAAGGGCCGCTGGCCAGCTGTTGCCGCGCGGCTTCGCCGAAGACCAGCATCCACGCCAGCAGCGCGATCAACACGAGACCGTTCAGCCGCAGCAGCAGCCGCGGCCACAGCCAGGGCAAGGGCCCGCCGCCATGCGGGCTGGTCCGCGCCGTGAGCACGGCACGGACATAGTCGAAGAGCAGCAGCGCCGGCAGATGGCGGGCCGCCATGTCGGCCAGGGCCACGGCCACGCCGAAGGTCGCCAGCGCGGCCGGTCCGGCCGTCGCGCCGACCACCAGCTTGAGCATGTCGACCCCGGCCACCAGGCCCAGCAGCAGCGCCGCATGGCCCTGCAGGGCGAAGCGCAGGCGCGGGCCTCTCGCCGCAGGCGGCTCAGCGGCCGGGTGCCGGGGCTCGGGCCGTTCGCGCAGATATCGCGCGATGAACCACAGGCCGGCCACGGCCAGGGCGGCGGACAGACCCAGCTCCAGCCGCAGCACCAGCGCGGCGTCGATGGCCGCGCCGGCGGTGATCAACAGCCCCAGCCCGGCCATGCGCATCAGGTTGCGGGCCAGGGCGAGCCCTTGGCGCCGCCCCTGCAGCAGCAGGCTCTCCAGCAGCAGCTCGATGCAGCGCAGCAGTCCCTCGCAGCACAGGAACGCGAGGAAAAGGACCAGCGGGATGCCCGACAGACGCTGCCCCGTCCAGCCGGGCAGCCATGGCCACAGTCCGGCGATGAACGCCGAGGCCAGCACCAGCGTGGCGAGGCGCCAGCCGACGAGGCCGAGCAGCCGCCTTCCCAGCGTCCTGCCGCTGCACTGCATCAGGTCGACCGGCACGAAGCGCTGGATGTAGGCCTGGACGCCGCAGCCGCTGGCCAGCTGGGTGATCTCGAACACGGCCAGCAGCGCGAAGTGGACCGCCAGTTCGGGGGTGGGCAGGTTGCGCACCAGCAGCGCCAGCCAGGCGACGCCGAGCAGGCCGCTGAGCGCCCGACCGGCGAGGAAGACCGTCAGTCCCTGCCTCACACCGGCAGCCGACACCGCGGCGATGGCCGTCACGGCAGCGAGTCCGGGGTCGCCCAGCGCCGGCGCAGGCCGGCGGCCAGGCGCTGGGCATGGCGCTGCAGCGGCGCCTGGTGGCGGGCGATCAGTTCGCGCCGCTCCTGCATCTGCAGCGCGTAGCGACGGCTGCTCTCGCCGCCCGCCATGCAGCGGCAGACCAGCGACGGCACATGGACGAAGTGCAGCCCGGCGTCGGCGCAACGCATGAACCAGTCGAGATCGGCGCAGATGCGGTAGCGCGTGTCGAAGTCGCCCACGCGGGCGAAGCAGCTGCGCCGTGCCAGCACCGCCTGGTGGCTGAGCGACTCGTGGCCCAGCCGCGCCGGGCGCACATGCCGGTGCGAGCGCAGCCGGTCATGCCCATCGCCGAAGACCACGATGTCGCCGAAGGCCAGGTCGGCCGCGCCGGCCTCCAGCGCCTGCGCGAGCCGGCTCAGCGCTTCCGGGTCGGCGAAGCGGTCGTCGGCGTTGAGGAAGAACAGCGCCTCGCCGCGCGCCGCCGCCAAGCCCTTGTTCATGGCGTCGTAGATGCCGGCGTCGGGGCCGCTGATCAGCGTGCTCGGCAGCTCGGTGCAGCGTCGCACGATGTCCTGCGTGCCGTCTGTCGAACCGCCATCGACGACCACCCACTCGAGCGCCGGGTGCTTCTGGCTGACCAGCGAGGCCATGGCCGCGCCGATGAGCGGTGCGCCGTTGAGCACCACCGTCACCACGCTGATCGGCAAGACTGCGCTCAAAAGCGCCCCAGCGCCAGGCGCGGCAGGATGCGCAAGGTGCCCAGCCAGCGGCGAGCGCGCGAGGGCTGCTGGAGCACGCGGTAGACGCTCTCGAGGCCATGCTCCTGCCAGGCTTTCGGAGCGCGCCTGACGGTGCCGCTGACCATGTCGATGGCACCGCCGAAGCACAGCAGGCCGCTGACCATGCCGTCCAGTTCGCCCGCCAGCGTCCAGGCAAAGCGGTACTGCTTGCCCGGCCCCAGTGCCAGCACGACGTAGTCCGGCTCGAAGGCGCGGATCGCCTGCAGCGAGCGTGCGCGCGTCTCGAGCTCGCTGTCCTCGCCAGGCTCGAAGGCGGGCATGGCGAAGCCTGCCACCGCCAGGCGTGGCCAGCGCTCCCGCAGTGCCTGCACCGCGCGCGCGTTGGACGGTGCCGACGCGCCCAGCAGGAACAGCCTTCGTTGCTCATGGGCGCAATGCGCCGCGATGTCGTAGATCAGCTCCGAGCCCGACAGCTTGGCCAGTGGCCGGCCCGGGTACTTGCGGCGCAGCGCCCACCAGATCCATTGACCGTCCACGCTGACGCGTGCGCGCGGCGACTGCGTCAGCTGCTGCAGCCCGGGGCAGCGCTGCAGGGTCAGCGCGATCTCGGCGTTGAGCGTGACGTAGACCCAGCACTCGGGCTGGGAAGGCGGCGGGAAGCTGCGCGTCTCGGTGATGGGAAAGTGGCCGAAACGCATCGGCTCGCCGGCCTGGCGGGGCGCGTCGTGTCCAAGGCTGGCCGCCGGCAGGCCCGGCAGATGCGGCAAGCGGGTCGTCATGGCATGGGGCTCCGGGCTTGGGGGAGTGGGGATGCCGGCTCAGTGGCCGCCGGAACTGCGCAGCAGCCCGAGGGCCAGGGCCTGGGCCACGGCCTGCGCGCGGTTGCTGCAGTCCAGCTTGCGCAGGATCTTCTGCACGTGGTTCTTCACGGTGAGCTGGCTGATGCCCAGCACGAGGCCGATCTCCTGGTTGTTCTTCCCCTCGGCCACGCCCTTGAGCACTTCGCGCTCGCGCTCCGTGATCCGCCTCGAGAAGCTGACGGCGTCGTCCTTCGGCGCGGCCTTGGCTGCCACCGGCGGCAGGCCCATCTCGCGCTCGGTGGCCATCACGCGCTGCCAGCTGGAGTGCAGGTAGGGCATCAGCAGATCCACGTGCAACGCGGCAGCGGCCGCCATGACCGGGCCGATGGAGGCGAAGACGAAGAAGCTCTCCAGCTCGGCCGGCCGCTGGGGCCGCGCCACGCCGTGGACCAGCAGGGCACCGATGTCGTGGCTGGCCAGGAGGTCGGCGGCCTCGCGGTGGGCCACCTCGGCCAGGCGCGACACCGGCAGCAGCAGCGGCCGGTTGCGGCCATCGATCCAGGCGGCCTGAAGTGCGCGCAGCAGCGGGCCCTGGCCGTCGGACATCAGCGCCAGCAGTTCGGGCTGCAGAACGACGCTGTGGAAGGCCTCGAACACGAGGTCGCGACGCTGCCGTACGTAGGCGCCACAGACCAGCAGCTGGTGCGGCAGCAGGGTCTGCAGCTGGCTCTGCGTCCAGACGAAGTACTGGTAGCGCCGGCGCACGCCGGGCACGGCCTCGGCCACACGCACGATGGCGTCGGCCTGCCGCTGGTCCAGCATCACGGCGTCATCGGCATGGCCGCGCTCGCCCTGGCCGTTGTTGTTCATGGCTTCCTCCCCGTGGTCTTGGTGGTCTCTCGCGGTGTCAATCCGGCGACGAACTTCCAGTCGCCGACGCTGGGCGACGTCGATTCCGGCGGCTCCACGCCTTCGGGCAAGCCTTGCCGGCGCAGGGCCGGTTGCCGCGAACGGCTGGCCACCCCGAAGATGCCGCCCGTGGCATCGCGCAGCAGGAGCCAGTCGGCCTGCCCGGTGAAAGGGTCGGCATAGAGCCTGCGCAACCAATGGCGGGGCTTGGCGTTGCGGTGGTCTTCCAGCAGGTCCGAAAGCGTCTGCGGCCACGACCCGCCCTCGCCGGCGTAGCGCTGCAGGGCGTCACGGATCTGGAGCCCTCGCCACAGCAGTTCCGCCTCGCGCTCGCGCTGGGCCTGCGTCTGCCAGGCCTGGCCAACGGCCGCCAGCGCCACGCCGCCCAGCGCGAGGGCGAAGATCAGCCCCAGGTAGGTGAAGCCACGCCGCCGGCGCTCACCAGTCCGCATGCAGCACTCCATCGCCGGTGCGTCCGGCCGATCCCGTGCGCACATCGCCCAGGCGGCCCGGCACCACGCTGTCGGGTGGGGGCGCCACGGCGACCCAACTGTCCTGGCGGCCCGTGAAGGGGTCTTGCGGCACCTGCCGCAGGTAGCGGGCTTCGACGAGTTCCTCCAAGGACTCGGGGTAGCGCCCACGGTCGGCGGCGAACTGGTCGATCGCGTTGCGCATCACGGCCAGCGAACTGCGCAGGCTGTTCTCGCGCGCCCGTTCCAGACTGGCGAAATAGCGCGGCGCGGCGATCGACACCAGCAGGCCGACGATGGCCATGACCACGATCAGCTCGATGAGGGTGAAGCCCCGGGGGTGCTGCCGTTTCATCGCTTCACCACTGGTCGAGGCGGGTGCCGTCGATGCCCCGACCCTCGCTGCGCGAGCGCACGTCGAAGACGTCGGCACCGGGGGTGGGGGCGTCGGGCGGGCTGTGGCTGCTGCGCAGGGCCCAGGTCTGGGCTGCCGGCAGGGCCGGATCGGCGAAAGGATCGCGAGGCAGCTTGCGCAGCAGGTACAGGCGACGCGTGGCGTCGGCCCGGCCGCTTTCGTCGAGCAAGGGAACGCCCGCGACCAGGACCTCCAGGCTGGGCGGATACGGCGAGCCGTCCGGCAGCGGCGCGACGCGCCGGGCTTCGACGGCCGCTCGGTGGGCGTCGATGGCGCTGCGCAGCGTGCGCAGCCCCTCGCGCAGGGCCGACTCCTGCGTGCGGCGCAGGGCCAACTCGTGCAGCGGCACGGCGGCCGTCGCCAGGATGCCCACCAGCGCCAGCACCACGACCATCTCGATCAGCGTGAAGCCACGGCGGCAAACCTGCAGCGGCTTCATTTCGACGCTCCGCCGGTCGGGCGCACCTGGATGCTGGCATCGGCACCTTCGACGCGAATCTCCGCCGCCGAACCGTCGCCGTCGCTGGCGACCACGCCCGACAGTTCGGGCGTGAGACGCGCTCCGGCCGCCGCCGGCAGCACGCGCAACACCACCACGGACTCCCCGCGGGGCCCCAGCGCGAAGGGCAGGCGGCCGGGGGCGGCGCCGGGCGCTGTGGCCTGCAGCGACGCGGCGTCGTAAAGCAGTTCGCCGCGCACGTTCAGCGCCGAACGGTTGCCCAGCGTCACCGAGACCGTCTCGCCCACCGCGGCCTGGGGTGTGACGGACAGGGCCAGCACGGCGCCCGAAGCCGCCGCCGGGGCCGCTTCCGCCGGCAGGGCGGCCGGCGCGCGGGCCGCGCCGCCGGTCGGGCCGACGCCGACCTGGGCCTGGCGCTGCAGCCGCAGCGGCGACTGGCCGGGCAGGCTGTCGGTGCCTGAGGGCAGGGTCGTCGCGGCCACGCCCAGCGTCGGCAGCCGGCGCACGATGCGCGGCGTGATGAGCATGACGATCTCGGTCTTGCGCCGCTCGTTGTCGTTGACGCCGAAGAGCCGGCCGATCAACGGCATGCCCGCCAGCCCCGGCAGGCCGTTGGCGCTGCGACGGTCTTCGTCGTTGATGAGGCCCGAGAGCACCTGCGTCTGGCCGTCCCGCAGCCGCAGCGACGTGCTCGTCAGCCGCGTGCCGACGCGGTAGGCCAGCGAGCCCGCCGGTCCCTGCACTTCGCTGATCAGGCTGCTGACTTCCAGCGCCACCTTGATCATCACGTCGCCGTCCAGTTGCACGCTGGGCTCGACGTCCAGCTTCAGGCCCACGTCCAGCGTCGTCACGGTGGTGGAGGCGCCGACGTTGGCCGTGGCCGACGTGGTGCTGAACACCGGCAGCTTCTCGCCGATCTGCACCTTGGCCTTCTCGCGGTTGCGGGCGCGGATGGTCGGGTTGGCCAGCAGGTTGGTGGTGCCCTGGCTGCCCCGCAGCGAGGCCACCATGGCCGGGTTGGCCACCGTGCCGCGCAGCCGGTCCAGGCTGGACAGCGGCACGTTGCCGGTGACGCCGGGCACGCCGAGCTGGATCTCGGTGGGCCAGCTCAGGCCCAGCACGTCGGCCTGCTCGCTGGTGATCTCCAGCACCTCGACCGCCAGCATCACCTCGGGTTCGGGCAGGTCGATGGTGGCGATCAGCCGCTCGACGTGGCGCAGCACCTCCGGCGTGTCGCGCAGCACCAGTGCGCCCAGGCGTTCGTCGACGAAGAGATCGCGGGTCTTGGCCAGCGTCTTCACCATCGTCGCCACCTGCTTCACGTCGGCGTTGACGACGTACAGCGTGCGCGTCACCAGTTCCTGGTGCTCGCGCTGCTTGGCCGGCGTGTTCGGATAGACCAGCACCGTGCGCTCGTTGAGCAGCTTGCGGTCGAGCTGCTGGGTCGAGAGGATCACGCGCACGGCCTCGTCCAGACTCGTCTGGCGCAGGAACACGGTGACCCGGGCGTCGCCGCGCACGTCCTTGTCGAAGACGAAGTTGACCCCCGTGGTGCGGGCCAGGGTCTCGAAGACCTGCCGCAGCGGCGCCTCCCGGAACTCCAGCGTCACCGGCTTCTGGAAAGCCGCGCCCAGTGACGAAAGCCCTTCGGCGGGGGCTGGCGCCAGGGCGGGCGTCGCGGCCTGCTGCGCTTCGGCGCCGCGCTGCCGGCGGCTGCGCTCGATCTCGGCGTCCAGGGCCGCCAGGCGCGGGTGCTTGCTGTCCAGCCGCCGCACGCGTTCCACCAGGCGCTGCGCCTCTTCGCTGCGACCGCCGGCCAGGGCCAGCTCGGCCATCGCCAGCGCGCGCACCACCACGCGGTCACGGGCGCGGTCGTACGCGGTGCGCAGCACGGGGTCGTCGGGCCGGCGCGCGAGCGCGGACTCCAGCGAGGCGAAGGCGGCCTCGAAGTCGCCCGCGCGGGCCAGCCGGTCGGACTCGTCCACCAGCGCATGGCCGCAGCCCGCCAGCAGCAGGCACAGCATCCATCCCGCCCGACGCCTCATCTGAGCTCCACGTTCACGGTTTCGCCGGTGGGCAGCCAGCTCAGTTGCAGCCGCGTCGCGGCGACCCGTTCGATGCGCCAGCGGCCGTCCAGCACGTCGCCGGCGCGGGCACCGAAGCTGCGCTCGGCATTGCTCAGCAGCGCCTGCACGTCGCCGCTGTCGTCCAGACGGCCGATCCAGGCGTACGGGAACTTCGGCGGTGGCAGGCGGACCGGCGCCGACGCGGCCGGCTTGGGTGCCGCGGCCGCGGGCGCTGACCAGGCGGCCAGCGCGGCACGGGGCGCGGTGCCCCAGGCTTCGCGAGGGCGGGCCACGGCGGCGGGCGCCGCATCCAGGCCGGCCGGGCCTGGCCGCGAGGCCGGCTGCGCCAGGCGGGCAACGGCATCGACCACGACCGGCTCGTCCCCGTCAGGCAGCACGGCGACCCAGGCGCTGGCGCCCAGCGTGGCGAGCAGGGCGGTGCCGAGCACGGCGTGGCGCTTCATCACGTGGCCAGCGCCGGCGAGGCCGGCTGAAAGAAGGACCACGCCAGCTCGGCCTCCAGCTGGTCGACCTCGGGCGCGCCGCGGCGCAGGCTCAGCTCGTCGAGCGCCAGGCCAGCGTCGGCGCGCAGCGCCGCGGCGATGAAGGACCGCAGCTCGACGTAGCGCCCGCGCAGCGTCAGGCCCACCTGCAGGCGCCGCACGTTCCCCGACAGGCTGATGCGCTGCTGCGTGCGCTCCAGCACGAGCCCGTGGCGAGCCGCCAGCCGCAGCAGCGCGGCCACGCGCTCGGCGCTGTCGCCGACGGCCGGCAGCGCGCGCCGTGGCGCGGAGGCTGCGGCAGGCGCTGGCGCCGGCCTGTGCTGGGGGACGCGCGAAGCAGCCTCGGCCTGCGCCTGCCAACGGGGCGCCAGCACACCACCCAGACCGCCTGCCGACAGCAGGGCCAGCAAGGCCACCGCGCCGGGCCAACCCCAGGCCGCAGGCCAGCGCATCATGGGCGGGCCTCCGTCCATGCGGCGCTGATCTCGAAGGCCTGCACGCCCTCGGGCGTGCTCTCCATGCGGCCCAGCACCACGTCGTGCCATCCTGGCTGGCGCCGCAGCAGCTGTGCCGCTGCCAGGGCCGTGACCGTGTCGGGCGCACGGCCTTCGAGGTGCAGCGTGCCCCTCTCGTCGATGCGCAGGGACAGCCAGGCCAAGCCGCGCGCCTGGATGTTCTCGATGCCGTGGAAGGAGGCGGGCCAGGGGCGCTCCAGCCGACGCAGGGCCTCGTCGAGGGCGCGCTGCGCCGCCGGGTCTGCGGGGGGCGCCGGAGGCGCGCCAGGCGGCACGGGCTCCAGAGGCCGTGTCGCTGCGCGCTCGGCCTGGGCCAGCGCTTCTGCCGCGTCGCGGGCTTCCAGCGCAGCGACCCCCAGCACCAGCAAGGCCGTGCCGCAAGACGCCCAGGCCAGCCGGTGCGGCCGGCGGGTCGGCCGCAGGAAGTCGGGCATCGCCTTCATGCGGGACTTGCCGAGAGCCAGCGCAGCGAAGGGGCCGGGGCGTCGAGGGCATCGAGCGCTGCGGGCAGGCCGGGCGCACCGGTCGGGGAGGGCGCGAGGCCGTAGCCGACGGTGAACGTGGGGCCGTCGCCGGGATGCTCTTCGCACCAGGCGCGCAGCGCCGGGGACGTGGCTTCGTCCAGGCGGCGGATCTGCACGCCCATGACCTGGCCCTCGCGCAGCACCAGCTCGGTCAGGCCCTGGCCTTCCAGCACCAGCAGCCGTGCCGGCCCCTGACGCAGCGCGGGCTGCCGCTTCAGGGACAGCTGCAGCACGCGTGCCCACCAGGGCCGCACCGCCAGCACCCGCACGCCGTGCTGGCGGGCGCTGGACAGCACGCCATCGAGCCGCACGCCGTGCAGCGCGCTGATGCCGCGTGTCGGGCCGTCCTGCCAGGCGGCGAGCGGCCAGCCTTGCGCCGCGTCGCCGTGGAAGTGCTGCAGCAACGGCCGGGCCCAGGCCAGCGCCGCCGGGTCGTCGGCCAGCGGGAGGTCGACATCGCAGACCAGCTCGTGCAGCAGCGCCGAGGACACCGAGAGCGCGCAGCTCTGGCCACCGTGCGCCTCACACCAGGCGTCGAAGCCCGGCCAGGCCTGCAGGCCGTCCCACACGCCTTCGCTGCGAAGCAGCAGTGGTGCCAGGCGGAAACGCGCCAGCCATTGCGCCGCCAGACGGGCCGGCGACAGCCTGCCGCGGCCGGCGCGATCAGGCGTCGGCCGTGACACGGTCCAACTCCTCGGTGGTGGTCCAGCCGTCCGCGACGGCCTGCTCGGCCACGGCGCGCAGCGGCTGCATGCCGCGCTCGCGCGCCATCTGCTTGATGCGGCCCATGGGCGCGCGCGAGGCGATGAGGTCGCGCAGCTCGTCATCCAGCAGCAGCATCTCGGCCACGGCGCGGCGC
The DNA here is from genome assembly GCA_964495125.1 of uncultured Rubrivivax sp. Taxonomy (GTDB): domain Bacteria; phylum Pseudomonadota; class Gammaproteobacteria; order Burkholderiales; family Burkholderiaceae_C; genus Rubrivivax. The sequence goes on from CAZBUU010000001.1 coordinate 95,705, forward strand.
CCGCGGTAGCCGGTGCCGCGGCAGTGCGCACAACCGGCGCCGCGGCAGTCGGTGCACAGCTGGCGCAGCAGCCGCTGCGCCAGCACCGCCTCGAGCGCCGAGACGACGTTGTAGAGGTCCAGCCCCATGTGCATGAAGCGGCCGATGACGTCGAAGGCGCTGTTGGCGTGCACGGTGCTGAACACCAGATGGCCGGTGAGCGCGGCCTGCACGGCGATCTGCGCGGTCTCGGCGTCGCGGATCTCGCCCACCATCACGCGGTCGGGGTCGTGGCGCAGGATGCTGCGCAGGCCGCGCGCGAAGCTCAGGCCCTTCTTGTCGTTGACGGGGATCTGCACCACGCCCGGCAGCTGGTACTCCACCGGGTCCTCGATGGTGATGGTCTTCTCGCGGCCGGTGTGCGTTTCCGTGATCGCCGCGTAGAGCGTCGTCGTCTTGCCGCTGCCGGTAGGCCCGGTGACCAGCAGCATGCCGTGGGGTCGCCGGGCCACCGCCAGGATGGCGTCGCGCAGCGCCGGCTCGAAGCCCAGCGCCTGCAGCGTGAGCTGGCCGCTGCCGTGTTCGATGTGCGCGCGGTCGAGCACCCGCACCACCGCGTCCTCGCCGAAGGCGCTGGGCATCACGGAGAGCCGGAAGTCGATCTCGCGGCCCGACATGCGCAGCTTGAAGCGGCCGTCCTGCGGCAGCCGTCGCTCGCCGATGTCCAGCTCGGCCATCACCTTCAGCCGCGAGACGATCTGCTCGGCCAGCGCCGTGCCGTCCACCTTCTGCACCGGCAGCAGCACGCCGTCGATGCGCAGGCGCACGTCGGCCCCGCGCGGGTGGTTCTCGATGTGGATGTCGCTGGCGCCGTCCTTCAGCGCGTCGTAGAGCACGGCGTCCAGCAGTTTCACCGCCGGGCTGGCGCCGGCGGCCAGGCTCAGCAGCGAGAGCTCGGTGGCCTGGCCCTCGACGGCGGCCGGCCCGGCCGCGGCGGCCACGCCGTCGAGCGCGCGGAACTCGCGTTCGCCCTCGGCCAGCCAGGCTTTCAGCAATGCGGCATCACAGCGGCGCCAGCGCACGGCGCGCCGGGCCTGAGATTCCACGGCCTGCAGCAGCAGCGTGTCGGCGTCGCGGTCGGCCAGCAGCCACAGGCGGCCCTCGCTGTCGCGTGCCGGCACCACGCCGTGCCGCAGCGCCGCTGCCGGATCCCAGGCGCCGAAGTCGGGCACCAGCCCGCCGACGCCGAGTTCGACGACGGCGTTCACTGCACCTGCTCCATCAAGGTGAAGATGGGCAGGTACATCAGCACCACGATGCCGCCGATGACGGTGCCCATCACCAGCATCAGCAGCGGGTTGACGGTGCGGGTGACGAGCTCGGACAGGCGCGCGATCTCCTCGTCGTGGAAGGCCGCGGCCTGCGCGAACATCGCCGCCACCTCGCCCGTGCTCTCGCCCACGCGCAGCATGCGCAGTGCCACCGGCGTGGCCAGACCGGCGTCCAGCAAGGCCTGCGACAGCCGTTGACCGCTGGCCACGTCGGCCACCGTGCGGCCCAGTCCATCACGCAGCGGCAGCGGCACCACGCCTTGGGCCAGGCGCAGGGCGCCGACGACGGGGACACCGGCCGACAGCAGCAGCGCCAGGCAGCGGTACAGCCGCGCCAGGGCCACCACGCGCAAGCGCGGCCCGACGAAGCGGCTGCGCCACATCAGCGCCGCGGCGGCCGCCCGGGCAGCGGGTGCGCGCCAGACGGCGAACGCCAGCGCCGGCAGCGCCAGTGCCACCGACACTGCCACCGCTGGATGGGCGTGGGCGGCCACGCCCAGGTGGATGAGCGCCTGGGACGCCGGCGGCAGATCCTTGCCGATGCCCTCGAAGACGCCGGCGAAGCGCGGGAGCACGTAGAGCAGGAGGAACAGGACGACGGCGCCGCCCGCAGCCAGCAGCATCAGCGGGTAGACAGCGGCGGCCACCAGGCGCGCGCGCAGCGATTCGCTCCAGCCCAGGTAGGCGGCGTGGTCGCGCAGCGTGAGGGCGAGCTGGCCGCTGCGCTCGCTGGCCGCCACGACGGCGATGAACAGTTCGTCGAAGGCGCGGGGCTCGCGGGCCAGCGCCACAGACAGTGGCTGGCCGGCACGCAAGGCCTCGAGCACGGTGTCCAGCACCTGCGCCGAGCTGTCCTTCTCGCGCAAGGTGACCAGTGCTTCCAGCAAGGGCACGCCCGCCTGCAGCAGCACGGCCAGCTCTTGGGCGAACAGGCGCGGTGAAAGCGCCTGGTGCCGGCGCGCCGCCCCGACCACCTGCGCCGGCGCCACCGACAGCAGGCGCCGCGGATCGACACCCAGCGCCTGGGCCACCGCGCCAGCGTGCTCGGCCTGCACGCGCAGGCTGCGCACGCCTTGCGGGGTGTCGTGGATGCGGGCGATGAACTCAGGCATTCGGCACCCGTCACCAGCTCACGATGTCGGCGTTCTCGCCTTCGCCACCCGGCCGGCCGTCGTGGCCCAGCGACAGCAGGTCGTACTCGCCGAAACGCCCCGGCGAGCGGTACTGGTAGGCGTTGCCCCAGGGGTCGACCGGAACGGCCTTGGCCATGTAGGGCCCGGACCAGCGCGGTTCGCCGGCCGGCCGTGCCACCAGCGCTGGCAGACCCAGCTCCGTGCTGGGGTAATGGCCGACATCGATCCGGTACTGGTCCAGCGCCTTCTGCAGCGCGTCGATCTGTGCACGTGCGACCTTGACCTCGGACTTGCCGATCTGCCCGAACAGCTTGGGCCCCACGTAACCGGCGAGCAGCCCGATGATGACCATGACCACCAGCAGTTCGAGCAGGGTGAAGCCACGGCGGGGCGGGCGCGGGGTGGTCTGGCTGTGCGGTGGGCGGCGTGGGCTCATGACGGGGTTCTGGCCACAGGGCTGTGGACGGTTCGGACCACTCTAGGAAGCCCGTATGACCTCGAGGTGAACGGCAGGCCCGACCCATGTGACTCGGGTGATTCGTTCGGACTACGCCGAGAGTGGCCGCCGTGGCGGCGGACGGGGGGCTACGTCTCGTTCGGCGCATGGCTCCGCGCTGCCGCACAGGATTCCTGCGCTGGCGCAGCACTCGACAATTCCTGCGCGGTAGACTTTTCCCATTGCTCAACCGCCGCACTGCCGAACGCGAGGAGAGTCACATGGTGCAGCAGCAAGCCGTCGTCACGGTGTATGCGTTCCGATCCTTCGAGCCCCACGTCGAGTGCCCGCAGATGTCCTGGTTCAAGGCCACGCTGGGCGCGATCCGCGCCATGGGCGCGGAACCGCTGCCGGCCACCGCCGAAGCCGTGGCCGATGAACTGATCGACGCGCAGGGCTGCTACCGCCGCCGGGCCACCGGCTGGGGTGCCCTGGACTGATTCACCCTCGCTGGCCCGAGTCCATCGGGTCGTAGCGCTGCCCTTGCAGCAGCGCCAGGGGCGAGCGCCAGTAGATGGCGATGTTGTGGAATGGGTCGGTGATGATCTTCACCGCCCAGGCCAGGGCCCACGCCGGGTCGCGCAGGAAGCAGAGGTGCACGGTGCGGAACAGCAGACCCGCAGCACCCAAGGCCAGCCACCCCAGGCCCACGTCATGGGCGAAGCCCTGCGCACCGTGCGCGGGCTCGATCCAGCCGAAGAGGCTCGGGCTGAGCCACAGCAACAATGGCAGGCCCAGCCAGATGGTGATCAGCACGGCCTTGCGGCGCATGTTGAAGCCCACCTTGATGGCTTCCTTGTGCTCGTAGCTCACGCCGTGGATCCGGTCGAATCCGCGGGGCTCGAAGAAGATGTGGCCCGACTGGCGCGTGGTCATGCCCACCAGCCAGCCCACCAGCGCAGCGGCGGCCGGATCGACGAAGAGCAGCGCATAGGCGGCGACAAAACTGCACGCGCTGATCAGATGCAGCGTCTGATTGATGCGGCACTGGTGGTAGTAGCGGCTGTCATCCCAGCGCAGGGTCTCGACCTTCTTCCAGAACTCATGCACTTCGAACTCTCCTGAACAGGCGTTGGACATCCTCGCAGCGTGGTTCCGGGTCAAGTCTCGGCTGTGACGGGATCGAGTCGGGACCGTGACGGGAACGCCTGCGCGGATGCGACCATGTGGCAAGTCACCGTGATTTCACGCTGCCGCTCCAGACTCTTCGGGTCAGCGAACCGCCCTGCGATGTCCTCCTACACCGTCCTTGACGCCACGCCGCTGCTCTCGGGCCAGGCCCTGTGCCTTCGTGACGAGGAAGGGCGGTACCACGTGGTGCGCACCACGGCCGAAGTGCCCGAGATCGGCCTCAGGCTGAAGGGTCAGCGTCCCCGCCTGGGTCTCGAACTGCTGGTCGGCGCCAGCAGCGGTCAGGTCTTCCGCGTGGTGTTCGAAGCGCTCAACTGCGGCCAGCGAGGTGCTCTGTCCCTGCTGCGGGGCGGTTAGCAGGAACGACCCTTCACGGTCGCAAGCGGCCAGCGCGGTCACGCGAGCGATGGTTCCGCAGTCCAGGCACTCACGCAGTCGCAGCCGGGGGCGGCAGAGCAACACGCCGCAGTGGCCGGCGGCGATGCCCGGCCCGGTGCAGATGTCCCCGACGTCCCACTCCAGCCACTCGCGCATCATGAACACCCGGCCCACTTTGGCGGGCAGCCGGTCCACACAGCTCTGCGGGGTCTCGAAGAACTGGCGCTGCTCAAGCGACCTTTCGGGCTGTTGCCACGCTGCTGGCGGCTCCTGCCAGTGCGCAGTTGCACCCTGGCAAACCGCAGAAGCGGTTGGTGCAGCTCAGCGAGCTCGGCTTCGATGCTCCTGCACAGAGAACCAGGCCAGGAATCTGTAAGGCCGACTCGCCTCGTGCGACCAACCAGGTCTTCGTCCGCGATGGGTGACCGCCGTCATGAAACTCCTGCTCGACTGCCGCGCCTTGCCCAAGCTTCTCAGCGAATCGCAAGACTCCCCACCGCCGCTGGTCATGGGTGTGCGCATGCGTCTGCATCTGCTCACCTGCAAGGGCTGTCGCAGGGTGGGTGACCAGTTGGTCTTCATGCGCAAGGCCGTGCGGGACATGCAACCGGGTCCTGACGCCTGAGCGTCAGCCGGTTCAGAAGGTGATGATCTGTCTGCCCTCGAGCAGAAGGGCTCGCAGGCTCGCATGACCGCGATCGTCCCCGAGCAGAGGCAGCTCTGCCGACTGCAAGGCATCGAGCACACCATAGCTCTTGGCGCAGAAGCGGCACACGCCGCGAACCACTGGCAGGACGTCCGCAAACAGAGTGTGGAACCGGTGGCTCGGCTGTGCCATCTCCGACGCCGCAGTGCTGCCGGCGCCGTCAAACACGATGACCACGTCGTCTCCCGCTCTGCGAAGTTCCTGGGCCCCCATGAGTGCGCGGTAGATGGCCGATTGCCCGGCACCTTCGAGCTTGCTGTGGATCAGGAGTGCGATCTTGAAGTGCGACATGGCGATTCCGATCAACGTACGGACGAGCGAGTGGGCGACACCCTGTCCGCACTGGCCTGATCTTCGCCGCGCAGCTGGTACAGGGGCGGAACGGCGGGTTCAGGCCCGGCGGCCTCACCCGCCAGCGTCACCGTGGTGAACGCAAACCCGGCGATGGCGGCGGCGGTCGTGACGAGGGGAACCAGCCACGGTCGTGTGTTCATGATCTCTCCAGGCGATGGGGCACGCGGGTCCAGGGGCAACGCCGCAAGGAGTCCTGCGCGCCGGGATGGCAGCTTCTGTCGGAACAGTCGCTTCGAAATGACAAGCCTTCATACGCGTTCGTGCCGACTCCCTCTTGAGCAGTGCTTCTGCGATCATCCTTTCCATGTGTCTTGCAGCAATTGCGATCGGCCAGAGCAAGCGTTACCCGTTCGTACTGGCCAGCAACCGAGACGAGTACTTCTCGCGCCCCAGCCAGCCATTGGCCTGGTGGCAGCCCCCCGACAGCGGATTGAGGATCCTCAGCGGCAGGGACCTGTCCGGCGGTGGCACCTGGATGGGCCTCAGTGCCGCAGGCAGGTTGGCGCTGGTGACCAACGTTCGGGAACCCGGAGGGCACTTGGTGTCATCGCGTTCCCGCGGCGAGCTGGTGCTCCAATGCTTGGCTGAACCGGACGTCGACCTGACCGCCCTGGCCGAGACTCCCCGCAATGGTTTCAATCTGGTGGCCGTGGACCTGTGGGCCTGCGCAGCGAAAGGGTGGTTCGGGTCTGTCGGTCAGTGGGTCAGCAACAGGCCGGTCGTGCAGCAGCAGAGGCTGGCAACCGGAACCTTCGGGCTCTCCAACGCTTCGTTGGACACGCCCTGGCCGAAGGTGCAGAAGTTGAAGAGGCGCTTGCTCGACGCGCTCGACCGGCACGAGAAGGTGGACGACCTTCAACGAACCCTCTTCACCGCCCTGGCCGACCCTTCACGAGCTGCTGACGCGGAACTGCCTCGAACCGGTGTGACAAAGGAGCGCGAGCGGCAACTGTCCAGTGCATTCATACGCATTGAGGGCGGCAAGGGCGGGGCCTACGGCACCCGATGCTCGACGGTCGTGTTGCTCGAGGTGGAGGACGGGCGCTCCAACGTGCACGTCTTCGAGCGGACACACGACGAGGCAGGCGAGGACACCGGCTTGCAAGGTCACCGCTTCGAGCTGGCTCTTCAGCCGTGAGTCTTTCGGCCGGTCAAGCCGACCAGCAAAGGCAGCCATGTCGTGCGGCGGATCCAGAGCAGGGCCGCACACGCAAGCCAGACGCCGCAGGCCAGGGCGAAAAGTTCGCCCCCGTCGCTGCTGCCATCTGCGTTGATCACCGCCACACCCAACGGCGTGAAGAGGTGGAAGAAGATCGCGCCGCTGATCACACCGATGCCCATCGCCGCACCCAGCACCTGCACGATGCGGTGCGATGGCAACGCGGCACCGGCCAGCAGCAGAACGGAAGCGATCAGCTCGAAGCTGCCCACCACCTTGGCCGAGAAGATGCCGCCGGGGGCGAAGACACCTGCGAAGCCCAGCGAAGCAGCCCAGGGATCCAGCTTGCCCTGAAAGATGTAGACGGTCTCGGGGGAGCCCGTGAACTTGAAGAACAGGGACTGGATGAACACAAAGGACACGTAGATCGCCAACAGCCAGTGGCCGTTCCTCCTGAGCCATTCCATGGCAGTTCCTTTCCTCTCCGTGATCGTGAGCGCGTTCATTTCTTCAGCAGCGCCGGGAACTTGGCGTCGGCCGCCTTGATGAAGCCCGCCGGGTCCTTCAACCACTTGGCCTGCACGTCGGCGTCGTAGTTGAGATAGAGCTTGCCGTCGCGGACCGTGAACTGATCCGGCTCGACCTTCACCAGGTTGTCCTGCACCACACCATAGGCGCAGTAGCCGCCGTACTGCGGCGCGTACTTCTCCGGGTTGGCCCTGAACAGGTCGAGATGGGCTTGGCTGCTGAACTTCCACTTGGCTCCCATCCATTCCGTGACGAGCGAGTCCAGGCCCTTCACGGGTTTGCCGACGGTGAAGTAGGCCACCGTGTCATAGCCGTTGATCGCGGTGTCGGTACGGCCGCCGAAGAAGCTGTTCTTCAGCGTATTGATGGGGGGCTCCGCGGCCGAGGCGCCCGAAGCGAACAGCACGCCGGTCGTCGCCAGGGCCGCGGTCAGGGCAGTGCGGCGCGTCAGGCCGATGCGGTAGGGGTCAGACATGAAATCTCCCGAAGGTCAGGTTGAAGCGCAGCACGGTGGGTGGCAAGTGCATGGGCCACTGTGGCCGGCGCCACGCCGAAGTGGGCGGGCACGGGCACCGCATGCCGCTGAAGGTGTGGGACCAGAAGCGCGAAGTGGTGCACGGCGTGGCTGGCCACGAAGGCCAACTCACGACCTACGCTCGAAGGCACGTCAAAGCTGAAGTCGCCCGCCATACCACCCAGGCCGAGCACCCTGACGGGCTGGTCGAGCACGCCAGGGGTCCATTGGCCAAGCTGCTGACGCAGCCCTCGCAGCCGATCGTGGGCAGTGATGGGGCAAGCCTCGAGCTGGCGATCACGCAGGCGGCTGTCGTAGTCGACCCTACCGGCCTGGAGACCGCGGACCAGGGCCTCGTAGTGTTCGATGACATGCCTGAGGTGCGAACCCACGGCCCCCACATACGGTGGCGAGCCTTGCTCCAGGTGCGCGCCCACCACCGCGAGCGCTTGATCCAGCACCTGCTGGTTGAAACCCAACAGGCGTGCCGTCGTGTTCCGTCCGGAGGAAGCCATTTCGGTGACTCGGGGTGGGTGGGAAGCAGGCGAACAGGCAAGGGTGTCTGCGGGTCAGCGCGACGCCATCGTCATCGTGATCGCCCGGAGACCGGCCTGGCGGATGCTTTCCAGTTGCGCCGCCGTCGGCGACACGCTCTGTTCGTGGCGGCTGATGGCGCCGATGCGGATGGCTTCCAGCGTCTCGGCAACGACTTGGGCACGCGTGAGCGACGGGCCCGAGTCGGTGATGACGATGCTGCGCTCGCCTTCGGCGATCCGACCGACAGCGCGGGCCCGCAGGGTCTCAGCCTTGACATCTGCACGGCTGACCGTGGACGTGGTCGTCGTCGGGAACTCATAGGTCGCGCCGTCGGCGAGGGCCGAAGTGGCACCCAGGGTGGCGATGGCGGCGAAGGCGGCGGCGAAGAGGGTCTTGGTGTTCATGATGATTTCCTTGAGATGGTGTTGAGGGGACGCAAGCAGAAGCACAGCTTTCTGGACCGACCGCGTTGCTTCTGACTGTTGTGCAGCAACGCTTTCGGATGAGCATCTGTCGTCGCCATCGCGCTGGAATTACAGCGATCTTTGCCACCAAGCCTCAAGTGCTCGCGACGATCAGTCCGTGGACGGATACAGCGGCGTGAGCCGCTTCTCGCGCCGGTAGTCACGCAGGAACCGGGCCCAGGTCATGGGCCTGAAGCCGCGCGCCCGATTGGCATGACCAATCTCGAACAACCAGCGGTACTGGCGCATCAGTGCCAGCCAGGCCTGCGGCAAGGTGGTCTGGCGATCCCAGATGTGCGTGCTCTCAGCGCCCGCGCCGTTGATCTCCACGATGGTGAAGGCCCGCCCCTGCTGCACTTCCGCGAAGCTCTCGAATCGAACGTCGAAACGGCCGAAGTGAAACTCCGGCAGGCGCTTGGCGATGGCATCGAACGTCGCCTCCATGTCTGGCGTGACCAGGTGCGTCCCGTTGCGGAAGATCGCCCCTCGGCTGTGGCTCCCGGCGAAGGCGAGCCGGATTGACTTGCCAGCTTCTGGTACCTCGTCGAGCTTTGCCGTGTGACGATTCAAGTACAGGTGCGACAGCTTTCCGGCGCGCGGGTCGTCCAGGATCAGCTGGCGCAGCGTGCGCTGGCCGTCCCCGGTCACATGAGGAAAGTACTTCAGGGTGACGGAGACGATGCGGCCGTTCCGCTGTCCGGGGCGACGGCAGTAGAAGATGCCGGCCTCGCCCTCGAAAGGCACGAGCCGCTGCAACAGGAGCGTCGCTCCCCGAGGGAAGGCCTGGAGGTAGGCCTGCAATTCCTCGGCCGTGCGAACCAGTTTGACGCCTGCGCCGCGGCAGCCCAGGTCAGGCTTGGCCACGACAGGGAGGGCCAGGCCGGCGTCTGCCAGTGCCGCCAGCGCGGCTTCGCACTCCACGGCCGGGTCCACCCATGCGGCATCGGGCCGATCCACAGCGACGAACGGTGCAACCCACTCCTGCACATGCCGAACTGCCAGGGCCAGGATCTCGGCCTTGCTCTCGCCGTAGAAGCCCCCGCCGGGGAAGGATGGATTGGCCACCGTCGGCAGCAGCATCCCGCGAAAGCGCAGCATCAGCCACGCCGCATACAGCACGACGGGCGGATAGAAGGCCCACATCGGCCAGAACTCGAAAAAGCTCAGTGCGGGCCCTTCCTGGTCCAGCGGCGGCATGCCCTGATGGGGCCTCTGGGGAAACCCATGCAGCACGCGTTGGGCCTCGTCGTCGTGATGAGGCGCGTCGTTGGCGCTCGGGGGGATGGATCTGAGAATTCGAGTCATGAGCGTGTGGCTGTGAGTCTTTGGCGCAGCCGCCGTACCAGCGGCACGGCTGCTGCCAGCACCAGAATGGGAAGCGCCACCGCCAGCGCTGGCGGTACACCGAGTTGCGTGGCCAGTGCATGGCCAAGGGCAGCGCTCAGCCCATACAGCCCCACCGTCCACAGCGTCACCGCCAGCAACACCCAGGCGGTGAAGGGCGCGAGCGGCACGCGCACGAAACCGCAGGCGGTGTACGTGGCCAGGCGCAGGCCGGGCACCACGCGGGCCAGCAGCACGGCGCTGGGAAGGCGCCGCGTGAACTGCGCGCGCGCCCAGGTCGACTTGTCACCCACATAGCGCCTGTGCAGCCACGGCACGCGGGTGGCACCCAGTCCCAGGGCATAGAGGCCCAGATCGCCGGCGGCAATGCCACCCCCCACCGAGGCCAGAGAGAGTCCCCAGGAGATCACCCCTTGGGTGGCCAGCGCCACGCCGGCTGCGATGGCGAGGTCTTCCAGCAGCAGTGTCGTCAGCGCCAGCACCAGCGCGATGATGGCCGGCTCTGCCATGCCGCTGAGCGCGGCTTGGAACCACGCCTGCAGCGCCGCAGTGCTCGAGCCCAGTGACATCAGCATCCGGGCTCCAGGGCGATGCGCAGCGCCTCCCGAACGGCCCCTTCCGAGTTCCAGGGGAGGAAGTGGTTCTGGCCTTCCAGCAGGATCGTGCGAACGCACCGCGCCTCCTTCAGGTGCGTCTGCATGTAGGCCACGTTCGCCACGGGGACCAGGTCGTCCGCCGTGCCGTGCACGATCACGACCTTGGCGCTCACGGCTGGCAGCCTCTGGCTCAGTTGTTCCAGCTCGGGTTTCAGCGCCATCAACTCGGCGTTGGCATTGCGGATGACCCGGGGCAGGGCCCAGCGCACGGGCGTCCATGCGCCCACGTGCTGCATGGCGTGGGTCGTTTCCTGTGCCGGATCCATGGACCCGGCCAACATCACGATCGCCAAGCGACGGTTAGGTTGCTCGGCGGCGAGCCGCGCTGCGGCCCAGGCCACGATCGGCGCACCCAGGGAGTGACCCACCAGAACGACGGGGCGATCGTCCGACGGCAGGAGCGCCATCACCGCTGCCGCCTGTGCCGCCAGACTTGGCACAGCCTCCTTGGGGCCGCTGTCGCCAAACCCAGGTCGGTCCAGGGCGATGACCTCGCTGCCTTCCGGTGGCGAGATCAGGTAGTCGGCCCACCCCTTGGCCGACCCAGGGGTTCCATGCACCAGCACGACCCGGGTCCCGCCCGGATTGCCGGCGCGAAGGAAACTCACCCTGGCGCTCAGCGGTGCGCCGATGGCGATCGAGTCGCGCAGGCCTTCGGTCGACGACGGCGGAGCCCTGGGGCCGGGAGGCGCGCAGCCCATCGCCGAAAGCGCGACGCCCAGCGCTGTCCAGAGCGGCAATCCTGAAGGCGGGCCCTCGCCACGGCGCCCTGACATTGGCGGCATCCATCAACTCCGGCGGCCTGCCAGCCGTGACATACCACTGCAACAGGCGCTACCCATAGTCGCGACGCCCGGTCTCGCATTACACGAGTCGACGTCTGTAAGGCCACGCCTTGTTTCGCGACCAGTGCGCAGCCCGTTCCGTCTCTTCGCTGCTACGCCGATGACACATCCGACGCCCTCCACATCGACCGAAGGTCGCCTGGCGCCCGCGCCAGCCTACGTTGCTCGTCTGGCTTCCGATCGATACGACCTGCAAGCCGCGCAGGCGCTGCGCTTCGAGGTGTTCAATCTCGAGCTTGACGAAGGCCTTGCGGAGTCCTACGACACGGGCTTGGACGCCGATCCCTTCGACGCGGTCTGCGACCATCTGATCGTCGAGGACACGACGGACGGCAGCGTGGTGGGCACCTACAGGCTGCAGACCGGACAACGGGCTCGCGAAGGACTGGGCTACTACAGCGAGCGCGAGTTCGACTTCTCGCCCTTCGAGGCTGTCCGCGGCGAGATCCTGGAGCTGGGGCGTGCCTGCATCCATGCCCGCCACCGCAATTTCGCGGTCCTCAACCTGCTGTGGAAGGGCATTGGGGCCTATGCGCGCGACCAGGGCGCGCGCTACCTCATCGGCTGCAGCTCTCTCACCACGCAGGACGCCGCCGTGGGTGCCGCGGCCTACCAGCAACTGCTGTCCCACCTGGCGCCAGCAAACTGGCAGACACGGCCTCGGCCGGAGTTTGCGTGCCCACTGGAGGCGTCGGCATCCCCTGCGCCGCGCATCCCGCGCCTGCTGTCGGCCTACCTTGCGCTGGGTTCGGCGATCTGCGGGCCTCCGGCCTTGGACCGTGAGTTCAAGACGGTGGACTTTCTCACCTGGATCGACGTCCGGGCGCCTGCCGTGCTGGCCATGCAGCGACGGGGCCGCTTCAACGTCTGAGCGCCTCCTCGATGTCCACCCTGAGCTCGGCGGCGAAGGTCTTTCGGTCAGCCCCGCTCGCAGGGCGCGGCGGTAGCGCCAGCACCGTGGCGACCACGCCGCGGGCGCAGCACAGCCACCAGATGCTCTGCACGATCGAGTCGTCGCCGAGGTAGCGGACGTTCGGGCTCACGACGTGCTCGTCATCGGCGTAGCGCAGGGCCAGAGGCTGTGCTGCGCACGTCCCGGCGAACGCGGCCTGCAGGAGACTGGATCGGAACGGCAGCACGCCAAAGCCGTCGCTCGTCGTGCCTTCCGGGAAGACCATGACCGTGCCACCGCGACTGAGCAACGCGGTCATTTCAACCAGGATGCGGGCAGACGAGCGCGGCCGCTCGCGCTGCACGAACAGCGTGCCCGCGCCTTGTGCGAGGCGCCCGATCAGCGGCCAACGCAGGATGTCGGCCTTCGCGACGAACCTGGCCTGCGGGCAGAGCGCGTGCAGCACGATGACGTCCAGCCAGGACACGTGGTTGGCAACCAGAAGCTGGCCCTGCCGGATCGCGCCGTCAAGGCGGACCTGGATGTCCAGTGCCTGCAGGACGGCACAGGACCACTGCCGGATCTTCTCCTCGCGCTGCGATGTCGGTGTCGACGCCGTCATTCGGCTCAAGGTGAGCAAGCCGCGGACCACGAGCAGGCCGACGCGTCCTGCCCTCAGGACAGCGATGAACCAAGGCGTGCCGCGCGGCATCCGGGTTCAAGCCTGCAGGCTCAGCGTCACCGTGGTGCCCGCGCCGGGCGTGCTGGCCACCGACACGTCGCCGCCGTGCAATTCCGCGATGCGCTTGACGATGGCCAGGCCGAGGCCCTTGCCCTCATCGCGGGCGGCTGGGGCCACGCTGCTGCGGCTCTGGTACAGGCGGTCGAACAGATGCGGAAGGTCGGCCGGCGGAATGCCGCTGCCGCTGTCCTGAACGCCCACCCGTACGCTGTCACCGACCCGCTCCGCAGTCAGCACGATGCGCCCGCCCGACGGCGTGAACTTCAGCGCGTTGTCCAGCAGGTTGGCCACGGCACGCTCGAACAGTTCGACGTCAACCGTCGCGACCGGTGACGCACCCGCGCTGGGAACGTAGGCCAAGTCAACCTCCTGGCGGGCGGCGCGGTCGGCGAAGCGCAGCGCGATGTCGTCCATCACTTCAGCAAGGTCCAGGCGCATGGGGTGCAGCTGGAATTGCGGCTCGTCGAGCAGGGCCAGATCGCCCAGGCTGCGCACCATGCCGGCCGCATTGCGGGTGTTTCGCAGGGCCACTTCGATCAGGCGCAGGTCGTCACCTTGCCAGCGTTTTTCCAGCGTCTCCAGGCAGGCCACAGTGGCTGTCAGCGGCGAGCGCAGGTCGTGCGACAGATTGCTGACGCTCTCACGGCGGAACCGGTCCAGCCGCTGGAGTTCGTCCCACTGCATGCGCAGCGTCGACAGCAGCGCCTGGAAACCGCCGCGCAGGCGCGTCAACTCGTCGTGATGCCGCGGCGGGGTGAAGGGTTCCCCGCCCACAGGGCCGGCGTCGAATCCCTCGCCAAAGCCGGAGCGCGCGACGGCCGCGACTTCGTCGCTCAGCACCCGCAATGGCCGCGTGACCTTGACGATGGTCCAGGCTCCCAGCAGCGCTGCCAGCAGGCACACCGCGGCCACGGACGCCAGCGCAGGCATGACCACGCTGTTGCGCAGCAGAGCCAGGCGCTGGGCGGGCTGGCCGGACTTGCGGCACACCAGGTAGAGGAAGCCTTCGTCGCCCCGCGGCGCGCGGATCAGGCTTCGCCGCAGGGCGCGGGCCGCCACGACGGTGTCGCTCTCCATGTGTTCGGGATCGTCGCCCATCACGTAGGCCCCCGCGAGGCCGTCACCGGCGGTCCCAGCAGCTATGGCCTGCCGCACCGGCGCCAGCGCCACCCTGAAGCCACGCGGCAGTTGCGCCTGTCCGGTGTGGGCCAGCACCGAGCCCTGCGAGTCCAGCAGGTACAACTGGCTGTCCGGTTCAAACAGCAGCAAGTTCTGCAGCAAACCGGCCAGGCCCTCCGGGTCACGGATGTGCCGGTCCAACAGGTCGTCGTGCAGCGTCACCACGCGGCCCAGAAAGGCGTTGGCGCGTTGCCAGGTGTTCTCGTGCTCGAATCGCTGGAAGGCCACGACCACGGCAGCGATCACGCCCACGGCAGTTGCAAGGCCCGTCAACACGATGACCAACGCCAAGCGCAAGCGGACCGTCATCACAGGCCCATCGTCCACTCGCGGCGGCCCTTAGCGCGGCGCATCCCTGAACTTGTAGCCCGCGCCGCGCACGGTGAGGATGTAGCGCGGCTGCATCGGATCGTTCTCGACCTTGGCGCGCAGCCGGTTGATGTGCGTAGTGACGGTGTGTTCATAGCCGTCGTGGGTGTAGCCCCAGACGGCGTTCAGCAGCTGGCTGCGCGAGAAGACTTGCCCCGGGTGACTGGCGAAATGCAGCAGCAGGTCGAACTCCAGCGCGGTGAAGTCCAGCAGCCGGTCGCCGACGCGCACCTCTCGCCGCGCGGCCACGATCTGCAGTTCGCCATTGCGCACCATGTCACCGCCTGTCGGGGCGCTCTGAGCGGCACGCAGCAGCTCGGCGCGGCGCAGCAAGGCCTTCACACGGGCCAGCAGTTCGGCCATTGAGAAGGGCTTGGTCAGGTAGTCGTCCGCGCCCAACTCCAGGCCCAGCACGCGGTCGAGCTCGGTGCTCTTGGCCGTGAGCATCAGGATGGGCGTGGCGCGCCCGCGCGCACGCAGCGCCTTGCACACATCCAGACCGTCCAGCCTGGGCATCATCAGGTCCAGGATCAACAGGTCACTGGCGGCTTCGAGCTGGCTGTCCAATGCAGCTTGGCCGTCGGCCACCGCCGTCACGGCATGGCCGGCCGCGGCCAGGTTCAGCACCAGCAGGTCCCGGATGTCGGGCTGGTCTTCGGCAACGAGGATTTGGGCGGACATGACCCCTGTGTCGTCTGTTGGAGGCGGTTCTTACAGCGGCCCCTCCTCAATGACTGCCTCCCGGGAATTCACGAGAGTCACCTCGATGTGATCGTCCTGTGATCTTCGGTGATCCGCGCGCGAGCCGCGCTGGCCACAGTGCATGCACCGACCACGCACCGGACATCGCCATGCACGCCAACCCCACCCTCGCCACCGGGGCGAACGCCAGTCGCCCCGACACCACGCCGCTGCCCGTTGCTTGGGCCGAGTTGACCGGCCATCGTGCCTACCTCGTGGCCTTCGCGCGCCGCCGCCTGATGGATCCGGCGTTGGCGGAGGATCTTGTCCATGACGTCTTCGAAGCGGTGGCCACGGGTCGCGCGGTGTTTGGCGGTCGGTCGGCCTTGCGCAGCTGGCTGGTGGCGATCCTCAAGCACAAGATCGTCGACCTGATTCGTCAGCGCAGTGGCCAGGACAGCCTGGACCACGGACCTGGGACGGGAGACTGGGAGTTCGACGGCGCCGAGCCCTGGACGCCGACCTGCCCGCGGCCCCGCCCGGACGAAGTGGCCGAACAGCGCCAGCGCCTGGCTCTGGCACTGGCGCGCATAGAGGCATTGCCCGACAACTTGCGGCATGTGGTGGAACTGCGCCTGCTGCACGAACAGGACAGCGCCAGCGTGTGCCGCACCTTGGCCATCAGTCAGCAGAATCTGTTCGTTCGCCTCCACAGGGCGCGCCGCTTGCTCGCGTCCTGAGGAGCGCGCGACCCGTGACGCAACGCCGCCTTGTCAAGGGCTGCGGCGCGCTGCCGGTCCGGCGCCACGATGCTTGCCAAGCTTGCGGCCTGCGGCAAAGAATTGAGGTCACGGCCGACCTGTCGGCGAGCACGACGGACGCTCCGCCGGCTTGCGTCTGGCGATCTGCATGGCTGCGAGCGCTGACGGTGCCTGCAGGGCGGCGATGCGTTGGCCAGCCCAAGTGCTGTAACAACAGTCGGACAAGACCCGGGATGCTCAGTGCAAGTGAGCGAACAGGGGAAGGTGGGCCAGAGGCTACCTCCATGGGCTGCAGGGCCTTGCCGGGCGAGAAGTACGTGCCAGACCGACCTAGGCGGTTGCGTTCGGTTGACCCGATGAAGCACCACACCAGTCAACGGCCCCGACGGGGCCGCTTTGGCCTAGGACTCGCACCGGGAAAACGACCCTACCGGTTGCACCCACTGCAACCCGATGGTTTCGGTCGCAGTTCACCGGCGGAGCCTTGCGATCTTGGTGGAGACGAGGAGG
>CAZBUU010000002.1:0-62695 GCA_964495125.1 uncultured Rubrivivax sp.
GCGCCGAGGCAAATGTCGCAGAAGCGGTCGCTCGCGACCGACGGGAACTGGCCGACCGCCGGTGGTCACGAACGGCAGCTTCGTAGCGATCCGATATGAAGTAGCAGGCCCAGCCGTCGGGCAGCTTCGGAGCGAGTCGTCAGACCGCTGAGGGTCGGTTAGGTGAGTTCGTGGCAGTGAACAGCAGTCACTGGCCGAGGCCCGACAGTGCTGACCCAATGCCGGCGCCAGCTACGTCAGCAGCACCTCGTATAGCTGCCGCTCGGGCCGACGCCGGTGGCCGAGCCGAACGTCGGCTTGATGGCGCGTACCGTGAGTACGCCCGCCGGCGGCGTCCGGCTTCTCTCGCCGCAGACAACCTCTCTGCGCTTTACTCGAGCGCCTCCAGCGCTTGTCGCATCGCGCTTAGATCTGGATGGACGTAGATGTAGGTCGTCGAGATCGATGCGTGACCAAGTTGCTCCTGGACAACTTTGAGGTTTCTGACCTTGTTCGCGAGGATAGTCGACGTAGTGTGCCGAATTCGATGCGCGGTGAGCTTCGGCGCCTCGGGCGGCATCGCCCGGCGTAAGCGCTGGAAGAAGTTGTCGAGATTGTCCGCTGTCATCACGGCGTGTCGAAATGTGGTCCTTCGATCGCTGAAGAGTGGTAGGCAGAAGACTTGCCTACGGCCAAGATGTGCCTTGCAGAGTCCCAGAGTTCGCGCCCGAAGGTTTAGCAAGTCTTGGGCGAGTGGGTCCGGAAGTGGAACCTTCCACTCTCGCCGTGTTTTGGAGTTCGCAGCCGCCAAGAGGACGGTCTTGTCCACAAAGTCGATGTCGTCCCAGACGAGGCCAAGGAGCTGCCGCTTGCGCATTCCGGTGAAGTAGAAGGTGCGAAGCACCGAGTACCAAAACCACTGAGGCTGGATGAGGTCGACTTCGGCCCCCCGACGGTCGATGCGGCTCGCAGTCTTCAACCAATCCATGTAGTAAGCCATCGAGTCCTTGCTCAGCGCTTTGGGAAGGGTGTTCAGCACAGGTGCGCCTGGCACACGGCGGGTCGGGTTGTTGGGCATAAAGCCATCGCGGACTGCGGCATTGAAGAGCACTGACAGGTGGCGTCGCTCGGTGTTGAAGGAGATTGGCCGCATGCGCTCAAGTGACCAGGCCCGGAAGCCGATCATGATGTCTGGAGTGATGCGGTTGAGCAGGATGTCGCTCGGCTGGGCCGTCGCTCCGCCGATGAAGCGTGCGAGGTTTCGAACGACCAAGTCGTACCTTGCCTCAGTAGGCTTGGCCAAGATGTTGGTCCGGCGATAGCGCTCCAGCAGCGCTGATAGCGAGACGCTTGGTGTCTCGACGGGGTCCATGGAGTCCGAGTTCCTTCTTGCACGCGCAGGCCGTGCCACCCATGACCAGCGGAATCGCCTGGCCGCTGCCAAGGCTCTGATCACGGGCCGATATCGGCAGATTACGCGGATGCTGGAAATAGGGCACTCCTCACAAGTACTTCTTGTAGTAGGTGGTCTGTAGGCGGATCATGACGGCCATCGCAATTGAGATTCCTGCGAGATGTTTGACCGGCTCGCCTACCGAGGGAACTGCAAGGTATGTCACGTAGCCAAGAATGGCCACGAAGCTGATCCCCAGCTTGGCTCGGTGGTAGATGCTCGCTGACTCATGCCCCGCGCACGCCTTGCGCTTGGCGCGGGCGACCAGCCCGTCCACGAGGCCCAGGCAAGCGCCAATCCCTAGCAGAGGCAAGGCACACAGGTAGGTGGCTGTGCGAACGGCGAACAGCCCCGTGTTTGCGAGGAAGAGGTTCCATCCATCACCGGCCTCCTTGATCTGGCGGGCGACGAAGTCGCCCCCCGGGTCGGGCGCGTTCTTGATCTCGGCGCTTGCCGCGTCGCGACGCATGAAACTCGGCCAGTTCATGAGCGCTCGTGACAGCACCAGCGCCGCGTCCACGGTTGTCCCGTGAATGGCGTCATGGATCCGTCCTGCCACGGCCGTCGGCTCGAAGAGCCCCGGCTCAAGCCTCCCCAACTGCTCCAGCTCCACGCGCAGCACCTCCTGCGCGTAGGCGGCCGGTGCGTCCGGGGCCTTGGTGCGGGCCCAGTACCAGTGCAAGGCCAGCGTCCCGCACCAGACGCACAGGCCAATGGTCACCCACCAGAAGGCTAGCCGTAGCGGCCACTTCCACTGCCGAACGATGACGCCATGCTCGATGTTCGAGTTGCTGCTATTGGCCATTGCCGCTGCCCTCCACCGTCAAGGAGGCCTCCGGGCCCTCGGCGACATAGGTTGCGTAGCTCACCCGCATCGTCTGCAGCATGGCCTGCCAGCTCGCCGGCACGCCTTCCTCATCGGCAGGCAAGGGCAGCGGGATGCGGATCTTCACCAGGCGGCCACCTTCCAGCAGCGCGAACGCCTGCCCCTTGGGCAGCTTCATCAGCCACGCCGGATCCAGCATCGGGACCTTCTCGGTCGATACCCGGTCCTCGTTTCGCGACGCGAACTCAGCGGCCTCCGTCGGATCGTTCGTGTCCGATACGCCGCTGGCCTGCAGCCGAGTGAAGATGCGCACCTGCTCCAGTTGATCGGTCAGCCGCTCGGCGGTGGCCATGTTCTTCACCCGCAACATCACCACGCTGTTGAGATTGCCGCCGATCTGCTCGGCCTTGGCCGCTGAGCCCACCTTGGCCTCGATGTCCTGGGCGGTCTGGCTGTAGCCAGTGATGAAGAGCCCCGCACCGCCGCCCTTGTTGGCAGCCTGCACGAACTCCGGCCCGATCAGCTCGTTCAGTTCGTCGGCGTGAAGCCTCACGCGCCGACCCGACTCCAGGGTCGACATGCCATAGGTCGACCCGTGCTTGTAGATGCGCCCGAAAACGGAGGTGAGATCCGCCAACATTGAGGCGCTGACCGCCTCGGCCACATCGCGGATGGTCAGTGAATCGAAGCCGCAGTAGACGACGCCACCCCGGTTGATGACCGACATCCAATCCAGAAGCGGTCGGGCGTCCGTCGTGTCGTCGTACTCTGGGGAGATCAGGTCAGCCACCTTGCCGGTGGTGAGCTTCTCCAGCAAGGGGTACAGCGAGTTCACCAGCTTCTCGAAGTAGGTCCGGTCGTTGGCCAGAACCGACGCGATGGCGTCGAATATCGCGTCCTGATACCCGCTGGTCTCGAAGAACTGGGCCAGCAGCAGGAGCTCCACATCCCGGCCGTTCTTCTCGGCCTTCTGGATCAGGTCTTTCTGCTCCTTTGTGGGCATCGGGTCGAAGCGATCCCGCCATCCCGGGACGTTGCGATCCAACCAGTCCGTGAAGTAGCGCTTGGCCAGTGTGTCGATGCTCACGCCGTAGGCGTAGATCTTCCTGAAGTCCGGCCGCTCGCCCACCGCGGCCATGGCACGCGCGATGACGTTGACGTAGCGCCAGGCGAAGGCCTTGAAGGCCGCGGATTGACCCTCCGCCGGCAGCGGTCCGGTGGCGCGCGTGGCCACCTCGGTGATCTGCTCGAAGTTGCCGATCGGGTTGTAGCGGCTGGAGATCTCCGGGAAGCCCAGATGGAAGAGCTGGAACTCCGACGCCCTGCCGTGGCGCACGGCCGAGGCGTACATCCCTAGCAGAAGATCGACGTCACCCTTGGGGTCGAAGACGATCACCACGTCGCCCCGGGCGATGTCCTGCTCGATGAGGATCTGGGCCAGGCGCGTCTTGCCCACGCGCGTGGTGCCATAGACCATCATGTGGTTGTTCAGCTCCGCCAGCGCGGTGTGGACCTCTTCCTCGTCGATCTCAACGCCGTGCAGCGCCGGATTGCCGCCCAACGGCGGCAAGGGGCGCACGGGATTCAGGGGATGCGCCAGCCGCGTCCAGCGCGTCAGCCAGGCAGGGGCATCGGGCTTGCGCTCCAACGCGCGCGCCCAGCGATACAACTGGCTCTGCTCGCGCAGGTGCTCGTTCTCCGGCTGGGCCAGCAGCGTCATACGCTGCGTGTGCCGCGCTGTCCACTCGAACCCCTTGCCCAGGAACACGGCCGAGCGCGACCAGGGGATCTCGGACGGCAGCAGCGCATAGGGCTCCAGCTTGCGCACGGCACGCCGAAAGCGCAGCACGCGCCGAGCCTGCAACAGCCGCCAGGCGGCCAGCGCCACCAGGCCAGCGGCTACTCCGCAGGCCTGCAGCGGCGTCAACAGGAACATCGCCGGGCTGCACAGCACGAACCAGCCTACCACCAGCGCTGCGGCGACGGTGGCCAGCTCATAGGGAGGCCGAAACACGTTGTCGATGGGGCCGCTGCTCATGTGGCGCTCCTGGGTGCGTGAGAAGGCTTCGCTGGCGTGACGGCGCCTGCAGGCAACGTCATGCGGCGGGGCTTGGGGGCCTTGGCGATGCGCTCGTTCGGCGCAGGCACCGGATTCCAGAACAGCTCCGGCTTGCCCACCAGGCAGAACGAGGCCGTGCGCGAGAGCGACTTGTCGGCCTTGATGAAGGCGTAGTAGTGCATGTTCTCGTCGCCGTTGCGAACGGTCCAGCCGCTCTTGGCGAGCTCGTTCTGCAGCCGAGCGAAGGCGCGATCTCCATGCGACTGGCGCAGCTCCGCGATGGGCCCGCTGGCCACCGAGTCATGCTCGCTGAGGAAGCGCCGGAAGATCTCGGGCGACAGCAGCAGCGCGCCCTCGGGCACGAAGTGCACCAAGGCACCTTCCTCGTTGTACTTGAGCGTACCGGCGCCTACGGACTGGGCGACCCAGGCCATGAAGGCGGTGGCAGCGGCCGAGGGGACTCGGCCTGTGGACGCCGACACTGCGCCAGCCGGACGCTGACCTCGCTCGCGCGGCCGCAGCGGTGCGCCCAGCTCGGGCGTGCGGGTGGGCTTGTCGGCCTGCATCTCTGCGCCAGCAGACTCGGCGGCAGGCAGCGTGTCGTCGCCCTCGCCGTGCTCAGCAGTGGCGTCGTCCGCACCAGGAACCGAAGCCTGCTGGGCCGGTACAGCGGAGTCGGGGGGCGGCGTGGCCGCTGCTGGCGCTGCGACCTGCGCCAGGGCCTGCGCTGAGTGAGACCCTGAAACTGGCGTAGGCGCTGGCTGCGGCACGACCGCTGGTACGACAGCCGCCGAGCCGGGTAGCTCAGGCGCCAGGCCGACTGGGACAGCCATCGGGGTGGGGGCCACGGGTGTGCGTGGCAGCTCGGCCTGCGGAGGGGTTGGCACCGGCACCAGCGGCGCCGCAGCTCGAGCTGCTTGGCTTGCCTGCGCGACGCCGGCGGGGCCGGCGCCAACCGATGAACCTGCAGTTGGCGGCTGCGCCAGCCACACGCGACCCTTCATCGCAGCGGGGTAGCTCGCCGGGTCGCTGTACAGCGTCTCCAGCTTGAAACACAGCACGGTAAAGGCGTCCGGGGGCGACCAGGACTCGCACTCGACACGCACGCGCCAGACCGCGCCGCCGTCCGGTGCTGTCTCTGCGGCGCCGTACTCCTGCCAGATGTCGAAGAGCCGGTCGTTCTTGTCCTTGCCCGGAATCCCCTGCAGGCTCTCATGCTGGGACAGATAGCTGCGCACCTCATCGGCCAGCCGCGCGCAGACGAACCAGACGCGGCCGTCGTGCACCCAGCCTGCAGCGCCAGGCCGATTCAAAGGGAGCGCCGCGCCCTCATGCAGCATCCTGCGAAGCGCCTCCATGAGCCGCTCGATCAGCGGCGTCGCGCGTGCCGACGCAAACCGGGTTCTTGGCCCCTGCAACAGGTTCTTGCGCACCGAGTCGCTGTCGGCGCGCTTGACCAAGGCGCCCAAGGCGCCATCCTTGTCTTCCCCCGAGAGATAGGCCAGCAACTGGGACAGCACATCCCCTTCCTCGGCAAGCCAGCGTGACACCCTGGCAGGCACGAAGGCGTGCAGCAGCATGGCCGCGAGCTTGGCGTGCGCGAGGTAGTCGCGCTCGGTCGGGTCGGCGAAGGCCACCGAGTACCAATGCGCCCCGAAACTGCGCATCGATCCGGCCAGGGGTGCCCAGGGCCTGCCGTCGCGCGGGTGGTCGGTGTAGAGCATCACCCGAACGTCCGTGACCGGCTTGCCCACGTCGTGCAGCAGCGCTGCGACGAGCACGGCGTAGCTCCAGCGATGCTCCTGCCTCTTCCGGTCCTCGGTGCTGGCGCCTGGCGGCAGCTCCATGCCCGCACGGAAGGTCAGCGCCGCGTCGGCCACCTCCAGCAAGTGCTGCCAGAGCCCGCCTGGGTGGGCATGGTGGTGCGACTCCGACGCCGGCAGCATCTGGACGAACTCGGCGAGTTGTTCCAGCACCGGTTGGCAGTCACGCTGGAAGTTCGCTTGGGACAAACGGGTCTTGCGCTCGATCGAGATCAGCAGCTCGGCGGTCCCCGTGGCCTCCACGAGGCCCTGAATGCCGCGGATCGGGATCTGGGATGCCGGCCTGCTGGCCTGCTGGGGCAGGGGGCGCCTGTTCTGCGCCGCGCGAGCGACCTGGCCGCCGCCGTGAGCGCCGCGCTGGGTCAGCCGGTACACCATGGCGGCCCCAAGCACGAAGGCCGCCACGTACATCACGACGTTGAGGATCGTCGCGAACCCGCTCACTGCCACCCCAGTGTCCACGAGGGGCTCGGAGCGCGACCCGAGGGGTTCGGAAGGAGTTCCATTGCGATTCCTGAAAGTCCGTGTCCTGGAGGTCCGCTTCGCCCGGGCTCGTCGGGTCCGAGGCAGAGGCAGCCGGGCGTGGCCCACCTCCCGCACGCCCCGGCCGGCGAGCTACCCAGGTGGCTCGGCAATCAGCTTGAGTGCCCAGGCCAGCAACACCTCGACCGGCCATGGCGGTTCGCTGCCCCAGAAGGGCTCTGCGCGCCGAAAGGCCTGGAAGTCTTCATAGGGCTCCAACAGCGGATCCCAGGCTTCTCCGGTGCCCTCGTCGCGCGCCTGCCGCGCAAGGAAGTCACAGCCGTAGAGCGTCAGCCCGAAGCTCAGGTCATCGCCGCGCGTTGCGGGTGGCATGGCCACCAGCGCGCTGATCACATCCGCCGCGGGCCAGATGTCGAGATCGAATCGGGAGTCGAGCCAGTAGTCGGTGAGCCAGCCCGCATAGCGCGCGAAGAGCGTGGCCAGGACGTGGTTCCAGTGGGCCAGCCCGCGAGAGGCGAGCAGGGCGGCCAGATCGAGACCGTCACCGGTGCCGCCGACGGGCTCCAGACTGTGGGGCATGCGCTTCGGTGCACGAGCGACGCCCAGGCACGGGCCGCCTGCGGCAGCCGGCAAGACGCCGGCACGCGCAGCCTGGCCCAGGGACGGTCGGCCATTGGTGTTCATCCGCGGCAGGCTATGCGCGCCCTTTGCGCGTGGCCGCAGAAAACCTGTTCCCACGTGGGAGCAGGTTTTCGCTTGACACCCGCCGGCCCTGGGCCCTCGCGGTTTCGGAGGCCCTCTTGCTGCCCGCGCGCATAGCGCGGGCAGCGCTAACCCCTTGATTTGCCTTTACCTTTGGGCGTCAGGACTTAACCCTTGGCCCCTTTGCCGGAAGCGCCGCGATCCTTGAGCGGCACTTCCGCGGCCCTTTCGATCGGGCCTTTACCCTTGTGTGGCACTCGGGATTGATGCCGACTGTTACGTCTTCGGAGCTTCGCGAGCCGTTTCCGGCCGGGCTCATGCACCGCCGCTGTGGGTGAGGCGGAGCCCAGAACGACGCTAAGTCGTTGATTTGCTTGAGCGCTGAGGTGGCCGCCCTAGCCGGCCCGTAGCGATCAACCTGTCAGTATCCCTAGCGACTACCCGCATCGTCAACCGAAAACTCTCTCCCACGTGGGAGCAGGTTTCGCGTTGTCCGGCGTCACACCGCCCCGGACAGTGCGCTCCCGTGGCGGCCAAGCATCTCCGTCACACGCTGATCTGGATTTGCCCCGGGGCACGGCCCCGGGGTCTCTTTCAGGCCAGGGGCAACAGGGGTCGCAACGGAATACGGGGGCAATCTTGGGTCGTGGGGTCGCGTTTGTCGTGCTTTGGGTGGCTGGGCGTGCGTTCGCTGCCGACTGCTTCGAGCATCACGCCAGCCGCTTCGGCCTTGACCCCGCACTGCTGCGTGCCATCGCCTGGGTCGAGAGCGGCGGCAAGCCCGGCGCCATCAACGACGGCCACGTGGCGCGCACTGGGAGCCGCGACATCGGGCTCATGCAGATCAACTCGAGCTGGCTGCCCCGGCTGGCCGCCAGCGGCATCCAAGAGCGTGATCTCCTGCGACCCTGCACCAGCATCGAGATCGCAGCGTGGCTGCTGCACGACCTGGTGCGACGCTACGGCAACACGTGGGATGCCGTCGGCGCCTACAACGCCTCCTGCCGGACCCTCTCAGAGCGCGACTGTGTGTCGGCGCGCGCTCGCTACGCCTGGAAGGTCTTCGATCGGCAGCCGCGCAGCCAGGCGCGCCAGCCCCTGTCCGGTGGCGCCGCCACCAGGCCCCTTGTTGTCGCCGCTAAGCCAAACGGGCCCATGACGGCCGGCATGGTCTCCCTGGCTGCTGCGGAGCGCTCATGACGCGTACTCGCTTGCTATCGACGTTTCTGGCGCCTCTGGCGCTGCAGGCCGTGCTCGCGGGCTGCGCCAGCACACAACCTGCAGAAGACGTCGCGCGTGCCGGCAAGCCTGCACACGCCTACACCGTCGCCCAACTACCGGCTTCGGCACAACCGCCGGCCGAGGCCCGCCGGCCACACTTCGTCACCTGCGAGCAGTGTCCGCAACGCACTCCCAAGACCCTGCTCACGCGCTCGGCGGTAAGTGCCGCTGCCGCAGCCGAGGCCGAGACACAGGGTCCGGCTTCTGACCAGCGTCTCGGTGCGGCCTCGAAGTCGGCCCCATCAGCTACGACGGCTCGCGCATGGCGTGCGCTCGTCTACTTCCCGTTCGCAAGCGCGCGTCTCAGCCCTTCCGCCGAGGAGGCGCTGCAAGCCTTGCAGCCCGTGCTGCTCAAGGCCGGCACCGTGCGCATCACCGGCTACACGGACGACATCGGCCCAGCCGCTGTCAATGCGCGGCTGGCCAGCGCACGCGCTGAAACGGTCCTGCGCGCGTTGCTCGCACTTCGCGGCGAGCCGATGCGCAACACCGAGCACCAGGGGCGCCCCTTGTGTTGCTACATCGCTCCGAACGATGCCGAGTTCACCCGTGCGCGCAATCGCCGCGTCGAGCTCGTGTTCACGGTCGTCTCCGATCCCGACACCGAAGCGGCCCTGAAGCGCGCGGCAGCGCAGGTCGATCTGCTGCACGCCACAAACGAACCCGCCGCCCGGGTGTCTGCACAACTGTTGCCCCAGTGACCATGCACGAGCCCACCTGCACAGACCGCCCTGTCCGCAACGGAGACACGACGGCTTCGCCTGGCGCATCGCAGCACCAGCCCGCGCGCGCGAGCCGCGTCCTGCTGGTGGGCGTGGCTGCCTTCGCCTGGCTGCGCAAGCTCCAGGAGAGGGCGCCGGGCCCGCGCATCGACTTGCGCTATCTGGTCGAAGGTGCCGTGGTCCTGTTGGAGGGCCGACCTGAACTGCGACAGCTCTGGCTGGAGCAGGCGCGCCGCGCACTGATCGAACACGTCGCCGGGGCGGGTGACCGGGGATCGGTCGGCAACACACAAGGGACCGGGCGACGTCAGTCGACCGAAGGGGCGGCAGCCCGGACATCGGCAAGCTCGGTCAATCCCGCGCACCACGACGACTGCAAGGCATTGCAGGTCGGCGAACGCGCGTTCCAGTGGTTGAAGAGCGTTCAAGGGACCACCCGCGATCCGCGGCTGGACATGCGCTACCTGGTCGAAGGGGCCCTGGCCCTGCTCGACCGCGAGCCTTCGCTCCTGCCTCGGGTGCTGGGACACGCCAGGCGCTCCTTGCTGGAGCACCTGCAACAGCTCGACCAACAACCCATCGATCCGTTCACCCTGGAGAAGCATCCATGAACACTTCCGCAGCCTCGCTGAGCCCCACCTTCACCCCTTCGCGCCTGCCGAGCGCGCGGCGCGCGACCGCCGCGCTCATGCTGGCCCTGGCCCTGCTGGCACTGGCCTTCACCGCTGTCGCCGCCAACAACGGCGGCGTGGCGCTGCAGGCGGCCTACACCACGCTCAACGACATGGTCAACGGCTTCGGCAAGCAGCTGCTGACGGTGATCGGCTTCGCCGTGGCTGCCATCGGCTTCATCGCGAGCAACGCGACGAGCGTGATCATGAAGTTCGTCGGCTACGCCATCTTCCTCGGCGTCGGCCTGGCCGGCGCCGTGGCGCTGGTGGGCGCAGTCATCTGAGCGCTGGGCAGCACGGCCCGACCCGTAAACACCCCAACCCGCAGGCGCCGTCATGGATGACCACGACATGCAGATCGTCATGGGCCTGAAGGACCCGTGGAAGTTTCTCTTCGTCGACATGGACATCGCCATGTTGAGCGCCTGCATCGGCTTCGCGCTGATGACGATGGGCGTTCCCACGCCGCTGATGGTCGGGATGGCCGCCGGAGTCGGCTATGTCCTGCACACCAGCCGCAAGGGCAAGCCCAAGGGCTTTGCCCGCCACCTCGTGTACTGGTACTTGCCGCCCACGATCAGCCGCCTGCAGCGCGTGCCGCCCAACTGGGCGGCACGCACGGTCGGCTGATGTCAGGAGACCGTCCCATGAACCTGCTCGACCAGATCCTGGATCGCGCTTCGCCTGAGCGCAAGGCCCGGCGTCTCGCCCTCATCGAGGCGACCGCCCAGGCTTTCGACGACTGCCGCTCGCTGCCGCAGTTCCTGCATGCGACCCACGACGGCAGGCACGGACTCCTGAACGTCATCAATGGCTGCTTCCTGATGCAGCCTGAACCTGATGCGCAGGGCCTGTGCCTGGCCTGGCATCGCTGCGCATCGGGCGGGCAGCCGCAGGCCCTGCAGATCGAGGCGATGGACCAGATCGAGCAGTTCACGCTTGCGATGCAGGCGCAGGCGCAGCTGCTCGACGCATACCTGCCCAGACGCCCCCACGAGGGCGCTCACACATAGGCCGCCGCCAATGAGCCCCGACCGCCATCTCAGCGAGGTCACGTCACTGGTCGCCGCAGTCAAGCGGCAGCAGCTCCTGTCGCTGGCACTGCTGCTGTTGTGTGCTCTGCTGTCCGTGCAGGCACTGCGCAAGGAAACGACCGTCATCCTGGAGCCCCCGCAGCGCAGCAAGAGCATCGCTGTCGTCGGCGAAAAGGTCGACGCGGCCTGGCTCGAAGAGATGGGGGCGTGGGTCGCTCACATGATGCTGGACGCCTCGCCTCACAGCATCGCGTGGCAGCAGGAGCAGTTGCTCAAGTGGGTTCATCCCGCGTCGCATGGTCAGCTGCAACAGGACATGGCTGTCCAGGCGCGGCGGCTGATGGACACCAACGCCGCGACGGTCTTCTGGCTGCAACAGGTTGCGCCTGACCCGGAGCGCACTCGCGTGGCGCTTGTCGGCCAACTGGACACCTACGTGAACGGCGTGAAGGTACCGGGCTCCAGCCGCACGCAGTCCTACCTCGTGCAGTTCGAGTCCAAGGGCGGACGCATGTTGATCAAAGGCTGGCGCGAGGTGCCGGGTGACGACATCTGGCTGACGCGCGCCCTTGAAACCGCGGCCAAAAGCAGCGCCGCATCAACGCCAGCCAAGCCCTGAGCGGGCACAACAACCCATCTGCACCATGAACACCTTCCTGGCTTTCCCCCGCATCCTGCGGGCGCCGTGGACCTTGACGGCCCTGCGATTCGTGGTCTCCGTCTTGGCCCTGACTGGCGCCGCGCAAGCGCCGGCCGCGCAACTCCTGGAGCTGCGGGACGGCGACACTACCGTCACGCGCGTCTCGGTCCGGGACCAGACCCGTCTGCGCGTCGAGCGCGGGCGCGTGATCGACGTGATCGGTGATGTCTTCGACGCCGAGAAGAACCCCACCGGCCGCGTCGCGGTGCTCAAGGACGACGCCGAGGGCGAGGTCTACGTTAAACCGGTGCTGCCGGCATCCATCCGCTCGGCCGATGGTTCGCCGCCCGCCGGCCCGTTGATGGGTGCTCTGCAGCTCGCGCCGGTCAAGCTGGACATCAAGACCGATCGCGGCACCGTCGGCCTTGTGCTGACAGCAGCGGACATCATCGGCGACACGATCACGCTGCGCATCTCCGGCTCCGAAGGCCACGCCTTGTCCAGCGAGCCGATCCCGAACATCGCCAAGAGCGCGGCTCACGTGCGCGCCGCCAAGGCCCTGACCCTGGCGATGGCCTCGCCGGGGATGGCTGGCGAGGTGCCTGTGCAGCGCCTGCCCGGGCAGGGACAGGAGGTGGCGCTGTGGAAGGAAGCCCGCTTCGTGTTGCTGGCGCGCTATGAGGTGCCGGGGCTGGTCGGGGAGGTCTACGAACTGACCAACGTCAGCGCCGAGCCGATGGTCATCGACGAGCGCGAGCTGTACCGGCCAGGCGTGGTGTCGGTGGCACTGCGCGAACTTCAGCTCAAGCCCGCGGCCACCACCAAGGTGTGGATCGTCCGCCAGGCCGACTCGCAGGACTGAAGCCATGGCCATGCGTTTTCAGCTTCCCGGCTACTCGCGCCTGTCGCCCAAGCAACGCCAGTACGCCAACATGGTGTTGGGCGGCACGGCGATGCTGCTCGTTGCGCTGGTCGTCTCCGGCATGATCGGCGGACCGGACACACCGAACCTCCCGCCCAAGGAACTGCCCAAGGCGCGCCCCATCGCCGGGGCGCCTGGCGCCCAGCTCGACGCCAAGGATGCCTGGATGGGCAGCGCAGGCAAGGAGCTGGCGCAGCTGAGGGACCAGCTCAAGCAGCGCGACGACCAGATCGTGCAGCTCGCCGGCGACCTGAAGACGACGCGCGAGCAGGTCGCCGCCGAACTGCAGGCGCTGCGCGAGCGCGGCTACCTGAACACCACGCCCGCACAGCCGCCGGGCTCCACGCTGCCGCCGCTGCTGCCGCCCATGGACGCGGATACCGCGGCGCGCGCGGCAGGCCGCGTCAAGGCCGACGTGGTACAGCCGCCGGACCCTGGTGCCGGTTCGGCGGGCCCAACGGCCGCCAATGCACCGCTGAGTTTCCCGGTGCAGCAGCCTGACAAGCTCCCCACACCCCAGGCTCGCGCGCTGGCTGCGGCGGCGTATCCGCCGGGTGCCCCCATGGGCCAGGCCAGATCCGACGCACAGGGCGCGGTGGCAGCCGCTGCGCTGCCGCAGCCGGCGTTGATGCGCGTGGCCTTGTCGCGCGAGGCAGCGGCACCTGCGGCCGCGGCGTCCGGAAATGCCAAGCCCGCCAGGACCCTCAAGAACTTCCTGCCGGTGGGCTTCACGCGCGCCGTCCTGCTGGGCGGCCTGGCCGCGCCCACGGGCGGTCAAGCGCAGAACAACCCCGTGCCGGTGCTGCTGCGACTGGCCGATCTCTCGGTGCTGCCCAACGGCTACCGTGCTCAGGTCAAGGACTGCCTCGTGATCGGGGAGGGCTACGGCGACCACTCATCAGAGCGCGCCTACATCCGCGCCACGCTGCTGTCCTGCGTGCTGCACGACGGGCAGGTGCTGGAGCTGCCCATCAAGGGCAGCGTGTTCGGCGAAGACGGGATGAACGGGGTGATGGGCAAGCTCGTCACCAAACAGGGAGCGATCCTCGGCAATGCGCTGCTGTCAGGCATCGCGGCGGGTATCGGCCAGGGCGTTGCACAGGCCAGCCAGACGACCACCACGACGGCGCTCGGCACGGTCTCGACGACGCCCAGCGACACCAACAGCATCCTTCGTCAGGGACTCGGTACAGGTGTCGGTCGTGCCCTGGATCGGCTGGCCCAGTACTACATCAACCTGGCCGAGCGGACCTTTCCCGTGGTCGAGGTGCTGCCCGGACGCATCGTCGATGTCGTCCTGCAGCAGGGCATTGCCGTGGATGCTCCGCTGGCCGGTGCGGGGTCAAGTGCCTCGTATGGGCAGCCCGGTTCAAGTGGGCAGTACCAGAGGGACTCGCAGCCGCACACAGCAGATCGGCGCCGTGCCGCACTGCTGAGCGCGGCTCGCCACGGCGTTGCCGCCGACGTCGACTCGACCGAGTGAGATCTACATGCGAAGCACCACTGCGGCCGCCCTCCAGTCCCCCTCAAAGAAGTCCACCATGACCTTCATCTCCCGTGCCCTGAACCAGGACGTGGATCTCCACTCGTCCGCATCCCCATGGCCGCTGCGCGGCCTCGCGCTGGCCACCGGGCTCGTCGCTGCCGCCCTGTTGCTGGTCCAGGTGACCTCTGCCGCCGAGACCACGTCCAAGCCGCCGCCGCAGTCGTCATCCCCGATGGCATCCCAGGCCGCGCCCAGCCTTGCGGCCGTCGCTGCAGCGCTGCGCGCGCAGAACCCGGGCACCCGCATCGACGGCGTGCAGCCATCGCCGGTTCCGGGCCTGTATGAGGTGGTCATGGGGCGCAACGTGGCCTACATGGACCCGACGGGCCGCTTCGCAATCTTCGGCCACATCTGGGACATGCAGGCCAGGCGCGACATCACCGCCGATCGCATGGCCCTGCTGGACAAGGTCGATACCCGCGCACTGGACAAGTCCCTGGCCGTGCGCCACGTCCGTGGTCGGGGCACCCGCGCGCTCTATGTCTTCGCCGATCCGCAGTGCGGTTTCTGCAAGCAGCAGGAGCAGGTGCTGGCCGGTGTGGATGACGTCACGATTTACACCTTCGTGCTGCCGATCCTCGGTCCGGAGTCACGGAGGCTGGCCACGGCGATCGGCTGCTCAGCCGACCCTGCGGCTGCCTGGGGCGCCTGGATGCGCCAGTCGCTGCAACCGGCGCTGCCGTCGCCTGGGTGCGCCTATGCGCCTGAACCGGTCGAAGCGCTTGCCAAGTCGCTCGACATCACGGGCACGCCCACGCTCGTGAGCGAGGACGGGCGCAAGAACTCTGGTGCGATGTCCGCCGCTCAACTCGCGTCCTGGCTGGGCAGTGCTGCCACCGTGGCGCGGCAGGACGACGGCGGCGTTGTCGTGCGCACCGCGCCGCGCTAGTTGAGCCCTGATGGCTTGGCCGTGCCGATTCCCCCGTGATGGTCACACCTCCCGCCAGCGTCACCTTGCAGCCGCTTTCGCAACCGATCTCGCGACCGCCCTCTGGAGCTCACCGATGACCCTTACCCCGATCCCTGCCGTCGCGTCCGTTCGTCGGCGGCTGGCTTTTGCCGGTTTGTGCGCTGCGGCCGTGTTTCTGACGGGCTGCTCAGGTCTGTCCGGCCTCGGTGGCTCCGAATTCGCCTGCAAGGCGCCGGAAGGCATCCCCTGCCAGAGCATCTCCGGTGTCCACTACAACGAGAGGGCGGGCAACCTGCCTTCGCAGCGCCCTGCACGCACCGCCGAGACGACGGCGACCGGTGAAGCCGGCAAGCCCGCATCCATCACCGCTACCGCCAACGCCGGTGCGGCGCCGCTGCGCAAGCCAGAGCTGCAGACGACTGCAGCTCGGATCGGCCCTGCGGGCTTCGGAGCCTTGCGCTCCGAGCCCACGGTCGTGCGGGTATGGATCGCGCCTTGGGAGGACGCTGACGGCGACCTCAACGACCAGACCTACGTCTACATGCAGGTCGATTCCGGCCGCTGGCTGATCGAACACAACCGCGCGCAGATCCGACGCGAGTTCGCACCCGGCGTCACCGCCACCGTGACGCCGCGGCCGATCGGTGTGACCGGGCCGGCGGTGTCCGCACGTCCAGCCGACGCAGGGGGCACCAGCGGTGCGCCAGCCGGTCCTGCGGCGGCGGCATCCTCGCCCAGCACGGTGGCGGGCACTGCCCCGCCGCCTGGCCGCCCCTCGCTGCCGCCGGAGCTGAGCGAGGCGATCCGACGGGCGGCTGAGCGTGGCACCGCAGGCCCGCAGACCCAGGCGGGCCAGCAGAGCAACGCAGAGCGACAGGGTGCTGCGCAGTGATTGCCGATCTCCTCAAGGGGGTCAAGGCGCTCTTTACCCCAGAGATGCCCGCTGCGAGTGCCCAGGCCGTGGATCTCACGGAGGAAGGCGCCCGCCTGGCCGGCTGGCTGCCCTATAGCGCCTACCGCCAGAGTGACCAGGTCTTCATCAACCGCGACTCCCTGGGCTTCGTGCTGGAGGTGACGCCGCAGACCGGGGCCAACCAGGACACGGCCGACCGCCTGAAGGGCCTGTACGCGCGGCTGCCGACCGACGCGACCATGCAGATCCACCTGTGGGCGTCGCCCAACGTCAGGCCGCTGCTGCGCGAGTACGCGGAGCTCAGGCAGGCTGATCCCGACGCGCTGGCTCAGGCCGAGCTGCGTGGAGGCCGGCCTGCGCGCAACAGCAACGTCCATCGAACGATGGCGCGGCGCCGGTTCGCGCACCTGTTGCGCGGCTCGCGCGAACCACTGGCCAACGACGTCGCGTTTCTCGTTCGTGACTTCCAGATCTTCATCTCGGTGACGCTGCCGGGGCACATCCGGGATCTTCAACGCCTGGACCAGTTGCTCGACATCCGCGACGGGATGCGCAGCACGCTGCTGGCCGCGCAGTTCCCGAGCCAGGTCGTGGATGCTTCGCGCCTGATCGAGCTGGTCGGCGAGTGGCTGAACCCGTCGCGCCTTTGCGGCACACGCACCGATCCGAGCAGCTACTCCGAGCACCGCAGCGTGGCCGAGCAGATCATCGACCGCGACACCACGGCCGACTGGAGTGATCCAACCAAGGTGGTGATGGAGCGACTGGGTGGCGCCGAGGATGAGCGCGTTGAGCTGCGGCTGCTGTCGGTACAGCGCACGCCCAAGACCTTCGCGCTGTGGGGCATGTCCGCCCTGGTGGGCGACATGTACCAGGACAGCCTGCAGCTGCCTTGTCCGTTCCTCGTCACCATGGGCGTGACCGTGCCGGACCAGGACGCCATGAGCTCTGCCGCGGTGGCGGACAAGGCGCAGGCGGAGCGCAACGCCAGCGGCGACATCGCCAAGTACAGCCCCGGGATGGCCGACCGCAACCAGGACTGGAACAACGCCCTCAAGGCCCTCGCAGGCGGCGGCAAGCTGGTGTGGTCGTACCACCAGATCATCCTCTTCGCCCGTCCCGGTGTGGCGGCCAAGGCCGAGAGCGCGATCCGCGACATCTGGCGCGCGCGCGGCTTCGAGCTCGTGGTCGACGGCTACATCCACCGCGCTGCCTTGATGCAGTCGCTTCCGATGGGCCTGTCCAAGCCCTTCGCTGCGGATCTGCAGCGCCTCAAGAGGCTGGAGCTGCGCACGTCCGGCAACACCATCCACCTGGCGCCAATGGTGGCTGAGGGGAAGGGCACGGGAACGCCGACCATGGTCTTCATCGGCCGGCGCGGGCAGCTGACCACGCTGGACTTCTTCGACAACCGCAACGGCGGCAAGAACGTCGCCATCGTCGGAGGCGTCGGCGCGGGGAAGTCCACCTTGCTGCAGGAGATCGCGGCAGCCTACGCCTCGCGCGGCGCACTGGTGCGGGTATTCGAGGCCGGGCGCAGCTTCGAGCGCATGACGGATCGCATGGGCGGCCAGTTCGTCCGATTCACGCACGAGGCCAGGCTGTGCGTGAACCCCTTCTCGTTCGTCTCCGCGGCGCGCCTCATCGACGGTGAGCTCTGCGGCGGCATCGACGATGACGTGGCGCTGCTGCAGCCGCTGCTGGCCAAGATGGCCAGCCCCCACGAGACGCTGGACCCGGCGATCTACGCCACGCTGGCCACCGTGATCAAGGAGGAGTTCCAGCTCAAGGGCGGTGCGATGACGGTGACCGACGTCATGCGCCGCTACAGACAGGGGCGCCTGTACGAAGACCGACCCGTCGACCAGCGCTACCTGGACATGGCCGACATGCTGGCGCCGTTCTCGGAAGGGGGCCCCTACGCCAGCTACTTCGAGGGCCCGGCAACGCTGGACTTTGACAACGACTTCATCGTCTTCGAGATGCAGGAGCTGTCGAGCAACCCGCACCTGCGCTCGGTGGTGCAGATGATCCTGCTGTACCGCGTGACCCAGGAGATGCTGGAGGAGCGGCGCCGGCAGAAGGTCTTCATCATGGACGAAGCCAAGGAGGCGTTGGCCGGCAACGGCGCCGACGACCGCGTACTGGCCGAGTTCCTGGAGAAGCTGTACCTGCGGGTGCGCAAGTACAACGGCTCGGCGATCACGGCAACGCAGGACGTCGCGCACTACTTCACCTCGCCCTACGGCGCCTCGATCTGGAACCAGAGCGAGTTCATCCTCATGGGCAAGCAGTCCGAGAACTCGATCGAGGCCATCGCCCAGGGCAACGCCATCCGGCTGGACGAAGGCCTGCGCCGCCTGCTGTCCTCCATCGCCACCAGCAGCGGCAACTTCCGCGAGTGGTACGTGCATTCGGGTCTGTTCCGGGGCGTGGTCCGATTGGTGCTGAACCCGAGCACGCTGCTGCTGTTCAGCAACCGGGCGGAGGACAACGGACCGCTGGACGAGGAGATCGAGCGCGGCGCCACGGTGACCGAGGCCATCGACGCCGTGCTGGCGCAGCGCGGCATCCGGGAGGCGTCGTGAGCGAGCCGGCATCGGGGCACACGAACGCGCCAGTGGGCAGCAGGCCCAGCCAGCTCGTGGCGGCGCTGGTCGCGCTTTGCATCACGGCGCTGGGCTTGGGGCTGTACGACCTCACCATCAGGCAGCCGCGAACGCCTCGCCTGGCCCTGATCGACATCGCAAGGCTGTATGCCGCGGCCGAGAGGCAGCTCAAGGTGAGGGCGCTGGCCCAGGACTCGCGCGAGGGGCGAGAAGGAGTCGAGGGGAGGGGGCCGGATTCAGGGACGGCTACGTCAGCCCAGGGTGCACCGGGTGCGCTTGGCTCAGGCTTGGGTCCGGCGAACTTCGGCCCGGCATTGCAGGCGGTGCTCACCGACATGTCCAGCCAGTGTCGCTGCGCGATCGTGGCCATGGCCACGGTCGTGGGTGCCGACAGCACTGTGCCCGACTACACGACGGAGGTCGCACGGCGTCTGGGCCTGGATCTGCGTGAGGGGGCCAGGCGATGAGCAGTGAGTCGATGGCGCCCCCAGCTGGTCATCCGGCTGGACTTCCTGCAGGGCAACACCCTGGGGATCGGGCAGCGCCGGCGACCGAGCGACCTGGCCTGGTCGCACGGCTGTGGCTGCGCCTGAAACGCCGTCTCGTGCAGCGTTGGCCGGTCATCCGGCGCACGCTGCCGCGCGACGCACTGATCCTGCTGTGGCTGGCGATCCTGCTGCAGTTCGTCGGCATCGCATGGGTGGCCACCGACAGTGTTCACACCAGCATGGCTCTCGTGCTCAAGGGCGTGCGCGCACAGCCCGGCGAGTTGGTGGTCTTTGGCTACAGCGGTGGCCAGATCGAACGCTACTTCCCCGAGACGGCGATCAGCCGGCTGCAGCGTTCGTTCGGGATGCAGGTCCGGCTGGATGGTCCGCGCCCGAACGAGGGTTTCATCAAGTACCTCATCGGCGTGCAAGGCGATCGCATCGAGGTCGAGGGCGATCATGTGTTTCTCAGCACGCGGCGCGGTCGCCTGGACATGGGCCGCTGCAAGCCGGCGACGCGCAATGGCGTGCCTCTGACGCCGATCGCGCCGCAAGTCATTCCGCCCGGCTACGTCTACGTCTGGGCGCCCCACGTCGACGCCTTGGACTCGCGCTACGCTGTGATGGGACTGGTGCCGGTCCATACGATGGTCGGCAAGGCGGTGCGGCTGTGGTGAACGCGAGCCTGTTCCTCCGCTGCGGGTGGTTTGGGTTGGTATCGCTGGCCTTTGCCCTGGTGCCCATCGAGGCATCCGTGGCCAGGGATCTGGGCACGATCGGCCCGGTGTACCCGGTGGCCGAGCCGGACATGCTGGAGCAGATCGAGCAGGAACTGCGCGCCAAGCAGGTCAGCGGCGAGCTCGGCAGGCTGCGCGAGGCCGGCCAGCGCCAGGTTCAGGCCAGCATCCAGACTCCGCAGCCCGTGAGCGGGTTGCGCAGCGCCCAGGTGGCAAGGGCCTGGCACTTCGACCCCTCGGTGAAGTTCGACGAGCCGGTCCTCGACGACAAGGGCAGGGTGATCGTGCCGGCCGGCACGGTGGCCAATCCACTGGACGTCGTGTCGCTGCGCTCGGTGCTCTTCCTCTTCGATGGCCGGGATCCCAAGCAGGTCGCACTGGCGAGGGCGGAGATCGCCCGCGCTGAGGCCGATCGCGTTCGCCGGCCGCTCACGCTCATCCTGGTGGGCGGTACGCCTCTCGCGCTGGCCGCCGAATGGAAGCGTCCGGTCTATTTCGACCAGGGAGGCCGGACCGTCCAGCGACTGGGTTTGACTGTGGTGCCCGCCCGGGTTCGCCAAGACGGGCGCTTGCTGCTGGTGGAGGAGGTTCCCGCGCCATGAGCTTCCTGTCCACCTCGGTGGCTGCGTGGGCCCGCGTGCGTGCCAGCCTGTGCGCAGCCGTGCGCGTGTTGGTCTTCATCGGGTTGACCCAGTTCGGCAGCGGCGCTGCGAAGGCTGCGGTGACCGGTGGCGGCGCCGCCGTCGGCGCGGCCACGTGCTTTGGGGAATGGCCGAACCCGATCACCGACATCTGCTGGCAGTGCATCTTTCCGATCAGCATCGGTGCCATCGGGGCGAGCTTCGGGCAGGAAGACATCGAGAACCCGCCCTCTCCCATCTGCACCTGCCCGATCCCGCTGCCGCCCTTTGTGCGCATCGGGCTGGAGGTGGGTTTCTGGGAGCCGGCACGGATCATCGAGCACACGCGCACGCCGTTCTGCTTCCCGTCGCTGGGCGGGCTCTACATCAACGGCGGTGACCTCTACAAGCCGAACGGTGGCCAGTCGCCGACGACCAAGACCAAGGTCTCCCGCGACAGCTTCTACCAGAGCCACCTGTACGTGAACCCGGTGCTCTTCTACCTCAATGCCTTGCTGGACCAGCAGTGCCTGGAGAGCGGATCGCTGGACCTGGCGTACATGTCCGAGTACGACTTCACCTGGCACAGCGACGAGGCCGCGGCGATCTTCGAGCCAGAGGCCCCCTTGTTCGCCAACCTGCTCGCCCAGGCGGCCTGCTCGGTCGACTGCGTGGCCGCCAGCATCGGCTTCGGCATCAAGGAGATGTTCTGGTGCTCGGGCTGCAACGGCCCCGTCTACCCCATGAACGGCAACGTGCCCGTCCACATCGGTGGCGTGCAGGCCAGCTCGCTCCTGAACCACCGGCTGCTGGCCAAGATGCACCGCCTGGGCATCGCTTGGCAGTGGCACGGCTCATCTGCGATGTGCCATGGCCATCCGAGTCCGATGATGGACAAGCGGGCCTACAAGGTCCAGATGCTGTACCCGGTCCCGATGACGGCGGGGACGGACGGCTCAGGGGCCAATCGCTGCTGCCAGCCGCTGGGCCGCACCACGCAGATCTGGGGCATGGGCCGCGAGTACCCGATCAAGGGGGAGGACTTCAGCTACCAGGTCTTCCGCAAGCGCAACTGCTGCGTGTCGTACTGAGGCCAGTCGCCCGATGAGCCGCTTCCTCCATCTCAGCTGGGCAGCCCTTGTGGGCCTGCTCGCTGCCGCCGGCGTCGCCTCCTCCGCCGAAGCACAGAGCGCAGCCCCGGCCGTACCGGCGTCCGCCCCGGTGCCGACCCGCATGCCGAGCAGAGCCGACCTCGACGCTGCGCGCAAGCTCGTGCCTTCTGCCGCCGACATGGCGGCCGAGGTCGGTAGGGCGGCGCAGGAAGGAGGAACGCAGCCTCTCGTGCGTGTGCCCCAGGCCGCCCTGGACCGCCACCGGCAGTCTGCGCCTGACCTTCGGGGCCTGGCCGAACAGTACGAGCGGGTGCGGCGAGGGCCCGACGGCGAGACCCCGGCGCGAGAGGCGTCGGGCCTCTTGGTCTTCGTGAGTCTGGGCATGCCCAGGGCCAGCCTTGAGCGGCTGGTCGAGGAGGCCCGGCGCGTGCGTGCGGTTCTGGTGCTGCGTGGCGTCAAGGACCGCTCGCTGACGCGCACTGCGGCGGCAGTGAGTGAGCTCGTGGGGCGCGACGGCCCGGCCTGGCAGATCGACCCGGTGCTGTTCCAGCGCTTCGAGGTCGCAGCCGTGCCCAGCTTCGTGCTCATCGATCCGGCCAGGCCCGTACCCGTCGGCTGCAGCGACGTCAGGTGTCAGCCGGCGGCCTTCGCCAAGCTGCAGGGCGACGTGAGCATCGCGCACGCCTTGGGCGCTATCGCCGAGGGCGACCCTGAGCTTGCCGGGACAGCAAGGGCGCTTTCCTCACGGCTGCGCGGAGCAACGCGATGAAGATGCCCTCGACCTGGCTCGCGGCGGTCGCTCTGCCGCTGGCGCTGCTGACGATCCTCTTGCGAGCCGAGCCAGCGGACGCGCAGCAGAACAACGCGCAGAGAGCCTTCGACGCGGCCAAGGCCATCGGCGCAGCGCGCGCCGCGTCGGATGCAACGAGCGTACGCGACGGCGCGGCCGAAGGAGTCGTCTCCAGGACCGTACCTGGCTACACCCGCGATCCCGCGGAGAAGCAGATCTACGGCAGGCAGGACACGGTGACGCCGACAGCCGCGCTGCAGGCCGCTTGTGCGGCCGACCCCAAGCAGGCCGTGTGTGTGGCCGCCCGAGTGAGCGCCACGCCGCGGCCGACGCAAGGCCTCACGGCAGCCAGCCCTGCGCTTGCTGCTGGCCAGGCCGCTGCCAGGAACCCCACATCTGTCCTCGGCGACATCGCCAGCACCTACAACGCGTGCTCGGTCGGTGGTGCCATGGTCAGCCCCGCCACCTTCGAGCGCCGAACCTGCAGCCTGCAGACGGCTGCCTGGGGGACCGAGTTCTGCAACAAGACCCTGACGAGCCAGCCGGTTCAAAAGCTGTCCTGTCAGCGAGGCGCCAAGCTGGCTTCGGTGGGCATCGCGGGCATGATGTCCGTGGACGCCTTCTGCGACCCGGGTGCCGACGGCACCATCCCCTTCACCTTCAATGCCTGGGGTGGCCACGGCAGCTGCTCCGGCCCGCTGACGGTGCGGCTGGACCTGAGCCCACCTCAGCCCGGCGCTGCACCGAAAGTCGTCGGCGGTCTTCAGCCGCACTGGCACGGCGGGTGTTTCCCGGTCGAAGTGGCCTGGGAAGGTGCCGGGTGCGTCAACGGCCAATGCAGCCTGAACGTGCATTTCGTGGCTGCACCGGCGATCGAGCCCGCCCTCGGATGCGCGCAGGGAACCGTGCGCGGCGACCTCATCGCCTTCCAGGGAGAAATGCCGAACGCTGCAGCCTCGTGTTTTGCGCCCTTCCCGAGCGAAGAAGCAGCCGGCGGCGCGCTTGGTGCGTGGGCCGACTACCAGGGCAACTTCATGTACTGGGCGGTTTCTGCGCCGGCTCAGGTGGTCGGCTGGCAGTGGGGCCCCGGCGAGCACTACAGCGCAGACATTGCGTTCGAGCAACCACGCATCATCCCGGCCTCGGGCGACACCTGGCTCAACGGCTGCACTGATCAGGAGGCCAGGACGCCGCTGCTGCAGCGTGACGGCCTGACGGTCCCGGCCGATCCGGTGATGCCGAGCCTGGGCGTGCTGGGCGCTTCGCAGTGCGTTCGCACGAGCAGCGTGTGCACGGACGGCCCGTCGACCAAAGTGATCGACGGGGTTGCCGTGGCGCGCGAGTGCTGGTCCTACTCGAACGCTTTCGCGTGCACACAGATCGCCAACACGTCCACCTGTGCCGCTGCCGCGCTGCAGGGCTGTACGAGTGCCGGTACATCAGCCTGCGCGCTGACCGATGCCAACGGGCATTGCCTGGAGGCTCGACTGGCCTTCGACTGCAAGACCGCGGAGGCCGTGTTCGCTCCGGCGCTGAACTGTGGCGGCGCTGCGTTCTGCGCCGACGGGTCGTGCTGGGATACCGCCAAGGTGCCCAACGGCAGCTTCGCACAGGCCGTCAGCCAACTGGAGGCCCACACCCAGGCGGGCCTGGACTTGGACTCCAGTGGCCAGGTGATCCAGATCTTCAAGGGGCAGGACCGACGCTGCCACATCGGCAACCTGGGCATCGACAACTGCTGTACCGACGCCGCGCTGATCGAGCGCTGCAGCGCCGAGGAGAAGGACACCTTCAACATGAAGCGGCAGGGCCGCTGCCATGAGGTCGGCGAGTACTGCTCCAACCGCACCGTTCTGGGCATCTGCGTGGAGAAGACGCGGACCTCCTGCTGCTTCAGCTCGCTCCTGGCGCGACTGGTGCAGGAGCAGGGGAGGGCACAGATCGCCCGGGCTTGGGGTGACCCCAAGGCCCCGAGCTGCACGGGCTTCACGCCCGACGAGCTCGCGGCACTGGACTGGTCGCGCTTCGACCTGAGCGAGTTCTACGCCTCCATCCGAGCCACTCCCCTGGACCAGGCTGCCACGAGCGGAGGCGCTGCGGCGCAGCAGCCGGTCTGCTACTACGGCCAAGGAAAGTGCTGATGCAGTCTCCACGCATTCGCTTGAACCCGGTTGCGGCGGCGCTGGCTGCCCAGTCGTGCCTGGTGGCCTGGTCGGTCGTGTCTGTCATGTCGATGATGTGGCCGGTGGTGGCCAGCGCCCAGACACAGGCCGCTGCCACGGCTGCGGCGGCGGAGGGTGAGGCCTCGCCAGAGACTCCCTACTGGCGTCGCGCACGTGAGGGCTGGTTCTGGCAGATCGACCCAGTTCCGGAGGCCAAGCCGAAGCCGAACGAAGTTCGCCCGACGGCGGCGCAGGCGCCGCTGAGCGCGGACGAGCGCGACCTCGCAGCACTGGCGGACTTCAAGGCGCGCATGGAGCGGGCGCTCAATGTGGCCACCCAGAACCCGACGGAAGCCAACGTCCGGCGCTACCTCGAACTCCACACGGAAGCGCGTCGCAAGGCCTCGCTGCTGGCCGATGTCGGCCAGGCACTGGCGCTGCGCATGCCTTGGATCGACAAGGCGGCCAGTGGCGACGGTCGCCCCACGTTGCCGGTGGCGCAGCGGGCCTTCGACAGCATCAAGATGCAGGACCGCGACCAGCTGCTGCGAGATCTGGCGCAGACCCACGGCCTGTACTTCTTCTTCCGGAGGAACTGCGCCTACTGCCACCTCCAGGGACCGATGCTGCGTCAGTTCCAGGAGAAGTACGGCTTCACGGTCTACGCCGTGACCATGGACGGCGGCGCACTCCCGGACTTCCCCAACGCCGTCCTCAACAACGGCCTGGCCGAGCGCGTGGCCGAGTCGATCGGCGTGCCGCCAGAGCACTTCTCCGTGCCGGCCGTGGTGCTGGCCAGGCCCTCCACGCGCGAGGTCGTGCCGATCGGCTTCGGCGCCATGACGATGGATGAGATGGCCGATCGGGTCGCCTCCGTGGTGCGGCTGCGCGATGGCGCCGGTGGCCGCGCTGGCCGCAACGTCACGGCAGCGCTGGTGGGCGCCGATGCGTCAGGCACCGCTGCAAGTTCGTTGCCTGCTAACGCAGCGTCGCAGTTCTTCACGGGCCAGCGGCCTTGATCCGGATCAGGCACACCGACCCAGAAACAGGAGCCCCGTCATGACAACTCAACGCCTCTCCTGCCGCCGTCCCACGCTGCTCCAACGCGCGGTCGCGGTCCTCGTGATCCTGTCGCTGCATGCCCTGCAGGCAGCATCTGCCGCCGATCTGAGCCAGCAGATGGCCAGCATGTTCGGCAACGGTGCGCTGGCCAACGTCACCGGGCCCGGCGCCTACCGGGCGCAGACCCAGAACATCTACACCGGCGGCGAGATGCAACTGAGGTTCCCGGCTCGAACCTACCAGCTCTACTCCTTCCAGCTGCCGCACATCACGGCGGGCTGCGGTGGCGTTGATCTGTTCATGGGCAGCTTCTCGCACATCAGCAGCGACAAGTTCAAAGAGATGCTGGAGGCCGTGGCGCAGTCCTTCTCGGGGCTGCTGTTCAAGGCAGCACTGAAGTCGATCAACCCGCTCATCGAGAGCGTGATCGGTGACCTGCAGAAGACGCTGGAATCGGTCAGCCAGTACTCCAACAACGCCTGCGCCATGGCCGAGGCGTTGATGGAACAGACTTCCGCGGCAACCGGCATGACAGCGCAGAACAGCTGTGTGCGCTCAGCGATGGCGGTGTTCGGCGACGACCTGCCGAAGGCGCAGGCACGCTGCAAGGTGCCTGGTGGCGCAGAAGCCACCAATGCGGCAGCCAAGGCCAGCAACGATCCCAACGTCGCTGCAATGGCGGACCGCGACATCAACCTCATCTGGCAGGCCTTGAGCGGATCAACGTTGAACCGGCAGGAGAAGGAGGTGTTCATGAACATCGCCGGCACCGTGCTGATCTACAAGCCCGCGAACAACGGAGAGAAGCCCAAGACGCCACAGCCCTACGAGCCTGCCGTGGACTCCCTGGCGACCATGCTCCACGGCCACCAGGCCGGGGCCAACGCCAGTCAGGTGGTCGTGAAGAACTGGATCTCCTGCCCGGACGCGGACTGCATGGCGCCGCAGTTGATCGACAAGACGATCACGCCCTTCCCGGTGTTGGCCAGGCAGATGCTGGAGAGCATCCGTGATCGCCTGATCAATCGGCAGGCCCTGGCAGCCAACGAGATCCAGTTCGTGAACATGACGCGCGTTCCGGTCTACCGGCTGATGGCCGCGGGCTACTCCAAGGATTCGGCCTCGGGCGCGCAGGACCTCGTCGACATCCTGATCGACCGCTACGCGAATGTCGTGGCCTACGACTACGCCTACACCTTCATGAGGGTCGCGCTGAGGGATGCGCGTCTGTACGTGTCCATGGCCGCGGTGCAGAACCGCGTGGAGCAGACCCAGCGCGACGCCATGATCGCCAACGTCAACCGCCTCATGGAGGAGATTGACCGCGAGCACTCGAAGGCGCTGGCCCGCGTGCGCGAGGCACGCTCGCTCATCGACGACCTGCAGGCTATCGAGCGCGACATGCGCCTGT
Organism: uncultured Rubrivivax sp.; assembly: GCA_964495125.1. Classification (GTDB taxonomy): domain Bacteria; phylum Pseudomonadota; class Gammaproteobacteria; order Burkholderiales; family Burkholderiaceae_C; genus Rubrivivax. The sequence continues at coordinate 26,956 of CAZBUU010000002.1, forward strand.
CCATGCCGACGTCGATCCGCAACATGCAGGACATCAGCAACCTGCTGCGCGGCGGCCGCGGCTGAGTGCGCTCGACCGCTGACCCCTCCTGCCCGGGCCGCCTATGAACATCTACGCCTACGGCAACGTCGACGCGCTGCACGGCATCTTCAATGCCGTGGCCATGATCATGAACAGCGCCGACTTCAGCAGCATGATCCGCGTGGCCGTGCTGATCGGCTTCGCCGTGGTGGCCACGCTCGCCGCCTTCCCGGGCAATCTCGGAAAAAGCTGGTCCTGGTTCCTGTCCGTGACGGTCATCAGCGGCGTCATGCTGGTGCCCAAGACCCAGGTGACGATCGTCGACAAGCTCGGGCAGCAGGCGCCGGTGGTGGTGGCCAACGTGCCCTGGTCGCTGGCTTTGCTGGCCAGCGTCAAGTCCAGCATCGGCGCCACGCTCACCGAGCTCTTCGAGACGGCGTTTCAGACGATCCCTGCTGCCAGCAGAGCGCTGCCCGCGGAGCTGAGCTACCTGGAGCACGGGATGATGTTCGGCAGCCGGCTGGTGCAGAAGTCGCGCGAGGCCGAGCCGCTGTCGGTGTACGCCAAGTCGGACCTGGTCCAGTACATCCGGAACTGCATCTTCCCGGAGCAGGGTCGCGCCGCGTCGGCCAACGCCATGGAGTACTCCGCCGACCTGGCCACGACTTTCGGGGGCATGAACAACCCGGCGTTGAGTTCGACCTATCACAACCCGGCGAATGGCTTCCTCCTGGTCAGTGCCACCTGCGACGTGGTCTGGGCGCGGCTGCTGCCGAGTCTGAATGCGGCCGGCGCCGAAGCGGTGCGACGGGCCGCCCAGCAGACGCTGCCTACCCTGTACGGCGTCAACCAGGCGCAGGCCATCGCCAAGCTGGAGGGCTCGATCAGCGCGATCTACACCAAGGCTGCGCTCGGCGCTGCAGCCGCGACAGCGTCGCAGATCATGCAGCAGAACATCCTCATCAATGCCACGGCGGAGGCCTCGGCGATCTACGGCGCGTCGCTGAACGACCCGGCCACGATGATGTTCTCCAGCATGCAGACCCAGGCCGTGCAGCAGATGAACGCCGGCAACATGGTTCAGGGTCGGATCGCGGAGGAGGCGCTGCCCATCATCCGCAACATCACGGAGGGCATCCTCTTTGCGGTGTTCCCCGTCCTCTGCATCCTGATGGTGGCCTCCGAAGGCAAGGCGCTGGCTGCGCTGTTCAAGAGCTACGTCTATGTGCTGCTCTGGGTCGAGCTCTGGCCGCCGATGTTCGCGATCGTCAACTACCTGCAGACGCTGGAGGCGGCCAAGACGCTGGCGGGGGCGGGCTATCTGGCGGGCGGCGGGACCGGGCTGACGCTGGGCACGGCCACACCCATCTTCTCGGCCTCGGTGTCCACGCTGGCCACGTCCGCGTGGATGGTGACGTTCGTTCCCGTGATCGCTGCGGCGGTGCTCTTCGGGTTCGACAAGATGCTGGCCATCACCGGCGCCGCCTCCAGCGGGCAAAGGGCTGCGCAGAGTGAGGCCAGCCAGGCCACCAAGGGCAACCTGCAGGCCGGCAATGTGACGCTGGATCAGCAGCAGCTTGCAGCCTACAAGTCCGACCCGGCGATGGTTCGACAGGAGTCACTGGGCGGGGTCTCGTTCGAGAACGGACTCACTGGTCTGCGGCTGGACCAGGCTCGCAGCGAAGTCGCGCCCGTCACGCTGTCCCAGACGGCGGCAATCACGCGCGGCATGGCGGCCGAGGCCAGCGTCTCTATGCAGCAGGCTCACCGTTATGGCCGAGCGGCGGACCAGGCCATGGATGTTGCATACACAACTGCGCTGGGGGTTGCGCAGAGCAATAGCGCCGCGCACTCGCGAACGCTTGGCTGGGACGTGTCGAAAGTCGGTAGCAATGGGGTAGGAGCGACCGATGTCGAAGAGGAGGCGAAGAAGATTGCGACGGCACATGGCATCAAGGACACCAGCGTCGTTGCCAAAGCGATCTCGGTTGGAATGAGCGGCCTCCCAATTCCACTCATCGGAGCAAGCGGGAAGTCTGAAAGTGGAGAGACGCTTACCGCGGACATTGCAGCTGGCGTCGACAACCTCAAGCGCCTTGGGGCACAACGTAAGCGAGAGCTGGTCGATCAGTACCGCACCGGCGAGGGCTTTGCAGAATCGCGCCGTAGCAATCGAGATGCGACGCAGCGCGTCGAGTCTTCTGCGCGGGAGGCGCAGAGTCTTCGCCAGTCCGAGCAGACGGAGCTTGCCCGGAGCCAGCAGCTCAGCGCCAAGGTTGAGGCGGCGGACCGTTTCTCCCGCGAGTCGACGTCCAGCTACCTGAACCTTCTCGGGCAGTACGCCCGCGCCAAGTTCGGCATGAGCGTGCACGATGGCATCGCTGACCCGCGACGCTGGGAGCAGGTGGTGAAGTCCTTCGTCATGGATGGCCACCTTGTGCGGGGCGACGACGGCAAGCACTCCTGGATGCCTCGGGACCCGGGCCTTGGTGCGCAGGCTCTTGCACCGACGCTGTTGCCGCAGGCTGAGTCCGCGGCGGCAGCGGGGGAGGGCGGGCTGCGCGATGCTCACTTGCGAGCGGAGCCGCAAGTAGGTGAATCGACACTGGATGCGCAACGTGACGTCTTCGAGAACCGGGTTCGCGCTGACCAGTCGCGCCTAGGAGTCAAGCCGGACGGAACCGTCACAGGAGCGCCGATCAAGCAATCGGTCGCTGCCGGGCAATCGGCGGCGCAGGTAGCCGTTGAGGAGCGAGAACGGGAACTGGCGCAGCGCCGCGGTCAAGCCCAGGTGACGCTGGACAAGCGGGCCGAGAAGGTCAGTGACTTCCACACGCCAATGGGAGATCGCCAAGGCAATCAAGCGCTGAACGCGACGCGCTCATCTCCCCCTGTTTTTGGCGAGGAAAGTGCTGAGGAGAAGGCCAGAGTGGAAAAGGAGGCGGTCGCGTTTGCTGCTGCCGCCGGAACGGTCCAGATTCCGCACCAAGCGGCCCCGAGAGCGGAGATTCCTCATTTGCCCATGGGGCCTGCGCTTGTTCCTCGCGCAACCGAGCAGCCCACGGCTGCGGTGACCGCGAGGTCAGGAGCTGGCCAAGGCGAAGCACCTAGACCCGACGGATCGGACCGACAGATCTCCCCGAGGGCTAAGCGATGATTCTCGCGGACTTCGCCTGCAAAGCGGCCCATCAGAACGGATCGAGCCCTACCTCGCGTCGGAAGATGGAACTGAACTCGCAGTCGTCCTCGTGCCGGAGCGCTCCGTCCGCCATGTGCAGCCGAGCTGCAGACGCCTCATCAGGGGTAGCCAGACTTGCGATAGGAGCGCTTGTCGGAGCAACACCAAACGCCATCGACGCCAGGTCGAACACCCAGCGCAAGCCGCGACCGATGCCGCCGAGCAGTGCAGTGATGGTGTCCATGCTGTTCCTTTCGCGGGCACGACACCCGCACACAGTTCCTACGTCCCCGATCTTCGTTCGGGGACGACATTCTGAGGGTTAGCCGTCGGCAACGCCAGAGGTAACAAATGTCAACGATGTCTGCCCTCCCCAACTTCCTTCGCAGCCTCTGGCGCCGGCCCGTGGCGGCGGCGCCGGTCGAATCCCTGGAGGGCCTCCCCGTGGGCCCGCTCGACGAGTCCCTCGTCATGCGTGCCGCGTTGGGCTCTCTGCTGGCCGATCGCCGGGCCGAACGTCGGTCGCGCACGCTTCGCGCCTTCCTGTACTTCCTGATGTTCGCGCTGCCCGCGATCCTGTACGTCGGCTTCTACGCCTGGTCGGCGGGCTTCCGCCTTGGACCCACCGGCAAGGTCGTCGCTGTCGTGCGACTCGAAGGGGAGATGATGGAGGGATCGCCGGCCTCGGCCGAGCGGGTGATCCCGGCGCTGCGCAAGGCGTTCGAGCTTGACAGCGCGCAGGCCGTCGTCTTGGCCATCGACAGCCCGGGGGGCTCGCCTCTGGAGGCCGAGCGGATCTACACGGCCCTTCAAGGCTTGAGGAAGTCCAAGCCCAAGCCCGTGGTCGCCGTGATCAACAACCTGGGCGCCTCTGCTGCCTACCTCGTGGCCATCCACGCCGACCACATCTATGCGGGGCGCTACTCGCTGGTGGGCTCGGTGGGCGCGATCCTGTCCGGGTGGGATGCGCATGAGGCGCTCGGCCGCCAGGGCGTATCGCAGCGCGTCTACACCTCCGGGGAGCTCAAGTCCCTGATGAATCCCTACGTCGCCATGTCGCCACAGGCCGAGCGCAAGGCCAATGAACTCGTCGGCGCGGTGGCGCGTACCTTCCAGGCCGAGGTGGCTGCGCGCCGAGCCGGCAAGCTCGCCGCCGGCACTGACATCGGCACGGGAGAGGTCTGGGGCGGACCCGACGCCGTGCGACTGGGCCTCATCGATGAGCTGTCCACCTTCGAGCAGGTGATGCAGGATCGCTGGCCAGGCCTGCAAACTCACGACCTCGGTCCTCGCGCGACAGGACTGCCGTTTGCGACGGCTGCCTCTCAGTGGCTGGGTCAGTTGCTTCGCACCGTGGCGGCAAGCGCCGCCGGTAGCGCGCAGCCGGCCCTGGCACTGCGCTGACGGCCTGGACCACGAACAAGCGGAACTGCTCAGCGCTAGCCGCTCCGCAACCTTCTCAGCGACCCGCCGCATCAGGTGGGGAACCCGCGCGGTGTCGCTCGGGCAAGAACCCGGGCAGCGGCCCGGGGGCCGTTGGATGGGCCGAGCCTCCCGTCCGACCTGCATGGCGCAGCGCGGCCGGCTCACATGGACTTAGGAAGTGCGTCTTGGGCGTGCCGGTAGGCCGCCCGCAGCGCACGTGGGTGTCACCGCGGCTGAAGCCGGGTGTGCCCCTGGACTCGCCCCCCGAGCACCCATCCTCAAGGAGTCCACCATGCGACAACACGCCCTGGTTGCAGCCGTCCTCGCTGCGACAGCACCCTTGCTTCTGCACGCCGCGCCTGACAACAAGCCGGTCGGCTGGCCAGCCAACTCGCCGTCCCATCGTCAGATCTTCTGCGGCATCGACGGTGCGGAGATCAGCCATTCCTACTCGCAAGCGCTGAACCTGGCCCTCAAGCGCGAGATCCGCCGCGGCTCGACCATCGCTCAGGCCATGGAAACTCTGCGCGAGCGGGCCAAGTGCCCCGCCGGCAGCCAGCTCCCGTCGGCCGACCTGGTGGAGATCGTGTCGTGAAGCGCCGCACGCTGATCCAGGCCGCCTGCGCGTCGCTGGCCACGGCATCGAGCCTCGTGCAGGCGAACACCCGCATCCGCGTGGGCATTCCGCTGCCCTTCACGGGCGTGCAGTCCGAGGTGGCCAACGACCTGCGAGCGGGCTACGAGATGGCCTTCGCCAACGCCGGCAGGACGGGCCTGGCCATCGAGCCGGTGTGGGCCGACGACCACGCTCAGCCGGACAAGACGGCGCTGATCGTGGACTCGTTCGCCCGCGATGCGGCGTTCGTGGCCAGCACAGGCATCGTGGGCACACCCAACGCCAAGGCCGCTGTGCCGCTGGCCGTGCGCGGAACCCTGCCGATCGTGGGCATCCGCTCTGGCGCGGCCGAGCTGCGTGACGGCAGTCCCGGGGTCTATCACCTGCGCGCGTCCTACACCGATGAGCTCAGCGCCATGGTCAAGGTTATCGCGGGCACGAGCATGACGCGCCTGGCGGTTGTGTACAGCGACGACGCCTTCGGCAGGGCCGCGATGGCGCACGTCGAACTCGTCAGCCCTGGCCTGGGGGTGACGATCGTGAGCAAGCAGGCTGCAGAACGTGCCGGCGGCAACGTCACCGAAGCGGTCGCCAAGGCCGTGGACCCTGCGCTCAAGCCAGGTGCGCTGCTGCTGTTGGTGCTAGAGGGGCCGATGCTGCGGGCCACCCAGTACGCACGCAGCACCATGGGTTTCCTCAATCCGGTGTTCTGCATGTCCTTCTGCGCCACCCGGCGCCTGGCCGAGGCCTCCGATGCGGCGCTGACGGGCTTGGGCCTCATGTCCGCGTTTCCCTTGCCGCGCACGGATCTCACCGGGCTGGCCAGCGGCTTCAGGTCGGTGGCCAGTGCCTGGCACCGGCCCGGTGTCGTCAACTCGCTGACGGCCTACGAGGGCTACATGTACGGCTCGGTCCTGGCGCGGGCCCTGCAGCGAGCGCCGGAGCCCACCCGCCGCGGCCTGATGGCGGCCATGGCCACGCCGCAGGACGTGGGTGGCGTGCGAGTCGCCTTCGACGACAAGTTCGTCGGCTACAGGTTCCTGCAGCTCGTCTACAAGAGCGGCACGGGCGCGCTGCGGGCATGAGGGTCGAGGAAGTGGTCTACGTGATCGCCGGCATCGCACTGCCGGCGTACTACGTGCCCCAGATCCGCACCAGCCTGCGCGATCGCACGGGAATGGCGGCCTACTCGATGAGCAAGGCCGCGACCCAACTGCTGCTGCGCGTGGCCATGTTGCCCTTCGTCTTCGGCATCGGCAACGTGACGATGATCCTCATCGTCAGCTTGGACTTTCTGGGGCGGACGGCAGAGTTCTTCACGGCCGTCTGGTCCCTGCGGAAGCAGGGGTTCGACGGCCGCCAGGTGCTCACGCGCTGCCTTCCATTGGCCGACGTCGACGCAGCCAGCCCCTTGATGGCGTCTTTGTCGCCGGCGACGGTCGAGGTGGCGCCGAGTGCATCCGAGCCGTCGCTGCCCGAGCTGCGGCTCGCAGCCGATCCGTCTTCTCCCTTCATCCCCGCGAAAGACCCCTCATGATGCTCGCTGGCTTGTCCACGCGCCTGGTGCGCGCTGTCCTGGCGGTCTTGGCACTCGCGTTGGCCGACGGCCTTGCTCGTGCGCAGGCAGAGCGGGTAGGTGGGGGTCCGGGCGGGGGCACAGACGTTGCCGCCGCGCTGGCGGTCACTGTGGGCGACAGCCTGCAGACGCTGGCCACCCGACTCAAGGGTCGCCTGGAGCCCGACCTGTGCGACAGCGAGGCCTACGCGCGCTCCCTGGGCTGGTCCTGCGAGGGCTACCAGGCGCGCGGTCTGAGCGCAGCCGGGGTGCCCATGCGGGCGCGCTTCAGTCTCGATGCATCGGGCGTCGTGGTCAGAAGCATCGTGGTGACACTGGACACGTCAAGCGACGCCGCAGGGCGGTCGGATGACCGGTCTGAAATCCGCTCCGATGCCACGGTCGTGCGCGCTTGTGGCCACCTCATGCGCAGCATCCGAGCCCTCTACACCGACGCTGGCGGCGCCGGCCCCCAGGCCCAAGGCGCGACGCGCCTCGTCCAGCACTACCACTCCAGGGACCGGCGCTCCATCGCGACGCTGCTGTGCGCCAAAGGCGCGGGCGGCACTTCCGGTGAGGTGGCGCTGGTGATCGATCCGTTCGACAGCGCGCAGCCCGCTGGCCTGCGCTCGGCCGCCGACGGCCTGCTATCGGCCGACGACCAGCTCCAGCGCTGCCAAGGGATAGCCGGGGAACGCCGCCGCCAGTCGCCAGTAGCGCTCCCGCTCGGCCAGGTCCTCGCGCAGGAGGTCACGCCAGGCCGCGTCTATCTGCGGCAGGTCCGCGTCATCGGGCTGCCGCGGGCGGCCGCCTTTGGCTGACTCGGGGGCGATGACGCGCCGCTGCCTACGGACCTCGGCTTCCGACATCCCGAACAGCCGCGCCAGCAGCCCCGGCGTCGCACCCGCGCGGATCAGGTCCTCGAAGATGCCCCGGTCCTGGCGCGAGCGCTCGAACCGGGCCAGGTCCTGTGCGAGGCGCCGGCAGTCCAGGGAGATGGACATGCCGACACCGCTCTGGGCGAAGCGCGAGATGTCGGTGATGGTCAGGCGGCGCAGCGCGTCCAGGAGGCCCGGGGTAATTCCGGCATCAAACATCTGCGTAATGTTTGACTGTTCCGAAGCCTCAAGCGTGCTAATGAGATGCGAAAGCAAGAAGGCGCGTGCAGAAGGGTCGCGAACGGGAATGTCTGCCGTCGAAGGCGCTTCTTTCTGCTCGTGGACATGGCATAGACTTGGCGCACTTGGCCTAAAGTCATCCACGTTCGACGAAGCGTGCACATTCATTTTCTTGCGTAATGTTTGACTGCCGCAGAGTTGATGATCGGTTTGAACGCGAAGCGAGCTTTCGATCGCTACGCAAGCGGACCATCGGAACCCCTGCGAACCGGCTTTGTGGCCAGTCCGAACCCCACGCCGCAATTTCACGGGCTGGCGCCGCCGCCGGCAACGGTAAGGGTTGCTTGTTGACGAGAGCCTCGGGGTCTGCTAGCCACGCCCTGGCACGGCGGGCGTTGTGCGCAGGAGATCCGGTGCCCGCGGAGCCCGGCGCCCAGGGGCTGTCGAGGTGAGGGCAGTTCGGCGCCGCGTCCCGTCGTCCAAGGCCCGGGCCGTGCAGGCCGGCCTGACGCCGCCTGCCTCGCGACTCCCCTTCGATCTCCTCGAAGAGTTCCAGATGGTCAAGTTGTCGGCCGACCAGCTGACGACGTTGCCGTTCCATCACAGCTGCAGCTGCTCAGTCGCTCCTCATGAGGGGCAAGCGCTTTGGATTGCCGATTTGCCAGGCTCTCGGGTTGCGGCCATTGCATTCCCGTGGACAGCCATTGCGCCAGGCCAGCTCGTCATTTCCGATCTTCAATTGCTCAATTCTAATTTGGTCCTGATTGAGGAAGGTGGGCCGATTTGATTGGCGGGCTACCTTTCTCGAATGGCCTTGGTCGTGTGCTCATTACCCTGGCAGAGAGAGGCGAGAAAGGCGCGGTTGCATTCATGAGCGGGATCATTCAATTGTGCGAGCGGGTGTGCACCGCCAAGACAGCGGACGATCTCACTGCAAGCCTTGTCGCGGCAGCGGAGGAGTTGGAATTCGAGGTCGCTAACGGATTCGTGCGCGAACGGCGTAGTGGCCCGTGCGCCCATCATTCCTTCGGTTTCGTGCCGCCCAGCTACGCCACCATGCACAAGGATCAATCGAAGTTCGGCAGGGATCCGGTGATTGCGCGGACAGTGGCAGACGCCGGGCGGCCGGTGGTTTGGGGGCAGCAATCCTACGTCTCGGCCGGCCAGGGTGATCTTTGGGAAGAGATGGCTCCCCACGGCCTGCAGCGCGGTATCGCCATCGTCATGCCGCTGGCTCAGGGTCGCTGGCTGGCTTTCGGTGCCGAGTCCTCGATCTCGAAGTCCCAGACGCCAGCATCGCTTGAGCGCCAGGTCACCGGTTTCATGCTGCTGGCGGCCTATACCGCGGCAAGGACTGAGGAGATGTTCTTCGGCGCGAGCGCCAAAGCCGCATCGCCGCTCAGCGAGCGGCAGCGCGAGGTCCTGGCCTGGACATCCAAGGGAAAGAGCGCCTGGGAGGTGGGCCGCATTCTCGGCATTGCTGAGAGCACGGTGAACCAGCACCTGCAGGCCATCACCAAGCTGCTGGACGTACGAGGCAAGGCACAGGCAGTGGCCGTGGCCACGTCTTCGGGCTGGATCTGATGGATCGCTGGCGGCCCGTGCCCGGCTTCGAGCCCTGGTACCGGATTTCTGACGAAGGGCAAGTGGTCCGGCTGGCTCGGGTCTCGACGGCCGGGCCCAGGCCCAAAGCGCTCCCCGAAGCGTCGATCAAGGTGACGCGGGTGGTTCGAGACGGCAAGATCGAAGCAGCGACAGTGACGCTGCTGCATCCGATCTTGGAGCAGACGTTTCAGCTGCCATTGACCCGGCTGGTGCTGATCACTTTCCGAGGCGAACCCGTTGACCCGGCCATGATTGCCATCACGCGGGATGGCAATCCGGAGAACGCGCGGCTGGCGAACCTCCGCTGGGGGCGGTTCGCCGATCTGGCCAGGCGTGACCCTGCTCGCCTGGCGCCGTAGCCGCTTTGCGCCTCGGCCGCCGGCAGCGGCCGGAGAGGTCAGGCGCCGAAGAAGATGTCCAGCAGCGTGGTGAGCCAGCCGCCGTAGGGGAAGCTGGAGAGGTTGTCACCCGAGGTCGAGAACTTGCTGTCGCTCATGTTGCGCTCCTGTGAACGTCGATTGCGTTGACAGGATTGCAGCAAACCTCACGGCAGTCGGGCACTCGCAGCCGCTGATGACTAGTTTCTTCGCTAGGAGTGTGGTAAGCAGACCCTTCCGACTGCGCGGAAGGCGCTTCCCTGGCGGGCCCTAGATCAGCCCGAGGGCGATTGCTTTCAGCACAGCCTGGTGCTTGCTGGAGGTGTCCAGCTTCCGCCTGATGCTGCGCAGGTGCGTCTCGACGGTCGCCTCGCTGATGGCCAGGATCTGGCCCACAGCCCAGGAGCTCTTGCCGTCTCTCGTCCAGGCCAGAACTTCCCTCTCTTTGGCGGTAAGTCGTGGGATGGGGGCGCTGATGGGGTCGTCGTCGAACAGCACGCGCATGGCCGTCTCCTGCGCGTATACAGCCAGCAGTTGCACGTCGGCGATCAACCGCGTCTGCGCCTCTTCGTCGGCAGGAAGAGCCGCTGATCGGTCCATGCCCAGCAGGAAGTGCTTGCCGCCAGGCAGATGAAGCGCCATCGCGATGCCGTTGCGATACCCGAAGGGCGCCTGCAGCTCCCACAGGTCGCCGGCGCCTTCGCTCACGTAGAGGTTCTGGTCGTAGATGAAGGGGATCGATAGCCGCTTCATCCTGTTGACAACGGGGTCCCGGCGGACGTTGCCCGGATCGCGAGAGGCTTCAAGAAAAGCCTGCGGCGTATTGCCGACCATGATGAACTGCGCCGGCAGACCGGGGCGATCAACCGCGACCGCCGCTGAAGCAATCTCGAAGTCCAGGCGATGCGCGAAGTCGACCAGCCGTCGCTCGAAAGTAGCGCGGTCCGTGGAAGCGTGTACGTCGAGATAGTCGCGCTGGTTCATTTGGGCTATCGCCAACCTCTGCGAGTTGCCGAAGCAATCTGTCTGGCTGAGCATCGAACACGTTCAGCACCAGGAGCCGAAGATGGGTCAGGCATGGAAGGCGGGCTTACTTCCGATCGTGGAATGTTACCTGCCCAGCGAGTTGGCGAGTTGGGGAGGCTTCACGCACAGGTTGACTCGGGTCCGCGACTACAAGCTCGAAGGTGTCCCGCTGCGGCATGGCGAGACTGTCTGGTCCGGTGTGGTCAACCGTAGGCCGGCGTCAGTGGGTTGGGAGTGGGCGGAGTTGCGGCCCGGTGTTGTTGGGCTCCTGCACCCGAACACCATCGCGACCAATCTTCGGTTCCTTGCTCACAAGACCTGCCGCGTCTCGATGACGCAGGCCATCGTGGACGCCAACCGCCTCATTCATTCCTGGCCTTGGCAGGCAATCGTGCGAGAAGCTCTGCAAGGGCAGAGCTTCGATGCCCCAAACCTCGATGAGCGCAGCCGCACGCACGCCCCGCGGGGGCGGGCATTGCGCAGCCGGGTGGTCGAGCATCATGTGGACCGGCGGCTTGCGGCCTGACAGGATCAGATAGCGAATTCACACAGTTTCTCTGACGCGGCCGCCGCCCGTTTCGGGGGCTCCTCGTTGGCGGATGCTCCCTTGTCCCTCCGGGGGGGAATCCGTTCGGCGCCCCAGCTCGCTGCTGGGGCGCCATTTTCTTGATCGAGTGAAAGCTCAGCTCAAGCGCCATCGCCGCCACGGCTCGCCGGTAGTAAAGAGAGCTGACGGCTGGGAACGATCCTGTCCTGATCCCTGATCGTCGTTGCCCGAGTTCTTCGAGCGCCATCAGGTGCCAACACCTCGACCTCTTTTGCGTGGATCAGTTGCTCGACGGCCAGCTTGTAGCGGGTTGAGTCCGCCGGCGAACTGTTGCATGTCGTGGCATACAGGGTTGCAAACTCGACGCCTTCATCTCGCGCAAAGATGAGCCGGGGGAGTTGCTCCATGAGCGTCTTCGTGCTGCGCTCCGATGCGGTTTCGTCGAACAGGAAGTCCAAGGCATGCTGACCGGTGTAAGAGCTGTCCTGGCCCGCGCGATAGCCCAGGGTGAACATGTCTATGCCGGCCCCACCATAGTGGACGAAGGAGTTGTTGTGCTTCCAGTGCACCTTCGTCATGACATCGCGAGCGGTCGGATGTTGAGACAGGTGGACGAGCCAGTAGTCTCCGTATCCCTCGGTGCGGATGAAGAAGACGGTGAAGTAGCTGGCACCACAGCTCTCGACCAGCTCGCGGTACAGGCAGCTCTGGATGTACAGCCGGAAGTCGCGCTCGTTGGACTTGATGTCCTCGATCGAGCGCCCCCGCAGTACCTCGGGCATGCCGATCCTGTCAAGGGTGCTCTTGGTTTGCGGCAGATCGCTGGCGTACTTGATGAAGGCGTCGACGGCGAAGGTGAGGATGACCTCAGCGGCAGGGAACTTCAGCAGTTCGCGGATCTGCGCGGTCGGCACGTCCGTGTAGCCGTACTGGTCGAGTAGAAAGATGGAGCGTCCCTTGCGAGGCGACTTCGTCTTGATGAAGGCCTGGATGCTCTGGACGTGCTGCTCAAAGCGTCCTTCCAGCACGCGGATGTCGTTGCCTACGCGCTGGCTATAGCCCCGCTCATTCAGCGCTTGTCGCAGGTATGCGGCCGCCCCTGGGTTCTCCTCGACGAAGAAGTAGTCCAGGTTCATGACCAGGGGCTTTTGTCGGCCGAAGCTCATCAAGGCTTGAGCCTCCTTGGCTGCCTCCAGAAACTGAAAAGGCGACCCGAGCAGTAGCTCCTTGGTCGCCTCGTGCTGGTAGACGCCGCCGCCGGCGAATCCGTCGACCAAGGTCACCCTGATTTCGTCCTGGTTTGGTGATGAAACCAGGGTCTGCAGGTATTCGACTAGGTACGAGCGCAGTACCTCGTGTTTCGCTCGGCTGTGCTGCTGCAGGATGGCTGGCTCGCCGCCAGGCTCCCACTCATACGGCTTCTTTTTGGCCAAAGGGTTCCCCTGAGTGTTATTGGCGCGTTAGCCCACTGGACCACCGCACGCACCAATTTATCAGGCCACCGCTTCTGCTGGCATCTCGTCCCAGGTCCTACCGTTGAGCAGCCGGCCGTTGTGGGCCTTGGCGCGGCGTTGACCGTCAGCACCCCAACCGCCCCATTGCTTGAAGAAGAAGGCCACGCGCTGCTCGTCGCACTGCCTTTGAACGGCCTCGGCCCACTCGGGCTTCATGGGCCGGGCCTTGGGGCCGGATTCGCCGCCGACGATCACCCAGTGGATGTCGGTGAGGTCCAGCTGGCCAACGTCCTCCAACAAGGGTTCGACGGACAGGAAGCGGATGCGGGCAGGCACCTGGCGGAGGTGCTTGATCCTGGGCACGCCGTGCTTCTTGTTCTCGACCGATACACCCATCCAAGCGTTGGGCGGCACGGCGCGGCCCTTGCCGAAATAGCGCGCCATGCGTTGGGCGCGCTTGGTCAGGATCTGGTAGGTGTGCTGAGGCGTCTTGGCGACGACTGCCATGACCTGGTCGATGTAGTCATCGGGCACGTGCTCGTGGAACAGATCCGACATGGAGTTCAGGAAGTACACCGTGGGCTTGGTGCGCTTCATCGGGTCGGCCAAGCGCTGAGGCAGCAGCGTCAAGGCGAAGCCGTTCTCATAGCCAGGTGTGCCCATGGCCTGCAGGCGCTTGGCCATGGTCTCGGCATAGCAGTTCTTGCAGCCGGCCGAGATCTTGGTGCAGCCTACGACCGGGTTCCACGTCTGCTCAGTCCATTCGATCTTGCTGGTCGTGGTCATGAGTTCCTCCGCATGTTCTGTCCTGTAGGCACCTGCCGGCGCTCGATGCCTCCCGACCTCAGCCTGTGCCGGCGGGGCACGGACCGCGCGAGACTGTGCGCCGTCTCTTCACCGCCTGCCGGCGCGAGCTCGATGTTGCAGGTGATGCAGCCGAGGCGAATGTTGGGCTTGCCCCAGGCGTTCAGGCCACAGCCGCTGCAGGTGTACTTCACCCGGTTGCTTCGGTCTTTCGCAGCCGCGAGCGTAGGGGTCTTTGGGACCAGCGGCACTCCCTCGCTCGCCGGTACCGCGTAGGCCTCCTGGGCAATGCCGGAGGCTGCCGCGGCCGCGGCCGTGGCCGTGGCCACAGGATGCAGTGGTGCCTGGGGCGTGAACCGATCGAACCAGGTGATGCCAAAGCGCTTGCTTGTCAGCAGGTCATCAACGACGGCGGCGAAGCGCCCGTTCGGGATCACGTAGTCGGCCATGATGTCGCCCACTCGCCGGCCGCCCGGCAGGCCGGTGCTGGAGGGCATCAGGCCGATCGACTCCATCTTGTCGGCCCACTCGGCGTTGTGATACCTGGCCCGTCCTGGCTTGCCGAAGTGGCTCTGCCAAAGGTGGGTCATCTCGTGGGCCACGGTCTGCAGCACCTCCACCACGGGCACCACCGCGAAGTACTCGGGATTGAGTGCGATCTCGTCCGTAGTCTGTCCGGCCCGGGTGCCGAAGCGCTTGGCTGAGAAGTAGCCATAGGTGCGCTTCTCCCGCTGCAGCGTCAGCAGACACGGCGGCAGTTCGCCGCCAAACAGTGCGGCATTGAAGGTGTCGAAGGCCACCTGGAGCTCGGTATAGGTGGTGCTGGTCGGCAACATTTGTGGATTGTGCAATACACAATGTTTCCCGGCAAATTCCTCTCACTGCGCGGGCCTGACGCTGGCGGCCTGTTCTGGAATGCCTCAGGCCAAGATGTCGCGGATCATCTTCACGGTGGCCGCTGCCGCCACCGCCTTCGAGCCAATGCCTTTCCTGGCCTGAGCTTCGGCCCAGAGGGACTCCTGATAGCCGAGCCTCCGATAGAACTGAACGACTCGCGGCTCGTTGTCCGCGTCCAGGATGACCAGGCGCGCGGCCGAGAGTGAGGCCGAGTCCAAGATCTCACCATGCACAAGGTCCATGACTTGCTGGCCAACGCCTTGGCCTTGCAGGTCTGAGGCGACCGCGAGCCGGCCAAGCTTCACGGCGGGGTAGGCCTTGAGCTCAATGGCGTCGTGCAATCCGAGTTCGCCTTGCTCCGAGGTGGTGAGAGGCAAGGCGTCGTTGGCCAACGTGAAGTAGCCGATCACGCGGCCCGCCAGGTCACGGTGGAAGACCACGGAGGTCAGGCCAAGGCGATCGCGATGGAAGTGCGGCGCGTTGAGGAGGAACTGGTTGAGGTGCGGCTTCCCGCAGTCGAAGCCAGCCAAGGCTTCAGGAGACACTTCAACGACCGGCAGAATGCCGTAGCCGTCCTCCGCCAGGGGCATTCAGGCAACGATTCGGTACTGCTGAAGGAACGGGGCAGCCTTCGCGGCGCGCACACGTTCCACCAGTTGCCCCGCCTTGCGGGCGCCAGCCTCAGTAGGCTGGTTCGCCTTGACCTCCGCAAGGAAGCGAGCGCGCTCAGCCTTGGCCACGCGAACGCGCTTCACAGCGACCTTCGCCAGTCGCTGTTCTGCAGGCTTCGCAATCGAAGGCTTCTTTTTGAACATAGGCTGGACTTTACCGCAGCGCGCACAGCGCCACATGGCCGGTCCGGGGGGACGCTTGTGTGACACCGCACGTCCCCCTGACCAGCAAGCCCGCTATCCGTAAGGCGCTCTCTTCCCGCGCGCCACCGCCATGTGACGCATGCGATACGCATCTTGTGCGCGAGAAGGCACAATAGCGCATGACAAACAGGTTCTAAGGGGATTTCATGGCGTTCAGGGCAGAGGAAGCGGCGCAAGCCTGCTACGAGGCAGCTGAGAGTTACCTCATCGGCCGCTTGCGCGAGGTGTCAGCGCAGGAGAGGGCGCGCAGCAAGCAGGCGTTCCAGGACATCGTGGACAAGCTTGGTCCGGCGGTGGATGCCTATCCGTCCTGGCACCCGCTGGTTCGCCACCATGACGGCAGGAACCCGGTGACCTGGCCCGGACAAGAGTGCGGCTACGCTGGACTGGATCACACCATGCTCTTTGCGCACGGTTTCGTCACCTGTCCCTATGACGATGGCCAGCAGGTCATCGATTCCGTTGAGAAGCTGGCCTACAAGCACCATGCGGCCACGATCACCGCCAGGCGGTTGGACGTGAAGTTCTACAGCGAGTCGGCCACGCCCATCCTGGTCGAGTGCCACTGGACCAATACCTTGCCGATGGACAAGTTGA
The DNA here is from genome assembly GCA_964495125.1 of uncultured Rubrivivax sp. GTDB lineage: Bacteria > Pseudomonadota > Gammaproteobacteria > Burkholderiales > Burkholderiaceae_C > Rubrivivax. Next base: position 43,051 of record CAZBUU010000002.1, read on the forward strand.
TTCCGACGTCGATCGCCATGCCGCTGCTGCTCGAGATGGAGGTGCCTTGCTGCGAGTGGTCCCAGGTGGCGGAGACGTGGGAAACGATGCGGCCGTACTTTCTTGGGGAGCCGCGCGGTGCCCGGTCATCCCTGTTTGTTAGCCAGGAGACCGGCCAGTACATCAAGAAGGTGTGGGAAGCGCTGATCTACACGGGCATGTTCGGGCCCATCAAGGTGTGACGCCTGTTTCGAGGTTGTCGGATTTCATCTTGGCATCATGATTACTCACATAATCATGATGCACAGAAAGTTCTATCATCTCCCCTGAGCCGGCGCTGCAGGGGTTCCAGCAGCGTCTTTCTACCCAGGACAGGCCCACCCGCCATGGATCTCAGCGCACCCGAGGGCACGAGGACGCCCAACCCGCCTCCTTCGGCGGTCTTGCGCTGGGAGAACCGGGCCAACGGTCGGTACTACCTGGCTACCGCGTGTCGTAACCTTTGGTGCGAGTGGGAGGTCTGGCGTGCCTGGGGTGCCATCGGCAGCCGGCTCGGTGGCCAGCGCCGCGAGCCGGTGGCCGATGAGGCTGCGGCCCAAGCCGGCGTCGCCCTTGTCGCAGCCCGGCGTCGGAGCCGGGGCTACCGGCCCTTGTGAGCACCGCAAAGGCGCCTCGGCCAGCCGCCCGATCTCGGCTGCTGGCCCGCGAACACTTCGCCTTCTATCGGGCCCTGTTGGAGGGGGTGCCGCTTGAGGCCGTCTGGGATCGCTACTTGTCGGTGGAGGGCCAGCACACGGACCTGCGTCTGGTGCCGGCCACCGTGGCGTGGATCCGCGCCGAGCTGGCCGCGGCAGCCCGGCGCGAAGATCGACCTGGCACGGCGCGTCTGCTCAAGCTGGACGTGCAGCGATTGGTCCGTGACGCGCCTGCACTGCCCAGCCTCGCGCAGTTCGCCGAGGAGGAGGGGCTGGAGGACGAGCGCGAGGCCGATCAGATCGAGGCCTACGAGGAGCGCTACGGTGCCGCCTCTGCGCGCATCCGGCGTCGCGCCCGGCTGCTCCAGCGTCAGCTGGCGGCATTGCGCTGGCTGGAGTCGGTGGCGGCACGCGACCCGGCGCCAGGCGACGCGGTGTCGTCGTGGCTGCGGCCGGAGCTGGCGCGCTTCCTTGGCCAAGCCAGCGTCCACACGCTGGCCCAGCTCGCTGAGCGCATCAACGGCCTGGGCCGTGGCTGGGCGCGCAGCATCCGCGGCATCGGGCCGCTGAAGGCCGAGCGGATCGCTCTTTGGGTCACGGAGCACGCCGCGACGATCGGCGTGGCGATCGGCGGGCACGCCGCTCGGCCGCGGCGGCACGTGACGCCGGCTCAACTAGCTCAGGTGGTGGCGCCGGCCACCGACATCCGGCCGCTGGAGAAGCTGGTCGTGCCGGCCGAGCTGGACGGCCGAGCTGGGCGGTTCAGGCGCGCGCAGGAGCAGTGCCTGCTGCAGGCCGACAACGACTTCGATGCGCTGCTGGCCTGGCTGAGGTCCAAGAGACCCGCTGCGACCATCGCAGGGCCAGGCGGGCCCGTGGGGCAGGGTGGACTCGCTGGCCAGGCCAGCGAGGCGGACCGCTTCGCCTGGCTGGCGGGGTTGTCGCACACCCAGCGCTCCTACCGCAAGGAGGCCGAGCGCTTCCTGCTCTGGGCCATCGTGCACAAGGGCAAGGCCATGTCTTCCATGACGGCCGAGGACTGCATCGAGTACGCCGGATTCATCGCCGATCCGCAGCCGCACTCTCGCTGGTGCGGCTCAAGGGCGCGAGAGCGATGGTCGCCGCTGTGGCGGCCGTTCGAGGGGCCCTTGTCGCCGGCGGCGCAGCGGCAGGCGGTCACCATCCTCAAGAACCTGTACGCCTTCCTCGTGGACCAGGGCTACCTCATCGGCAATCCGTGGAGCGCGGTGGCCAAGCCGAGATCGGCGCGTCAGGGACTGGATGTTTCGCGCAGCCTCACGGCCGCGCAGTGGCGCGCTGTGCGTGCACAGGCGGATGCGGCCGGTGCGCACTCGACGGCTCAGAGGCTGCGCCTGGCGCTCGATCTGCTCTATGCCACGGGACTGCGGGCGAGCGAGGCGGTGAGTGCGAGGGTTGGGGACCTGCAGCGCGTCGAGTACTTCGACGCCGACGCCGGGGAGCGCATCTTGGGCTGGATGCTCGCGGTGGTGGGCAAAGGCGACAAGCTGCGGGAGGTGCCTGTGCCCGAAGCACTCGTGGCTGACATCGAGGGCTACTTGTCGCATCGTGGGCTCGCGGCGGATGTGCGTGCCGCGGAGAACCAGGACGTCTACCTACTGGGGCTGGCCACTGATGCGGATGTCCGAGCGGGGCCGTTGGGTCAGTCTTCGGGCAGCGATTCGCGGGCGGGCATCAGCGAGGCGACGCTGTACCGGCAGATCAAGGGGCACTTCGAGGCCTGCGCACCGGCGCTGACACGCGCGGGCGATCAGGCCGCGGCCGCGCGCCTGTCCAGGGCCAGCACACACTGGCTCCGGCACACGCACGCCACCCATGCGCTGGCCGGCGGCGTCAGAATCCAAGACGCACAGCAGAACCTGGGGCACGCCTCGCTGGCCACCACAACGGCTTACGTCACAACGGAGCGGGCACAACGTCTCAAGGCCATGCAGAGCTTCTGGCAGATCAAGTCGCCTGGGTACGTATCCTCGGCGAGCGAACAAGACCAAGGCACTTCGGGAGTGAAGAGCAAGTGATGGATCTAGGAACTGGCGCCACATCGCCCTCGTCCTCGCTGCGCGAGGTTCTTGAACGTTTCCGCACCGCTGCAGCGTCCGAGCGCGAGAAGGGAACCTACTTCGAGGACCTGATCACCTGCTACCTCCGAGAGGAGCCCATGTACCGGGACCTCTACAGCGACGTCTGGACCTACGCGGAGTGGGCTCAGCTGCAGGGCTTGGACAAGCGGGATGCTGGCATTGACCTGGTCGCCAGAACCGCCGCGACGGGCGAGTTCCATGCCATCCAATGCAAGCTCTTTGCGGAGGATTACAAGCTCCAAAAGGCGGACATCGACAGCTTCTTCACCGCGTCGGGCAAAAAGCACTTTGCCCAGCGCCTCATCGTCACCAGCACCAACAACTGGAGCGAACACGCCGAAGATGCGCTGATCGGGCAGCAGCCTCCGGTACTGAAGATCGACCTGGCCGCGCTTGAGGCCAGCCAGATCGACTGGAGCAAGTACGGCCGCAGCGCAACGACTGTGCTGCGCAAGAAGAAGGAGCTTCGTCCGCACCAGGTCCGAGCCAAGGACGTCACCTTGGCCGGCATGGAGAACGTAGACCGCGGCAAGCTCATCATGGCCTGCGGCACCGGCAAGACGTTCACCAGCCTGAAGATCGCGGAGTCCATGGTCGGGCCTGGCGGCATGGTGCTGTTTCTGGTCCCCAGCCTGGCGCTGCTCTCCCAGTCCTTGACCGAGTGGACCCAAGAGAGCGAAACGCCCTTGCACAGCTTCGCAGTCTGTTCCGACAGCGATGTGGGCAAGAAGCGGAGCAAGGACGATGACGTCGTACAGACGTTGACCCACGAGCTCCGGTTCCCGGCGACGACCGACCCGGCGCGCCTGGCAAGCGCAGTCAGCAAGCGACACGACCCGGAGCACATGACGGTGGTGTTCGCCACCTACCACTCCATCGATGTGGTCCACCGTGCGCAAGCCGAGCACGGGCTTGGCCAGTTCAGCCTTGTCGTGTGCGACGAGGCCCATAGAACCACAGGCGCAACCTTTGGGGACGAGGACGAGAGCAACTTCGTCAAGGTCCATGACGGGGCGTACATCGCGGCTGCCAAGCGCCTCTACATGACCGCGACACCGCGGATCTACGGTGAGCACGCCAAAGCCAGCGCCGAGAAGGACAACGTCGCGCTGTGCAGCATGGACGACCCAGCGCTCTTCGGTCCGGAGTTGCACGTCATCACCTTCTCTGAGGCCGTGAAGCGCGGGCTCCTCGTCGACTACAAGGTCATCGTTCTCGCGGTCGAAGAGAAGCACGTGAACCGGCGTCTCCAGAAGATGCTTTCCGACGAGAACAACCAGGTAAAGGTAGACGACGCCGCAAAGATCATTGGCTGCTGGAAGGCGCTGTCCAAGCAAGGTCTGGCTGAGAGCCTGATGGGCGACGAACGCCCCATGCAACGGGCTGTGGCCTTCTGCCAGGTGATTGAAGTCGCCAAGGGCGCCAAGACCCACAAGACAAGCTCCAAGAACATCGCCGGCATGTTCAAGGCCGTCGTCGACGCCTACAAGGAGAGTGTTGCCGACGACGAGGATGCACGCGAGGAGGCATCGATCAAGCTGGCCTGCGAGGCCGAGCACGTCGACGGCAGCATGAATGCCAGCATGAAGGAAGAAAAACTCGCCTGGTTAAAGGCTGAGCCGCCAGAAGAAACTTGCCGCATCCTCAGCAACGTGCGCTGCCTGTCCGAGGGTGTGGACGTCCCGGCACTGGATGCCGTGCTGTTCCTCACCCCACGGAACTCACAGGTCGAAGTGGTCCAGTCGGTGGGCCGCGTGATGCGAACCACGCCTGACGGCAAGAAGCGCCGCGGCTATGTCGTGCTGCCGGTGGTCATTCCGGCGGGCGTCGAGCCCCACGAGGCGCTGAACGACAACAAGACCTACAAGGTGGTCTGGCAGGTGCTGCAGGCGCTGCGATCGCACGACGATCGCTTCGACGCCATGGTCAACAAGTTGGACCTGATCGGCCGAGACACCTCAAAGATGGAGGTGATTGCGGTCACCGACAAGGTGCAGCGGAAGTCGAGAGCACCCAAGGGCGCAGACAAGGAAAAGGCGAAGCGCACCGAGCTTGCGAAGCGCGCGAAGCGTGGAAGCACCATCGGGGTTGGCACGGGCGAGAAGGAAAGTCAGCCCGAGCAGATTGGCCTGGCGTTCGAGATCGGTGAGATCGAGAAGGCCATGTATGCCAAGCTGGTGGAGAAGGTCGGCAACCGCCACCACTGGGAAGACTGGGCCAACGACATAGCCAAGATCGCCCGGACGCACATTGACCGCATCAACGCGCTTTTGGAGAACCCGGCGAACGTCAAGGAGCGGGAGGCCTTCAGCAGCTTTGCGGCCGAACTCCGCGATGACCTGAACGACAGCATCACCGACGGAGAAATCGTCGAGATGCTGGCCCAGCACCTCATCACGAAGCCGGTGTTTGACGCCCTATTTGAGGGCTACAGCTTCGCCAGCCAGAACCCAATGAGCCAGGCGATGCAGGCGGTTCTGGAAGTGCTGCAGGAGCACAACCTGGACAAGGAGGCCGACACGCTCCAAGCCTTCTACGACAGCGTGAAGCTTCGTGCCTCTGGCATCGAGAACGCAGCGGGCAAGCAGAAGATCGTTGTCGAGCTCTACGACAAGTTCTTCCGCAACGCTTTCCCGAAGATGACCGAGCGACTGGGCATCGTCTACACGCCTGTCGAGGTTGTTGACTTCATCATTCACAGCGTCAACGACGTGCTGCAGGCCGAGTTCGGCCAAACCCTGGGCAGCAAAGGCGTCCATATCAACGACCCCTTCACCGGCACAGGCACGTTCATCACGCGCTTGCTCCAGAGCGGGCTGATCTCGCCTGAGCAACTGAGGGACAAGTACAAGGGGGAGATTCATGCCAATGAGCTCGTGCTCCTTGCGTACTACATAGCTGCCATCAACATCGAGGCCGTGTACCACAGCATCGTCGGTGGCGAGTACGTCCCATTCGAGGGCATCTGCCTCACGGACACTTTCCAGCTTTACGAGAAGGACGATCTGGTCAGTTCGCTCCTGGCTGACAACGGCTCACGCCGGCGTCGGCAGAAGAGCCTGGACATCCGGGTCATCATCGGCAACCCACCGTACTCGGTCGGCCAAGAGAGCGCGAACGACAACAACCAGAACGTCAGCTATCCCTACCTGGACGAGCGCATCCGGTCCACCTACGTGGCCCGGTCAGAGAGTTCGAATCTGCGCAACCTGTATGACTCATACATCCGAGCAATTCGGTGGGCTAGTGATCGCGTTGGCAAGAGCGGCGTGATCGGGTTCGTGACCAACGCCGGCTTCGTCGATGCGTCAACCGCGGACGGCCTTCGTCGATGTTTGGTCGACGAATTCAGCTCAATCTACATCTTCCACCTGCGCGGGAACCAGAGAACGCAGGGCGATATCTCCAGGAGGGAAGGCGGCAAAATCTTCGGCAGTGGCAGTCGCGCGCCTATCGCGATCTCGATTCTGGTGAAGAACCCGCACGCGAATCGAACTGGTGTCATCAACTTCTTTGACATTGGTGACTACCTGACCAGGGAGCAGAAGCTCCAGAAGATCGAGGAGCTCGGCAGTATCGCCGGCATCACGAGAGATGCGGAGTGGACCCAGATCGTCCCCGACGAGCACGCCGATTGGCTGAAGCAGCGCGACGGCAGCTTCTCTGAGTTCTTTGCTATCGGGGACAAGAAGGGGGCAGAAGCAAAGCTGTTCCACAATTTCTCTGCAGGGCTGACAACCGCGCGTGATGCTTGGTGCTTTAACCCGTCGAAGACGAAGCTCAAGCACAAGATTCAAGAGACCATCGGCTTCTACAACCGCGAGTTGGATCGCTTCAACGCGCTGCATGGTGGCCTCGAAACCAAAGCTCGACTGGAGCGGATGGACGCTGCTGTCAGCGCAGATCCTGCTGCCATCTCGTGGACTCGGGGCCTCAGGCAAGACTTTGCGCGAAACAAGCCCTTGGCCTACGCCGATGACTCGGTGGTGCCGGGTGTGTATCGCCCGTTCTCTCGCCAGTGGGTCTACTTCAATCGAAGGTTCAATGAGTACGTCTACCAGCTGCACCACCTCTGGCCGACCGCAACCTCAACGAACCTGGCCATCATGGTGAAGCAGCGCTGGTCGGGAGTAGGCCAGATTGCACTGATGATCGACCAGATCCCTGAGTTCCAGACGGATGGCGGCACCCAGTGCTTCCCACGCTATCTGTACTCGCCCGCACAGCCTGAAGTCGAGGACCAGGAATCCCTGTTTGAGGACGCGGCCAGCACGGAGAAGTCGTGGGTGCGGCGCGATGCGATCACTGAAGAAGGCCTGGAACACTTCCGCTTGGCCTACCCCGGTCAGGAGGTAGATGCAGAGTCGGTGTTCTTCTATTGCTATGGTCTTCTCCACTCCCCTGACTACCTGGAGCAGTACGGAGATAACCTGACCAAGGAACTCCCCCGGATTCCCTGTGTGGCCAGCTACACGGACTTTCAAGCCTTCTGCGCGGCCGGCAAGAAGCTAGGTTCCATGCACGCGCGATTCGACGACGTTGCATTGTTCCCAGCGAAGGTCGAGGGAGACGACCTCGCCAAGCCTGCGCGCCTGGACCCAGCGAGTTACAGAGTCGAGAAGATGCGCTTCGGCAAGGTGGGCAAGGAGAAGGATCAAACCACGATCCACTACAACGACAAGATCACAGTGCGCGGCATCCCTTTGGAGGCCTATGAGTACGTGGTCAACGGCAAGACCGCGATCGAATGGGTGATGGAGCGGCAGATCCGCAAGACCGACAAAGACAGCGGCATCGTCAGCGACGCAAACGACTGGGCTACGGAGACGGTCGCCAACCCTCGATACCCACTGGAGCTCCTGCTTCGGATCGTGACGGCAAGCGTCGAGACCATGAAGATCATCAAGAGCCTGCCGCGCCTAGCAGCTTGAACTGCCCGAACCGGAGAGGCCCATTGGCGCCCGTAGACTCGCCACAGCGAGCGTCTTCACCCGATGGCCTGGGCCGGTAGGTCGGAAAGAAAGAAGGGGTTGGCTGAATGACTTGCAGCCAACCCCCAAAACCAGCTTCTGCCGGCACCTACCTACCCGACCGCCACCAACCCCGCGGCGGGCTGCTTTGAGAGCCCTGGCACCCCGTTTCCGGGCCTGCCAAGTGCCTTCAAGGCCTGAGCGATCCTCCTTCCGATCGCCTGGACGGGCCTGACGTCGACCGACTGGCCGCACACCTGGTGCGCCGTCGTCTCCGGCACGCCGTCCACCAGGTCGGGGCTGATGCCCTTGATCCTGGCGTGCTCCGCGGCTGTCAGCAGCCTCGACCTCTCCGGATCGGTGGGATGCAGTAGCCGCGGGTCGGTGGACCCACCCTTGTGATACCCCTTGCGCAGCACCGGCACCAGCGTGGATGCCGGCGTCAGCAGTTGCATGCTGAAGTGCTTGCCGTTGTCGGCATCGCGCTCCTGCTTCTCCTTCAGGTAGTCCACGCGGCGGTACCGCTCATCCTTTGGGTCCACCGGCTCCAGTAGATCGCCCAGGCAATGCCTGGCGGTGTCCACCGGCACCATCTCCGTCAAGTCCAGCGGCAGTTCCGGCGGGTGGGCCACCAGGAACCACCGAACTCTGGCCTCCAGGCTGCCAAAGTCTCTGGCGTTGAGCACCGTCTCAGCCACCGCGTATCCCGCGTCTCGCAGCCAAGCCCGAAGGATGGAAGCGCTGGCGGTGTTGCGATAGGTCTCGACGTTCTCTACGACCAGGATGGCCGGCTGCAGCGCAGCAATCACCTGCAGGGCGGCACCGATCAGGTGGCCCACTTGGGGGTGGTCCTCCATCCGGGTGAGCCCCCGTTTGGCTGCCCCCGCTCGGGATGCACCCGAGCAGGGGATGCCTGCTTCAAGGATCTCCACGGTCGCTGTGCGCCGCAGCAGCCAGTCGTCTTGCGCGAGCTCTTGCATCGGCATCGCGGCCGTCGTGGTGGTGGTGGCCACCACTGGGTTCGACTGCCTGCCGATGTCCAGGTACTCCTCGCAGATCTCGTTGGCCAGGGCCAACTCGGATGTCACGCCGCCGGCGGCGAGGCCCGCGTGGATGGCTCCTGACGCAATGCCAGCACCGAAGGCGATGCCGGCCGTGCGCAAGGGCTGTCCCAGCGCGAGCTTGGTCGCCAGCCTGGCGGACCTGGCCAACGCCTTGCGCACGCTGGCGGGCATCAAGACGTGGACCGCACCGGCCTCGATGACCACGCGCACCAGGCCCGTGGCCGCAAACGGCTGCAGAACGTGGTTGCTGTTGATGTCGATGACGGGCACCTCCTGGCGCCCACGCTGCTTTCTGGAGACCTTGCGCTTGCCATCGCTGGCCACGCGGATGGTGAGCCGAGGCTCTTCAGCGCCGCCGGCGACGAAGTCGATGGCCACGCCGGGAACAAAGCCGGCCTTGGCCAGCGCCGTGGTATCGAGGTACAGGCGCGGTGCGCCGCGGTGTTCGCCGAGTTGGCGGAGTAGTACGTGCATTCGGGGGACTCCTTTCTGATGCCCCCCGGCGGGGCCTCCCCCAAGCGGGGCGGCCCGCTCGGGGGAGGTGGTGGTCGGGCGCTTCAGGCGCCCTTGACGGGGATGGCGTCGATCCGGACGGTTTGGTCCAGGCCAAGCAGATGCACCCACAGGTGCTCTGCCAAGGCGGTAGCGAAGTGGTCGAGGTCGACCCGGTGGCCTTCTTTGACCCACTCCTTTGCCTTGTCAAGCGCAGCCTCGAGGGCGTCGTCCAGGTCAAGGAAGGCGCCTACGGTCCATGGGCCCGCTGGGCCGTCGCCGTGAAGCAACCAAGCCTCTTGGGAGTCATCGACCTCGGCCGACTCGGGCCGCTCGATCGCCCCTTCGCTGCGGTCGCGCAGGGCCTTGACGCACAGCTCCAACTCGCGCACGGCCTCGGCCAGATCGCCGCGCTCCCAGCGCTCGATGACGGTCTCGGCCGCGTCGAGCAGCTCGTCGGTGCGTTGCACCAGGTCAGCAAGTGCTGCGGCCGCGGCCTCGCCCTGGCTGTCGCAAGCGGGAACCGATGGGGTGTAGTCATCGAGTTCCCAGGTCCAGCCGTCGCTGGAATCGCCGTAGACCCGGTATCCCAAGGTGGCCAGGTGCTCTTCGACAGCCTGGCAAAGCTCGTGACCGGTCATGAAAGACATGGTGTTTCCTTCGTCAATGAGAGCGGGCCCCACAGAGGGGCCCGCAGAGGTGGGTAAGAGAACCGAGCGGGTCGCTCGGCGGAAGCGCTCAGGAGGGCGGCAAGCCCCAGACCTCGCCCAGCCTTCCCGGCTGGACGCTGCCGTCGTGTAGACAAGGCTCCACGGCGCGGAAGAAAAGGCCCCAGTCGGAGCCGTCGTCTACCGCCGGCGGGCGCAGCCTGCTCAGCTCCTGCCCGTACTGCGTGAACTGTTCTTCGGCCATGCCGAACTGCTTGCACCTGGCTACCAGGGCGTGCTCCCTGCTCACCGTAGCGCAGAGAGTGACGTGCTCCTGCACGCCATCCCTGGCGCTGTCGAGCAGGCGACGCACGCGCCGGATGTAGGCCTCCGGGGTGGTGCTGCGCCCGTTCAGGCGCAGCGACATCCCTTCGCAGTCGCCCGCGACCCTGACGGCCTGGCGCAGCACCTGGTCTGCGCTGCCGATCATGGCGATGTACCAGTCCCGGACCCGTCGCTCGCGCCCGGTTCGGGCGCGCTCGGTGAGGTTGTTGGAACCGCCTTCCATGGCGATCACGTAGCGCGTGGCCCGCAGGCCGCGCATGCCGGCCGGGATCACGAAGGACGCCGCTTGGTACTCGATCCAGTGGCTCATGGTGGGCTTTCAGAGGAGGGCGAGGGCCTGAGCCACCCGCAGGTTGTAGGAACGCTGCAGCGGCTGCTGCGCGGCGGGAAGGGCCGGCCGAAGCTCGACTCGGCGAGTCAGGACGGTGTCGCCTTGGCTGAGTGCGCAAAGCCAGTCATCAACCCACCACGCATCGCGAGCGCCGTGCTCGCTGGCCAGGTCAATCTCCAGGCGCGCAACGGCGCCGTGCTGTCCGGCTTGGTCATGAGGTTGCGAGCGGCGGGCAATCAGAAGTGCCTGGAAGTCGGCGTAGGGTGCGTTCACCCAGGCCGCCTTGCGCTGGCCGATGGCCTCGCTGTGCAACCACTCGAAGACCGCAACGGCGTGCAGCCGCTTTGCGAGCGCGAGTTCGGGCAGACCCACAGGCCGAGCCAAGCGCTGCCGCCAACGCTGGATGTACGCCTCGGGCGTGACCCGAGTGCCTTCCACCCGTAGCGCGCCATCGACGGTGTCGATAGCGCGCTCGGCGCACACCCGGCGGATGAGCGTCGTGGCCGGTTCTGTCGGGATGCCGCGACCGAGCACCCTGTACTCGATCGTCCTGCCGTCCAGGCCCGCATCGCTTCCGACGACGGCCAGGTACCGCAGGTGATCGGCCGAGGTGAATGGACACAGGTCAGGCGGCATGGCGATGCAGAAGGCATCGACTTCGTTGATGAACATGAAAGCTCCTTGGATGTGAAACCGCCCGCGAGAAGCGGGCGGCTTGGGATGCAGGGGAGGGTGTTGACCTACGTGGCGACGCAGGCGCCTTCCATCAGGGACCAGGCCGTGGCCAGCTCCAGGACTTCGCCTGCTGTTGGGTCCACGAGTTCGCCGGTCGAGATCTCGATGACGGCGTGGCCTTCGTTCTCTTCGAGCGCTGAGAGGCTGTGCTCCATGCGATAGCCGAGTTGAGCCAGGCGGGCCTCGACGGCGGCGCGGTCGCGCGGCGTCTGTGGCCTTGGTTGTGAGGATTTCATTTCAGGACTCCAGGTGGCGCCCGCAGATCGCGGGCGCTGGGTTTGAGGAGGGTGGTCAATGGACGCCGCGGGAGGCGATCCTCTTGAGTTCCACGGTCTCCGGGCCTCGCAGGAAGGCCTCGAAGCCGAGGGCGAGCACCCGGTTGAGTTCCCCGTGGATGTCGACCCGATCCGCGCAGGCGCAGCCGAGTTCGTACTGGCCCCACTGGTACATGTGCAGGGCGTGCTGGGCCAGATCCAGCGGCGAATGCAGGGCACTCGTCAGCCGCACCGGGAAGTACCCCGTGATGCCGCGATCGAAATCGACCAGACAGCACAGAAGCTGGCCAGGAGCAAGCTCCCGGATCCACAGGCCGATGCGTTGACCGTTCGGGCTGTAGAAGGCGCCGGTGTTGAAGGCCACCCGCTGGGATGGCGAAAGCAGTTGCAGAAGACCGGGCATGAGAGCTCCTTGTCTCGAAGTTGGTGGAGGGGGGCCGACCCAGGCTTGGGCCGCTGTTCAGAGCGGCATGTCGGGGAATCGGACCTTGGTGCCAGGTGGCGTGGGCCACATCACCAGGTGTTCCAGCACGCGCCATCCCGGCGGCGCTGGCTCCATGAGGTCGATCTCCCGTGCATGCCAGAGCTGGGCGGGCCTGACGCAAGCCTGGCACGCGTAGCGTCGGCCTGCCGCACTGACATACAGGGCCACTGCGATGACCATCTCGTCCCGCTGCAGCCACTCCGCAACGTGCCGCCGGATGGCGACAGGTACGGGGTGGCGCAGCAGAACGAAGCGGCGCTTCAGGCGCCCATACAGCCGCATGGCGGCCGAATGGTCCCTGTGCGCTCTGCGCATCGCAGTGACGGCCTGCATGCTCGCCCTGTCGGACGGCATGAGGCTGCTCATGTCAGTCGATCGCGCCCAGGATCCGGGACGCTTCTGGGTGTTGGATGGCGTACTCGCGCAGCTTGTAGAAGGCCTCGTCGAGGTGGTCGGCGCCGCCCCACACCAGCTCGTTGACCGCGAACATGGTGGCTACGATGCTGGCCGCGTCGGGCGAGAGCTCGCCCTCGTAGCCGTTGCCCTCAACGCGCAGATCGAGCTGAGGCTTGTCGGTCCGCAGGCGCAGGTAGAAGCCGCCGTTGGACAGGTCCACGAAGTCCCAGAAGCCGCCGCTGTAGGCGGGGCACAGAGACTTCATCCAGTTGAACACCGCGGATTCGCCGATGGCGTGGTGGCGGGCGCCGAACACGCGCGGTAGGAAGGCCATGCGTGCGTGGTCGGGCACGACGCTGGCGGAGATCTGGCCGGGCCTGGGCAAGGCGGCAGCGGACAGGGTGGGGGAGGGCGATGAAACGCCCACGGAGGGGGTAGCCATGGATGGCTCCTTTCAGGGGTGGAAAGAAGCCGAGAGCACGCCCGCGACCGGGAGTGAACTCCCGGCGGGGGTGGCAAGACAACCTTCGGCCAGGGCGGGTGCCCTGGATCCGCACTTCACAGAAGGCCTGTGCGGTATGGCGACGATGACGCTGTCAGCGGCTCGATACCTTCGAGCAGAGGTGGAACAGCGAAACAATAGCACTCTCGCACCTGCTGTGCCAGTCGGCGCGACTTGGTCGCAGGTGTGGCTCGGTGCGAGACTGGCTCACTTCTTGAGCCATCCGGCTGAGAGCATCTCGCCATGCACTCCAACCGCGAACCCCCCTTCCGCCCCTGCTGGCACTGCACTGGCTTCGATGGCATGGCAGCGAGCAGCGCAGCACGCTGCAGCCGACCAGGCTGCAGCCGCGTCCGGGCTTCACCCAGCGCCGGCTGCGTGATGTGGGCCCGAGCCCCGGGGACCGATGACGAGGATTGGCCCCCGCTGGCAGCAGGGGCGAGGCCGCCCCGCTGGACGCCCCGGGACACCGCGGCCGTGCTGCCTCCGGGCCCCGTGCCGCGGCGGGCTGCGTCGTGGGCTCATGCAGCTATCGCAGGTCCGGTCCCAGATGTGACGGGCGTCCACACAGCGCTTGCCAAGGGGCTAGACCGCAATACATCGGCGGCAGAGCTGCACGCGGAGGAGCAGTGGTGAGTTCGGACGATCCGCCAGAGCTCGTCGGCCTGCGACGCCCGGCGCCGCACCCTCTTTCGGCGAAGGGCGTCGAACGCGAGGTCGGCTTCGCGCTTGGGCACGCCTACCCTTGGCTGCTCAAACTCAAGCGCCCGGTGGACGCCGGCATGCTCTGGGCGATCTGGCCTGGCGAGCATGCGGAGGCGGTCAACGATCCCGTCGCGCGTTGATCGGTGAAAAGGCGGGCCAGTGTGAGCGCAGCGGCCGACGTTCGTCTCGGCGTCAACGACTGCCGGTTTGTCAAGGTCAGGAGAAGACTGATTCCTGCCGTTCGTCTCCATACCGTTCAACGACTGGTGGTCAACGAGGTCAGCTAGCCAGCGCCTCGAGACGCTAATCAGCAGAGTTCAACCACCTGTGAGCAATCTGAAAATCGAAGGAACCGACAGGCAATGATCACGTAGAGACTATATGCTCGGGTGTAGATTCCAGGGTCCAACCCCAATCTTCAACGGAAATGTGGGACAAGAATGACTGCATCACGGGGCGTCCGATGGCTACATTTGAGCGACTTGCACATCGGAAAGAATTCGCTCACGCAACGCAACGCACTATCGGCTCTTATCGCGTCCATCGAAGCGGAGGCGGGACCAGAAAAGTTCGAATTCGTCTTCTTGACGGGTGATCTCGCCTACTCGGGAAAGCCTAGTGAGTACGCTGAACTCGAAAGGCTCGTTCTAGATCCGCTGCGCGCATTGCCCTCGTTCTCCGCGGCGGAGATCGTCAGCGTGCCAGGGAATCACGATCTTGATTGCGATGAGGCATACCCGATTTCTTGGACAAATCTAGGTGCGAAGCGCCAGGAACAGTTCTTCGAGACGGACGATACCGGCAGAAAACTTCGGGCAGCTCGGGCGGAAGGTTTTCGAGCGTACGCCCAGTTCGCACGGAGCCAAGGAATTCTGTCACCAGATCCTACACGCGAGGTTGCTATCAAGCGCTCGTTTAAGCTCCCAAGCGGGGATTTGGAGCTCGTGTTGGCCACGACAGCTTTTTTCTCCGACAAGGATGTGTCGGATCAGTTGAAATGCCCGAGCCCGGTTGCCGCCCTTCGTCCGCTCCTCCAGACGAATGCAGAGGTCCGGCGGATTGTCTTGGCTCATCATCCCATCTCATGGTTTCTGCAGGATTCGGGAGAACATCTCAAGAGTCTCCTATCCGACTCAAGCACAATTTATTTGAATGGACACGAACACGAGATTCGTCCCGACTTTGGTCGCCTTGGGCTCCGAGCGCTTGGGTTTGGCGCAGTTTACGTGGAAAGCCTCGATGCAAACAAGAGGTCAACCTATCGCAATAGTTATGCGCTCTGCGAGCTGACAGATGTCCTCCACGTCAAATTCGTCTCTTGGGAGACGCAGTACGGAAATTGGAGGATCGACAATAGACTGCCGTCTGACTTTCAAGAGGCGAGTGAAGTATTTGATGGTGGCTTCAAACTCCCACTTCCATCAACCCGACTGACAGACGCAACAGCCCGGCCATACGGTGCTCTGGCCGCAAGCCTCCAGCAGAGCATTGGACTAGACCGATGCATTTGGCTTGCCACGGACGGATCAAAGCGCTGGAGCGAATTGCTCGCCCAACTTGGATTCTTCACAGATATCCAAGAGACCTACGCACTGAGTTCGCACGAATCGACAGCCGGACATATCAGATTTCGGGTGAAGGATCGGCGTGGAAACCATCTTGTGCACGCAGTCACGGCATCAAGTGTCGTGCTGACTTACGAACAGCTACAGGCGCTGAACACAGAGTTCGACACGCAGGATTACGCTACTTGCTTCATTTCCTCATTAGGAACAATAGCTGAAGAAGCGCAGACGCTGGCTACTCAGCTCAAGACTCGTAAGCCTATCGAGGTTTATGAACGAGATCACATTCTTCGCTTGCTCTTCAGAAAGATCTCTGCGCCATTGAAAGATGCCTTAGCAAGTGTGGACCCAGCAGAGGTTCGACACTTGTTTGTCATAAGCGACTCCGATGTGGGCGTCCTCAGGCAACAACGATCTTCAAATGCTTGGTTTGAGGTACTGGACGGTCAAGGACGGGCTCTCGATGAATCGAGTCCAATCGTGCGAAAAATTCGGCAAGACATGCCGGATCTGCAACACGTTCCCTATAGGCGCCATGCTTCCACCCATGCAGTCTTGTCGGGCGCCCCGGCAATTCACTTTGATCGCCAGGCCTATCTAACTGCAAGTCATGCGTATTTCGATGATGTTAAGTACGCACCCCTCGCTGCATTGGGTCTAAAGTTTGGAAACGCGTCGCTGTCACAGATCTACGTTGATGCAAACGCGGACGCAACAGATGGGTCAAGAAGCGATGACGCCGTGTCTCGTGCAGTGGAAGAACTCATCGACTCGCTTCGTCTTCCCGCGCCACAACGCGACCAGTTGAAGGCCCAACTGATCTCTCGATTCACTGGTGATCGCCATGCAGAAGTTGGCGTGGCGCGGCAGCTCTACCAGCGCTTCAACAATGTCATCGTTTTGGGAGACCCAGGATCAGGCAAGACGTGCTTCATCAAGAATGAATTGCTGGCTTACTGTCAGCCGCCGCTAGTGGTCGGATCGTGGTACGCCGCGCATCTGCCCATCTACGTATCACTCGCGGAAGCAGCCAGGCTGATAGCGGACGATTCCGATCTCATCGATGTGTGCGCGATCGTCTCGGCCCGACGCGGTATAGAACTTCCGAGGGCGGAGATTCTTCGGTGCGTTTCAGCGGGGCAAGCCGCCTTTTTCTTTGATGGATTAGATGAAGTTGGCTCGATCGAGAAACGTGTGAAGCTAATGGGTGAGATCGCATCGCTTATCGAGCGGCAAGCAAGTCGCGGCAATCGCTTCGTGATTGCATCGCGTCCAGCGGCCGTTCAGCCTGTCCGCATTCCCAAAGAACTGAAATTCTTGCAACTAAAGGGGCTTTCGGAATCTGAGATGCGGGTGCTGGCATCCCGCGTAATCGCTGCGCGACTTGGCGGGAGTGATGGAATAGAGCTACACAACGATGATGCCAAATTGGTGGACCGCTTAATTGAGGACACGCGTAACAGCCCCGGAATTGACAGAATTGCGCGAAATCCATTGCTATTGACACTTCTGGTCTTGATTTACGCGAATTCCGGTGCACCTAGTACCAAACGCCATCTCATTTACACGCAGGCAATCAAGACTCTTGTTAGCGTGCGAGGCCGCGAGACGAGGGACATTCAACTTGCAGAGTCGGACTTGAGAGTGCGCCTGGGAGCGCTCGCCGTCGCGATCTTCAGTCGCGACATCGCGGAAATTCCTCGGCGATCTGAAGTTGTCAAAGTGCTTTCGCCATTCCTTGTCGATGAAGGTGCTGACGCTGGAATCGACCAGTTTCTTCAGGATGTTGCAGAGGCGACTGGACTGCTCAAGTTGCATGCGGATGAGTCTAGCCGAAGCGACGATCTCGTGACCTTCATGCACTACTCATTTCTAGAGTACTACGCAGCGGCTGGCCTACTTGCATCCAAATATGAAGATATGCTTGAGGCCGTTGTTGAAAAGCCTCGATGGAAGGATGTTGTCACGCTGCTTTTTGGCATTCTCTCGGAGCAGAGTGATGTAACCCCAGCATTGAGGAGAATCGTTGCCGGTGGCGGGCCGAATCAAAACATTACGAAGTCGAGATTGCTGCTCGCTCTTGAATGCGCCGCGGAGTGTGACGTGCCACCGGTAGAGAGCCAAAAGCTGCTGGCGAGCGAAATCAGTGCTACCGTCTGTGATGGCGTTGGGAAAGTATCGAGCGAGCTTCGCACGGAGGTCGCGCTGCGTCTCGCTCCATTTCTGCAGAGCGGCGCTGGCGCCCGCTTCTACCAAATGCTCGAAGCTGGTCTCCGGAGTACGACTACTTCGGTCGCGGCCGCATTTGCCGACCTTGTCGCCGCATTGCCGCTAGACGTTGAACTGCCCTCCACGCTCCAGATGGCGTTCTTGGAACTTCTGGAAAAGACAGATCCCACTACCAGCGTTGTTGCACTCGGTGCCATGAAACGGCGCTTGGATCTGCGGCCTGAGACGCCTCCCCCTGTCGTTACGCGAAGTTTGAAGGGGAATCTTGTGGAGAAGCATGCGGCCCTGACGCTTATCCTCGTGATCCCCGCTTATTACAATTCTTGCGCAAGGCTCATAGAGGACTTGCTCGGCGATAGCAACGAATTTATTCGCAGTGCGGCAGCAAGGTGCATCATGTACTGCGACGTGGGGTTGCCGGGCGGGGATCGCCTTGCTTTGCAGGAGCGCGTGCTAGTGGAGCTCAACATTGATGAGCAAGATGAAAACGAAGCTCTCTCATACGTTACATTGGATCGTCATCGTGTAGAGCGCATGATTTCTGAGAGTAGTTCTAGCGGTCAGGAGTTGGCGTTGCGGTACACGCCGTTGATAAAGAATGATCCGGAGTTCGTCTACAGGACGCTCATAAATTGCTTGAGAACTAGTCAAGTCTCGAGGCATAAGGCGGCGAGCATGGGTGCCCTCCGTGTTGCCCCACGAGCGATTGATTTAATGACAATCGCCGACACGGACTTAATTTGCGGTTGCGCTCAAGGCGGTGAGAGAAATGTTCGACTTGCAGCGATTCGTCTGCTGGGCGATATGCCAGATGACGAACAAGTTCAGGTCACGCTGCTGGCTGCGCTCGCTGAACTCCGGCAGTCTAAGGGGAGGGAGCAAGAACTCTTCGAAACTACCAAGGCGATAGCGAAACATTCCGACAAGAACAAGAGTCTGCGTCGACATGTGATTGAGCTGGTGAAGGAGGAAATGCCAGGGCCGGGTTCATTCGGCAACGCTTCCTCTCAGAAGAACTTTTCAAGTCTCCTGCACATAGTCGAGTCGTTCTCTGGAGAACACGATCAAGTCGTAGCAGCTGCTTTGTTAAAATTGGTTGAAGACTTTCGAACACCAGACGTGATTCGTCCATCTGCGATGCGAGCCTTCGGAAAGCTGGCTGAACCTAATGCAGACAACGTGGCCTGCTTCGTTCGACTCCTCAAGAGGAATGAGCCAAAACTGAATGAATCAGCCTATTCGAGTTTGGTGAGCTTTCTCGGTGAATGCAAAGCGCAGATCGGATTTATCCGTCGAATCCACGCTTCGCTTGACGAGCTGCAGTCTTGTGTTCAGAGTGCCTGGCAGCGCGAAGCGGCGCTAATTGGAGACCGTGTGGAGATCGTTGCTGTTCGTGACTTACGGCAGGCCGCAAGTGGCATAGAGCAGCTGCTTCTGCAGTACGGCGAGTTCTCCGAACGCGCGCGGCCAGAAGCAACTACTTAACTCGGACCTCTCGGGGTCAATCTGAAGTCAGTTTATTCGGACAGATTCGCGCAAGCGAATGTGTATTCTTGAGGTTGCTCGGCGAGCAGCGGTCGTTGGGGAGTGGCTTGGTCAGCGGCTGCTTTCGCTGCAACGCAGTACTTCTGAGGGAAGGCCTCCGGATTGGGCCCGCATCACAGGTGTGACCTGCGCCAAGTGCAGGACGCCGGTCTGGTCGCAGCAGCTGTTGGACATGATCGTTCCCCAATAGAGTTGAAGCCGGGGCCTGCGTGGTGCCCCAAACAGATGAACGGAAAGAGAAGGGGCCCCTGCGAGGGGCCCCACGAGACGGTTCAGTGCGCCGGCCGTCGCCGGCGAGCATCAGCCAAGCAGTTGCTTGGCCAGCGCCACCTCAACCGAGTCTCCCGACTGGTTGAGGACATCGAGCCCGGAGTCAGGCATGTCTCCCGACGTGCTTTGCGACACCGAGATCTTCTTGGCCATGAGAGCCAGGCACTCCATCTGCGCGCAGCCCTCGTAGCCGAGGAAGTGCACGTCGACTGGGAGCTTCTGACCGATCCGCCAGCTGCGCCGGCTGGCCTGCTGCAAGGTGTAGACGTTGTAGCCCGACTGCATGAACACGATGG
>CAZBUU010000003.1:0-16034 GCA_964495125.1 uncultured Rubrivivax sp.
CCACGGCGCAGCGCCTGGGCGTCACGAAAATCGGCATCGTCGGCAACGAACAGTTTCTCTGACGGCAAGCCGACGGCCGCCGCGCTGTCCGCTTCGCGAACAGCGCGTCACGGTCGCGTGACGCTGGTGCGGGCCCTGTGCACACTGGGTCGCACCATGCCCATCACGGATTCGCCGGCCACGCTGTACGACAAGCTGTGGCAGGCGCACGTGGTCAGCGAGGCCGATGACGGCAGCGCGCTGCTGTACGTCGACCGCCAGATGCTGCACGAGGTGAGCAGCCCGCAGGGCTTCGCCGGCCTGCGCGCGCGCGGGCTGGCGGTGCACCGGCCAGCGACGCAGATCTCCGTGGCCGACCATGCCGTGCCCACGCGCCGGCGCAGTGAGCCCATCGCCGACCCCGCCGCACGCGAACAGGTGGCGCTGCTGGAGGCCAACGCGCAGGCCAGTGGATTGCGCTACATCCCGCTGCACGACGCGCGGCACGGCATCGTGCACGTCATCGGCCCGGAGCTGGGCTTCACGCTGCCGGGCATCACGCTGGTGTGCGGCGACTCGCACACCTCCACGCACGGCGCCTTCGGGGCCCTGGCCTTTGGCATCGGCGCCAGCGAGATCGAATGCGTGCTGGCCACGCAGACGCTGCGCCAGCGCCGTGCGCGCAACCTGCGCGTGCGCGTAAGCGGCGCGCTGCCGCCCGGCGTGGCCGCCAAGGACATCGTGCTGGCCGTCATCGGCCGCCTGGGCAGTGCCGGCGCCGTGGGCCATGCCATCGAATTCTGCGGCGACACCGTGCGCGCGCTGCCCATGGCCGGCCGCATGACGCTGTGCAACATGGGCATCGAGGCCGGTGCGCGCAGCGCGCTGGTGGCGCCCGACGACAGCACCTTCGCCTGGCTGGAAGGCCGGCCGCTGGCGCCGCAGGGCCGCCACTGGGAGCAGGCGCTGGCGCATTGGCGCACGCTGGCCAGCGACGAAGGCGCAGCCTGGGCGCGCACGCTGGACATCGACGCCGCCGCGCTCGCCCCGCAGGTCACCTGGGGCACCACGCCCGACCAGGTGGGCGCCATCGACGGCCGCGTGCCCGACCCCGCGGCCCTGCACGACGACACCGCACGCCGCCGCATGCAGCGCGCGCTGGACTACATGGCGCTGGTGCCCGGCACCGCGCTGCAGGACGTGGCCATCGACGAGGTCTTCATCGGCTCCTGCACCAACAGCCGCATCGAGGACCTGCGCGCCGCGGCCGAGGTGCTGCGCGGACGCCGCAAGGCCGCCAGCGTGCATGCCATCGCCGTGCCGGGCTCGGCGCAGGTGGCGCAGCAGGCCATGGCCGAGGGCCTGGACCGCGTGTTCCTCGAGGCCGGCTTCGAATGGCGCGCCGCCGCTTGCTCGCTGTGCGTGGCGATGAACGACGACCGTCTGACGCCCGGCCAGCGCTGCGCCAGCACCAGCAACCGCAACTTCGAAGGCCGCCAAGGCCCCGGCGCGCGCACGCACCTCGTGAGCCCGGCCACGGCCGCAGCCAGCGCCCTCGCCGGCCACCTGGCCGACCCGCGGGGCGCGCTGCGATGACGCCCTTCACCACGCTGCGTTCGGTGGCGGCGCCGCTGCCCGAAGCGGACGTCGATACCGACATCCTCTTCCCCGCGCGCTTCCTCGTCATCACGCGCAAGACGGGCCTGGCCGACTGCGCCTTCCACGACCGCCGCTTCGACGCCGCCGGCCGCGAACGGCCGGACTTCGTGCTGCACACCGAACCCTGGCGCGGCGCGCAGATCCTCGTCGCCGGCCCGAACTTCGGCTGCGGCTCCAGCCGCGAGCAGGCGCCCTGGGCGCTGGCCGACCTGGGCCTGCGCTGCATCGTGGCGCCGGGCTTCGGCGAGATCTTCGAAGCCAACTGCATCAACAACGGTCTGCTGCCCGTGACCCTGCCCGAGGCCGCGCATGCGCGGGTGATGGCGGCGGCGCAGGCCGGCGAAGTGATCGACGTCGACCTGTCGCGCAAGGAACTTCGCCTGGCCGACGGGAGTGTCTTGACTTTCACCCTGGGCGAGCGCCAGCGGCAGGCGCTGCTCAACGGCTGGGACGAGATCGACCGCATCCGCCACGAGGAGAGCGAATCCATCGCTGCCTTCGAGCGGCGGCAGCGGGCGGCCCAGCCCTGGCTGTACGAACCCGCGGAGACGGCGGGACGCTGAACGCCTCAACGAGACAACCATGGCCAACCCCATCCTCCGCCAGAAGCTCGACCGCCGCGAGTTCTTCGTGGCCCCCGGCCTGCAGGACATGATCGCCGCCACCGTCGCCAACGAGGTCGGCTTCGACATCGTCTACGGCTCGGGCTACTGGCTCACCGCGTCCAGCCTGGGCCTGCCCGACGCCGGGCTGGCCAGCTACACGCAGTTCCTGGACCGCATGGCCACGCTGGTGCAGACCTCGCGCGGGGCCGTCATCGCCGACGCCGACACCGGCTTCGGCGGCTTGCTCAACGTCGCGCACACGGTGCGCGGCTACGAGCGCGCGGGTGTCACCGCGATCCAGATCGAGGACCAGGAATTCCCGAAGAAGTGCGGCCACACGCCCAACAAGCGCTGCCTGCCCGCCGCGGACATGGTCGAGAAGATCCAGGTGGCGGCGGAGGCGCGCCAGGACAAGGAGAACTTCCTCATCATCGCCCGCACCGACGCGCGCGCCGGCGAGGGCCTGGACGCCGCGCTCAAGCGCCTGGAGGCCTATGACGCGGCCGGCGCCGACATCCTGTTCCTGGAAGCGCCGTACTCCGAGGCCGAGATGCGCACCGCCTGCAGCCACTTCGGCAAGCCCATGATGGCCAACATGGCCGATGGCGGCAAGACGCCCATCCTGCCCGCGGCGAAGCTGCAGGAGATCGGCTTCGCCTTCGCCATCTACCCGGCCATGACCAGCCTGGTGGCGGCCGCGGCCATGCAGCAGGCGCTGCAGCGGCTGAAGACCGAGGGCCTGTCGCAGGCGCCGGGCCAGCCGATGTTCGACTTCATGCACTTCTGCGGGCTCATCGGCTTCCAGGAAGTGTGGGACTTCGAGAAGCGCTGGGGCCGCGGCCCCGACGCCTGAACCCGAGCCACTTTCTGCCCCCACGATGGCCCTCGAACACATCACCGTCCTCGACCTGACGCACATGCTGTCGGGCCCCTACGGCACCATGCTGCTCACCGACCTGGGTGCGCGCACCATCAAGGTGGAGCCTCCGGCCAGCGGCGAGGGCACGCGCCGGCTGCTGGAGCACGACCCCGACTACGCGCGCGGCGGCATGGGGGCCTACTTCCTCACGCTCAACCGCAACAAGCAGAGCGTCTGCATCGACCTGAAGAACCCTCAGGGCCGCGAGGTGTTCCTCGACCTCGTGCGCCAGGCCGACGTGGTGTTCGACAACTTCAGCGTCGGCGTGCCGCGGCGCCTGGGCATCGACCACGACAGCCTGGCGGCGGTGAACCCGCGCATCGTCACCTGCTCGGTCACCGGCTTCGGCGAGACCGGCCCCGACACGCAGCGGCCGGCCTTCGACCAGGTCGTGCAGGCCATGGGCGGCGGCATGTCCATCACCGGCCTGCCCGAGCAGGGCCCCATGCGCAGCGGCATCCCCATCGGCGACCTGGGCGGCGGCGTGTTCGGCGCCCTGGGCGTGATGGCGGCGCTGGTGGAGCGCGAGCGCACCGGCCGCGGCCAGCACGTGGACGTGTCGATGCTGGACGTGCAGATCTCGCTGCTCAACTACATGGCCACCATGCACCTGATGTCGGGCATCGTGCCCGGGCGCATGGGCAACGGCCATTTCGTGCACGTGCCCTACAACGCCTTCGCCACCGCCGACGGCCACGTCATCGTGGCCTGCATCGGCGACGCCTTCTTCGTCGCCTTCGCGCAGATGCTGGGCCGGCCCGAGCTGCTGGAGGAGAAGTACCGCCAGCAGCCGGCGCGCTACGCCGACAAGGACTTCATCGAGCGCATCGTGGCCGAGGAAATGGTGCGGCACGACACCGCGCACTGGCTGGCACGGCTGCGCGCGGCGCGCATCCCCTGCGGCCCGGTGAACGACTTCGCGCAGGCGCTGTCCGACCCGCAGGTGCGGGCGCGCGACATGGTCATCGACGTGCCGCTGCCGGGCGGCGGCAGCGTGCCGCAGCCGGGCAACCCGGTGAAGCTCTCGGCGGCGGCGCCCTACCGGCCGGCCGCGCCGCCGCCGTTGGGCGCCGATTCGCAGGCCGTGTTCTCGCAGATGCTGGGCTACGACGAGGCGCAGCTGGCGGCGCTGCGCGCGGCCGGCGCCATCGGCTGAAGGCTGCGCGATGGCCCGCGAAGCGATCCACATCACCGACGTGAGCCCGCGCGACGGGCTGCAGAACCAGGCCGTGGCCGTCAGCACGGCCGACAAGCTGGAGCTGGTGCGCCGCCTGGTTGCCGCCGGCGTGGCCAGCGTGGAGGCCACGAGCTTCGTCTCGCCCAAGGCCGTGCCGCAGATGGCCGATGCCGCCGAGCTGCTGGGCCAGGTGCAGGCCGCGTGGCCGGCGCTGCGCGTGTCGGCGCTGGTGCCCAACGTGCGGGGGCTGGAACGCGCGCAGGCCGCTGGCGCGCGCGAGGTGGCGGTGGTGCTCTCGGCCACCGAGACCATGAACCGCCGCAACATCAACATGGGCCTGGACGAGGCCACCGAAGTCAGCGCGCAGACGCTGCAGCAGGCGCGCGCCGCGGGCCTGGCCACGCGCGCCTACGTGGCCGTGGCCTTCGAGTGCCCGTTCGAGGGCGTGGTGCCCGCCGAGCGCGTGTTCGCGCTGGCGCAGCGCATGGCCGCGGCCGGCGCGCAGGAGCTGGTGGTGGCCGACACCATCGGCGCCGCCGCCCCCGCCGAGGTGAAGGCGCGGCTGGCGACGCTGCTGCAGGCGCTGCCCGGCGTCGCGCTGGCGGTGCACCTGCACGACACGCGCGGCCTGGGCAGCGCGCTGGCCTGGGCGGCGCTGGAAGCCGGCGTGCGCCGCTTCGACGCCAGCGTGGGCGGCATCGGCGGCTGCCCCTTCGCACCCGGCGCGGCGGGCAACCTGGCCACCGAAGACCTGGTGCTGATGGCCGAGGGCTGCGGCCTGGACACCGGCATCTCGCTGCGCGGTCTGCTGCACGCGGTGGACCACGCGCAGGCCGTGCTGGGGCGGCCGCTGGGCGGCCGCAGCGCGGCCTGGCTGCGGCGCCAGCAGGAGCGCGGCCTGCTGGGCTGAAGGCTCGCTACAGGATCACCACGTCGTTGAGGCTCTGGCCCGTGCCAGAGCGGTCAAAGCCGCGGTGGATGTCCTCCTGCGCCAGCCGTTCGCCCATCCACCGACCTACGGCGGACATCATTTCCCGGGCAGGCGACTCCGCCTGCGGGGCGAGGCGTCAGACTTTTCGGCGGCTGCTCAGGCCCAGGCCCGCGAGCGCAATGCCGACCAGTGCCAGCGCGCCGGGTTCAGGCACGGTCGTGATGCCCACGGTCCACGACATGGGGTTCTGCGCCTGCGGGCCGCCGCTCATCTCGAAGCTGACCGAGCCGTCGCCGAGGCCCGAGCCGTTGGAGAACTGAAGGTTCGAGGCCGTGACGTTGGCCGTGGCGGCCGGGGTCAGGAAAGCGACGCTTGAGATGAGTTCATCGATGCCGCTCAGCACGACCAGGTCGCCGCCCCCGGCGCCGGCGTAGAACCAGCCGAAGCCGACAGGATGGTAGATCGTGACAGTGAAGCCATCTGCGTTGATGTCGATGACGTCGCGCTGGCCGTTCGCGCTGGTGAAGTCGTACTCCACACCGGCGCCGACCACGACATCGATGCCTGCCAGATTGGCGAAGCTGCTGACGTGCACCGTTTGGCCGACAAGGCTGGCAGACGCCAGGCCCGTGACGGCGAGGCCGGCGAGGCCGACCCAGCAACGCCGCGCGGCACGAGACAGATGGAGCTTGGCTGGGGTTCGCGCGTATTTCATGGTTCCATGTCCTGGTGGTCAGCGGGTGTTGGCGTCGCCCGTCGCAGCTTTCGTGCCACGGACCCTCTTCGCCTGGGCGCCCGCGGGTGGGTCGCGATGCAGCTCGCAGCCGGGTGTAAAGCACACCGACAGACGATTGGCTGACGATTGGCAGCGCGCGCCGGCCGGCTTCAGAAGATCACCACGTCGCGCAGGCTCTGCCCCGTGGCCAGGCGGTCGAAGCCGCGGTTGATGTCGTCCAGCGCCAGCCGTTCGCCCATCAGCCGGTCCACCGGCAGGCGGCCGCGCTGGTAGAGCGCGATGTAGCGCGGGATGTCGCGCGAAGGCACGGCCGAGCCGATGTAGCTGCCGCGCAGCGTGCGCTCTTCGGCCACCATCTGCACCGGCGGCAGCTGGAAGCGCTTGTCCGGGTGCGGCAGGCCGGCCGTCACCGTGCTGCCGCCGCGGCGCGTGATCTTCCAGGCCAGCTCCAGCGCTGGAATGGCGCCGGCCATCTCGAAGGCGAAGTCCACGCCGCCCTTGGTGATGGCGCGCACCTGCTCGGCGGCGTCGGGCGCCGCGGCATTCACGGTGGCGGTGGCGCCGAGTTCCTTCGCCAGCTGCAGCTTGGCGTCGCTCAGGTCGATGGCCACCACCTCGCGCGCGCCGGCAGCGAGTGCGGCCAGCAGCGAGCTGAAACCCACGCCGCCCAGGCCCAGCACGGCCACGCTCTGGCCGGCCTGCACGCGCGCGGTGTTGATCACGGCGCCGGCCCCGGTGAGCACGGCGCAGCCGAAGAGCGCGGCCTCGGCGTGGCTGAGTTCAGCCTCGGTGAAATCGATCTTCACGCAGCTGCGCCGCGACACCACGGCGTGCTCGGCGAAGCAGGACACGCCCAGGTGGTGGTGCACGTCCCGGCCGCCCAGGTGCAGCCGGCGCTGGCCCGACAGCAGCGTGCCCGCGCCGTTGGCCACGGCGCCGGGTTCGCACAGCGCGGGCCGGCCTTCGGCGCAGGGCGCACAGCAGCCGCAGCTGGGCATGAAGACCATCACCACGCGGTCGCCGGGGGCCAGGTCGGTGACGCCGGGGCCGCAACGAAGGACTTCCGCCGCCGACTCGTGGCCGATGGCCATGGGCACGGGGCGCGGGCGGTCGCCGCTGATCACGGAAAGGTCGGAATGGCACAGCCCGGCGGCGCGGATGCGGATCAGCACCTCGCCCGCGCCGGGCTCGTCCAGTTCCACCTCGCAGATCTTCAGCGGCCGGCTTTCCGCATAGGGCGCGGGCAGGCCGATGGTCTCCAGGATGGCGGCGCGGGTCTTCATGGTCTCTGGTCTCGTGTTCGGAGGTTCAGTGCGCGGCCGTGCCGAAGCTGCGGTAGCGGCCCAGCGTGAGGAAGGCCAGCGCGCCGAACACCAGGCCGGCGAACGAGCCCATCAGCACGCCATCGTAAGTGCCCGTGCGGTCGAAGGCCCAGCCGAACACCGCCGGGCCGGTGCCGGCGCCGAGCGCGAAGCACACGTACAGCAGCGAGTAGATCTGCGTGTAGCTCTTCATGCCGAAGTAACGCGCCACGAAGAAGGCCATGAGGTCGTACTCCATGCCCACGGCGAAGCCCACCAGCACGATGGACACCAACGCCGTGGTGGGCGTCAGCGGCCCGTGCGCCAGCAGCCAGCAGCTCAGGCCCGGCAGCAGCAGGATCACCAGCGCCACGCCGGGGGCCCAGAAGCGGTCGATCAGCCAGCCGCCGATGAGCCGCCCCAGCAAGGCCGAAAGCCCGATGAAGGACGTCAGGCCGATCACCTGCGCCGGCGTCAGCCCGCCCTGCTTGAGGATGTTCTCCATGTTCGGGATGGGCCCGCCCAAAGCGAAGGAGATGGGCATGAAGGCCGCCACCATGACCCAGAAGCGCCAGTCGCGCAGGGTCTCGCCCAGCGTCAGGCCTTCCACGGGCGCGTTGCTGCGCGCCACGCTGGGGTCGCCGTCGACGTTGCGGAACAGCGCCCAGGCCACCGGCAGCGCGATGAGCAGCGGCAGCAGCCCCAGCCCGACGAAGGCACCGCGCCAGCCGAAGCTGCCCACCAGCCAGGCCGTCAGCGGCTTGGCGATGATGCCGAACAGGCCCGTGCCCATCAGCGTGAGGCCCAGCGCCAGGCCTTTGCGCTGTTCGAACCAGGCGTTGACGCCGCGTGTCCAGGTGATGGGCAGCGTGCCCGCGCCCAGCGTGGCGATGAGCGCCCAGGTCAGGTAGAACTGCGTCAGCGAGGCGGTGGACAGGGCCAGCGACATGAAGCTCAGCGACAGCAGCACCAGCGAGATCAGCGCCACGCGTCGCGCGCCGTAGCG
This sequence comes from uncultured Rubrivivax sp., assembly GCA_964495125.1. Classification (GTDB taxonomy): domain Bacteria; phylum Pseudomonadota; class Gammaproteobacteria; order Burkholderiales; family Burkholderiaceae_C; genus Rubrivivax. The sequence goes on from CAZBUU010000003.1 coordinate 8,314, forward strand.
CATGGAGAGATAGCCCGCTGCGGGGCCCCCGACGACCACGGCGAAGGTGGTGATCGTGAGGCCGAAGAAGATCTGCCCCATGCCCCAGCCGAATTCCTTGGCCAGGTGCGGCGCGATCACGCCCAGGGTGTAGAAGGGCAGCGGCGACAGGCCCAGGCCCACGCCCAGCATCGACGACAGCACGATGGGCCAGCCCTTGCGGAACTCGCCATAGCCTGAACCCCCCGCCATGCCGCCACCTTTCCCGCGCCCGTGCGCGCCTTGTCCTGGAACCGCTGCGATGATCCCTCAGCCGGCAGGCGTCGCAATTCCGGTGCCCGCGCGTGCCCACAGTGCGGTCAGCCCGGGCGCCTGGGCGCGCCGGGCGGCGCCGGCCGGCCAATACTTGCCGACATGCCCGCCACCGCTCTGAAACAGACCCTGATCGACACCGTCGGCGCTGCCCACGTGCACGACGACGAAGCCTCGCGCGCCCTTTTCGCCGCCGACATCGGCGCCGCCGGCACCGGCCGCGTGGTGCTGGTGGTGGCGCCGGGCAGCGTGGCCGAACTCTCGCGCGTGGTCGCCGCCGCCACGGCCGCCGGCTTTGCCGTGGCGCCGCGGGGCGCCGGCATGTCCTACACCGGCGGCTACGTGCCGGCCCATCCGCGCACCGTGGCGCTGGACACCGCGCGCATGAACCGCGTGCTGAACATCGACGCGAAGAACATGACGGTGACAGTGGAAGCCGGCTGCAGCTGGCGCGCGCTGCTGGAAGCGCTGGCCCCGCAGGGCCTGCGCACGCCGTTCTGGGGGCCCATGTCGGGCATCCACTCCACCGTGGGCGCCGGCATGTCGCAGCTCAACGTCATGCTGGGCAGCGGGCACCACGGCACCAGCAGCGAAAGCGTGGTGGCCATGACGGTGGTGCTGGCCGACGGCCGCGTCATCCGCACCGGCGCGCGCGGCGCCGACGGCCAGAGCCCCTTCTACCGCCACTTCGGGCCTGACATGGCGGGCCTGTTCTGCGGCGACTGCGGCGCCTTCGGCGTGAAGGCCGAGCTCACGCTGCGCCTGATGCGCACCCCCGCGCACGAAGGCGGCGCCAGCTTCGTCTTCAAGAGCGGCGAGGCCATGCTGCTGGCGCTGGCCGAAGTGGCCCGCGCCGGCCTGGCCACCGAAAGCTGCGGCTTCGACCCCGGCCTCACGCGCGTGCGCATGCAGCGCGAAGGCCTCGGGCGCGACCTGAAGGTGGCGGCGGCCGTGGTGGGCAAGCAGAAGTCGCTGATGAAGGGCCTGATGGACGTCGGCCGCATGGCGCTGGCCGGGCGCGAGTTCCTGGGCGAGGACGACTACTCGCTGCACCTCAACGCCGAAGGCCGCAGCGCAGCGGCGGTGGAGCACGACCTGGCCGAGATGCGCCGCATCGCTGCGCAGCTGGGCGGGCAGGAAGTGGCCAACACCATCGCCAAGGTCATCCGCGCCCAGCCCTTCCCGGTGCCCAACAGCATCCTGGGCCCGAAGGGCGAACGCTGGCTGCCGGTGCATGGCCAGGTGCCGCTGGGCGCGGCGCCTGCGGTGTTCGCCGGCTTGCAGGCGGTGTTCGCCGGGCTGGCGAAGGACTTCGAAGAGCACGGCGTCTTCACGGGCTACCTGTTCTCCAGCCTGTCCACCAACGCCATCGTCATCGAGCCCGTCTTCTATTGGCCCGACGAGCGCGCGCCCATCCACGAATCGCTGATCGAGCCGCCGCACCTGGCCAAGCTGCCGGTGCTGGCGCGCAACGAGGCCGCACGCGAGCTGGTGCAGCGCGCCAAGACCTTGGTCGTCGAGGTCTTCGCGCGCCACGGTTGCGGCCACTTCCAGATCGGCCGCACCTACCCCTACCGGCCGAGCCGCGAGCCGGCGTCATGGGCGCTGCTGGAGGCCTTCAAGCGCGAGGTCGATCCCCGCGGCCTCATGAACCCCGGCGTGCTGGGCTTCGACACCCCGGAGGCCGCATGAAGGCGGCGGCGCTGCTGCTGGCGGTGGCCGCCGGCACCTCGGCGGCGGCCGGCCCCTTCGACGGCGCGCGCTTTTCCACCGTCACCGGCGCCGGCGGCGTGCCGCTGAACGTGGTGGAGCTGGGCGACCCCGCCAAGCCGGCCGTGCTCTTCATCCACGGTTTCCGGCAGAGCTTTCTCAGCTGGTCGCTGCAGTTCGGCTCCGACCTGCCGCAGCGCTGCCGCCTGGTGGCCTTCGACCTGCGCGGCCACGGCAATTCCGGCCACCCCTGGCAGGCCGAGGCCTACGACAGCGCGCAGCCCTGGGGCGAGGACGTGGCGCGTGTCATCGCGGCCCTGGCGCTCCAGAAGCCGCTGATCGTGGGCTGGTCTTTCGGCGGCAACGTGGCCATGGACTTCGCCGCCACGCAGCCGCAGGTGCCCGTGGCCGGCTACCTGCTGGTGGGCACGGCGGCCGGCACCACCGCGGCGCCCGCGCCGCCGCCCGCACCCGCCAGTGCACCGCCGCGGCCCACGGCCAGCCCCGACCTGGCGCTGAACATCACGGCCGTGCAGGGATCCACCGACTTCCTCTTCAAGCGCCCCGGCATCGCGCCCGAGCTGCGCGCGCAGTTCGCGGCCGCGGCCATGCGCGTGGGGCCGTGGGTGGAGCAGGCGGTGGCGAAGCGCCCGCGCACCGAGAAGGCCTTCGTGCCGGCGCAGCCGCTCACCTTCGCCACCGGCGAGATGGACCCGCTGGTGGCACCCCCCGTGGTGGCCAGGCTGAAGCCCCTCTTCCCGGCGGCGCGCTTCGTCGGCTTCCCCGGTGCGGGCCATGCGCCCTTCCTGGAAGACCCGGCGCGTTTCAACGCGCTGCTGGACGAGTTGCACTGCGGCGGCCGCTGAACGCGGCCCGCCCGTTCACTGCGCCTTGAAGCCCGGCGGCGGCGGCGGCAGCTTCAGGCCCAGCTGCCACAGCATGCTGATGTTGTCGGCATCGCCCCAGCGCTCGATGACCTTGGCCTGGGCGTTGAACTTGTAGATGTCGATGGCCGAGATGCGCGCCACGCGGTTCGTCGCCGGCTGGTCGCCCAGCGGGCCGGTCATGCGGCTGATGAGCACGGTGCGTGCTGTGACGTACTCGCCCTGGCAGATGATCATCTCGTTCTCGAAGCCGCGTTCGCCGAACGTCTTCGAGGTGCCTTCGTACAGACGCTTCATCATCGCCAGCGTCACCTTGTTGCGGCCGCCGCCGCCGGCGTCCTGGTTGTGGCTGATGAACTCGTCGGCGTAGAACTTCCCGGCCACCTCGGCATTGCGCGGCACGAACATCTCGTTCGTCATGCCGAGGTAGGCCTTGTAGTACGGGTTGTCGGGCGTGCAGCCCACCAGCACCGGCTCGGCGGCAAGCGCGCCCGTGGTGGCCAGCAGGACGGGCATCACCCACGCGGACAGGGACAATTTCATCGCAAGGCTCCAGCAGGGCGAACGTGCCCAGGAGCGGAGTCTGGCGCGGCCGCCGGTACCGGTCGCGGCCTTATGGTCTTGCTGTCCGGCTTTCGGACGCTCACCGCACCCGCGTGGTCTCGCCGCCGCCACCGACATGGAATACCGCATGCACACACACCGCACAAGCACGCGCCGCCAGGTGCTGGCCCTGGGCGCCGCCGCCACGTTGGGCGCCGCGCGCCCGTCCTTCGCTGCCACGGCCCAGGCCGACGTGCTGATCCTCGGGGCCGGCATCGCCGGCCTGCATGCCGCGCGCATGCTGCAGCAGGCCGGGCTGAAGGTGGACGTGCTGGAAGGCAGCCGCCGCGTCGGTGGGCGCTGCTGGTCGGCGCCGCAGGTGCCTGGGCGTCCTGAGCTGGGCGCCGGCACCGTGGGCGCGGGCTATGCACGGGTGCGCGCCAACGCTTCGGAGCTGGGAGTCGGCTTCGTCGTGCCGCCACCGGGCTCGCGCGAGATCACCGGCGCGGCCAACGCCGCCTACAGCGTGTTCGGCCGGCCGGTGTCGGCCACGCCCTGGGCGCAGTCGCCGCTGAACCGCCTGGCGCCTGCCGAGGCCGCGATGTCGCCCGGCCACCTGCTGGCGCACTACCTCGGTCGCGACGCCGGCCTGAAGGAACTGGACGACTGGCTCAAGCCCGAGGCCGCCTGGCTGGACCGGCTCTCGCTGCGTCAGTACTTCGCGCGCCTGGGCGCCAGCCCCGAGGCGCTGCGCCTGATGGACGCCCACGCGCCCGGCGCCAGCCTGGACGAAGCCAACGCGCTCCACTTCGTGCGCCGCACCGTCTACTACGGCTTCGAGGCGCGCGCAGGTCGCGCGCACCGCATCCAGGGCGGCACCAGCGCGCTCACCGACGCCATGGCCGCTTCGCTGCAGCGGCCGGTGCAGCTGAACCGCTTCGTGCGCGGCATCCGTGCCGACGCGAAGGGCGTGGAGGTGCAATGCGCCGACGGCACGCGCCACCGCGCGCGCGCCGGCATCACCACCATCCCCTTCGCCGTGCTGAAGGACGTGCGCGTGGAAGGCCCGGTGCCGGCGCTGCAGCGCCAAGCCTGGCGCGCCATGCGTTCCACTGCCGTGGTGCAGGTCTACATGACGGTCGACAGGCCGTACTGGAAGGACGACGGCGCCTCGGCCGACCTGTGGACCGACGGACCGCTGGAGCGCGTGTACCACCTGCCTTCGCAGGACCATGCCGACGGCATCCTCAATGCCTTCATCTCGGGCGACGGCGTCGGCGCGCTGCCGTCCCGCGACCCGACCGAAATCGGCCGTTGGGTGGTGGCCGAACTGGCCCGGCTGCGCCCGGCGTCCGCGGGTCGCGTCACCGTCACGCATGTGCACGACTGGCGCGCCGTGCCCACGGCACGCGGCCACATCGCCAGCTATGCGCCGGGCGACATCGGCCGCTACGAGGCCGCGCTGCAGCGCCCCGTGGCGCGGCTGCATTTCGCCGGCGACCATCTGGGCCGCCTGCACGTGGGCCTGGAGGCGGCCTGCGAATCGGCCGAGCGCGCAGCGATCCAGGTGCTGGAGCAACTGGGGTGAGCCGCTTCGCGGATAGCGCCACCGGGCACGCCGCGGATGCGGGCTCGCCCGGATGCGCGCAATGCGGACAGGCGCCGGAGCCTTGTGGCGGCCGAGGCGCTTTGTTCCTTCAATGCACCCCCAGGGCCGCAGCGGGCGATGCTGCGGCCCGATGCGCCGATCAGAGAACCCCGCAGCGGGCCCGCCCAGCTGGCCCGCTGCGGACACAGAACACCCTCCCGAAGGACACGACCGTGATGACCCACCGCCCCGACACCGAGCGCTGCCCCTCGAAGCGCCAGCCCCTGTGCGAACTCGTGCTGGCCGCCTGCGGCCTGATGCTGGCCGCGCCCCAAGGAGCGCTGGCCCAGGCCGCCGGCGCCGCCGCCAAGAGCGACGTGCAGGAAGTGACCGTCACCGCGCGCAAGCGCAGCGAGACGCTGGTGGAGGTGCCGATCTCGATCCAGTCGGTGTCCGAGAAGGAACTGCGCGCCGCGGCCATCACCAACGTGAACGAGCTGGGCACTGCCACCGGCTTCAACTTCACCTCGGCGCAGGGCAGCGGCGCGCAAGGCCGGGCCTTCGGCGTGACCACCTTCCGCGGCCTCCAGGGCGACCTGAACTTCCCCTGGGAGAACTCCGGCGGCGTGTTCATCGACGGCATCTTCATCTCTGGCGGCGTGGGCAGCCTGGGCATGACCGACGTGGCGCGCGTGGAAGTGCTCAAGGGCCCGCAGAACGCCTTCTTCGGCCGCAGCACCTTCGGCGGCGCGGTGAACTTCATCACCCGCAACCCTTCGGCCAAGTTCGGCGGCACCGTGAACGCCATGATCAACCAGCGCGGCACCACCGACGTTGACCTGTCGGTGGAAGGCTCGCTGCTGGAAAACCTGATGACCGGCCGCCTGACTGTCGGCAACAAGAACAAGGTGGCCAGCTACCGCGCCAGCGACGGTGGCGACCTCGGCGCCGAGACCACGCGCTACCTCACCGGCACGCTGTACTTCACGCCCAACGACGACATGTTCGTGCGCCTGCGCGGCCACTTCCAGGTGGACGACGACTCGCAGCCGGCCGTGGCCTACATTCCCGGCGCCGGCAACACCAGCTGCACGGGCAAGTCCTACACCGGCATCGGCCGCGACGGTTCGACCGTGCAGTACACGCCCGGCACGGCCTACTTCTGCGACGGCATCCCCACGCTCAAGGACGTGGGCAAGGGCGTGATTGACGCCAACACCACCCTGCCGGCGTCGGTGCGCAACGCGTTCATCGAGAACACGCTCAACGACCCCTTCCTGGCCAAGACGCCCAAGCTGAACCACTCCGGCATGCGGCGCGACACGCTGCGCCTTTCGGCGCAGTTCGGCTCAGCGCTGCCGATGGGCATGGACCTGGCGGTGAATGCGGGCTTCAACTCGTCGAACTCCACCAGCATCTTCGACCTGGACAGGACGAAGACGGCCAACTTCCTGAACGTGCAGACCAACGTCACGCGCGACTCCACGCTGGACGCCCGCGTCACCACCGACGCCAAGTCGGCCTTGCGCGGCGTGGCCGGCGTGAGCCTGTTCACCTCCGCCTTCCAGCTCTCGCAACTGGATCTGAACTCGGGCCTGGGCGCTACCGCCCCCGCGCGCAACCCCGGCAACTACCTCGACCTGAAGGCCGAGGTGCCTGCGGTCTACGGCTCGGTGGAGTACGACATCACCAAGCAGATCACGGCCTCGGCCGAGACCCGCTACCAGCAGGACAAGATCACCTTCACCTCCTTCACCGGCGCGCCGACCTCCAACAAGACCAGCAGCTGGCTGCCGCGCCTGACGTTGCGCTACAAGCCTGATGCCGGCTTCTCGGCCTACGTCAACGTGGCGCGTGGCGTGCAGCCGCTGACGGTGAACACCGGCTTCGCCAACGCCAGCGCGGCGGGCAAGGCCTACATCCTGTCGCTGTTCCCGGACGCCGCCGACTTCACGCCGCAACCCAAGCTGGACTCCATCGAGCTGGGCGTGAAGCAGCGCGTCAGCAAGGACCTGCTGTATGCCGTGGCCGTGTACCACCAGAAGTGGCAGAACCGCCTGTCCAGCTCGGTGATCTTCAACCCCACCACCTGCGGCACCACGGTCAACACGACGGCCTGCCCCTTCTCGGCCGCCGGGTCGGGCGTCACCATCGGCAACGAGGCCACGATCAACGGCCTGGAACTGTCGGTGGAAGCGCAGCCGATGCCGCAGCTCAGCGTGGGCGCCTACCTCGACATCAAGAACGGCAAGTGGGACCGCTACCTCAATTCCGGTTCGTCGCGCTACGGCAGCAACGGCCCGCGCTCGCTTACTGGCGACGCGGTGTCCTTCGACGGCAACAAGCTGGCGCGCATCCCGGACATGACGCTTTCCGTCAATGGCACCTGGCGCTTCGGCAACGTGGGCGGCTGGGCACCCAGCCTGCGCGGTGACCTCACCTACTACGGCAAGTACTACGAGACCGACTTCAACTTCACGAAGACCGACCCGTGGACGCGCCTGGACCTGCGCCTGGGCTTCGAGAAGGGCAGCACCTCGGTGGAGCTGTTCATGAAGAACGCGCTCAACGACGACAGCTGGGTCACCGTCGCACGTGGCGCCAACCTGGGCATTTCGCCGCTGGTGAACTTCTCCGGCCAGGGCGTGATCGCCACGCCGCAGGAAGCGCGCGCCTTCGGCCTGCGCCTGCGCTACGGGTTCTGA
>CAZBUU010000003.1:16134-57774 GCA_964495125.1 uncultured Rubrivivax sp.
GTGATGGACCCGCGCGACAACCTCTACGGCTTCGCCAAGCTGTGGGGCACCGTGGGGCCCAAGGCCGTGATCTCGGCCTACCAGGGCGTGCAGTACGCGGTGGTGGGACGCCAGCGCGCGAAGCCGCTGTTCGGCTTCGCCGGCTTCGGCAACATCCGCAACACCATCCGGCCCGACGGCACGGTGAAGGTGCTGGGCAAGGAATGCGGCTACTTCACCGACCTGGCCACCGGGCAGATCCTCGACCGCTGGACCAACCCCTGGACGGGCGAGACCGTCGACGTCTACAGCTTCCTCAACGACGCCTTCCGCGGCAGCCTGGGGCTCACGCGCAAGGTCTTCCAGGTGGGCGACAGCAAGACGGTGAACAACGACCAGGGCCAGGGCGGCGGCGAAGGCGACCCCTTCCGCTTGCCCTGGCAGCGCATCGGCGATCAGTACCTGCTGGGCTGGGACTACGCCCACGAGTACACCAACCCGGTGACGCCCGAGGGTTGGCCCAAGGCCAGCTCGGGGCGGCGCATCAACCCCTCGGAGCATTTCGTGCTTTACGCGCCGGCGGCCGAGATCGACGACCGCTCGCTGCCTTCGGCGCGCTACACCGGCGGCTTCCTGCGCCAGGGCCCGTGGTGGCCGTGGATGAAGATGGGCGGCAGCGGCGTGGACGGCGTGCTGATGGGTCGCATGCACACCTACAAGATCACGGGCACGGTGGACGACATCCCGCGCGCCGTGCTGGCCCGCGTGCTGAAGGACCGTCCCGACCTGCTGGAGGAGCCCACCGACGGCCCCGACAAGGGCGTGGTGGACACCTTCGGCAAGTACGCGCGCGATGTGCCGCCCGAGGTGCCGGGCTACGAGCGCCCGGCACGCTGAAGCGCTTCAGCGGCAGCTGCGCATGGCCGCCACCACCAGGTTGGGCAGCGCCGAGTCGTCCCACTGTAGCGTGCCCGTGCCTTCGCGCACGATGACCAGCTTCTCCTTGGCCGACACGTAGACGCGCTGCGCGCCGGCGCCGTCGAAGAACACCATGTCCGCGGCCAGGAAGGGTTCGCGCGCCGGCACGCCCACGGGCACGGCGGCGTTGTAGCGGCGCATGGGGGCATGCGGCGAAGCCAGCCACAGATGCAGGCCGTAGTTGGGGTTGGCCGCGCTGGGGGTGCGCATGGCGTCGATCCAACGCGCGGGCACGAGCTGGCGGCCGTCGATGCGGCCGCCGTCCACGAAGAGTAGGCCCAGGCGCACCCAGTCCTCGGGGCGCGCCATCAGCGCACTGGCCGTGCGCGCGAGGCCGCCAGGGCGGTCCAGCGCCACCCAGGCGTCGGCCGCCCCCAGCGGCTGCCACAGGCGGCGCGACAGGTACTGCGCGTAGCGCTCGCCGGTGGCGCGCTCCATCACCAGGCCCAGCAGCTGGGAGATGGGGCTCTGGTAGTTGAAGACCTGGCCGGGGGCATCGGCCAGCTGCAACTGCAGCGGCAGGGCCGTGCTGTCGGCGCCCAGCAGCGCGCGGCTGTAGGGCGAGCCCGGCGTCATGTCGAACTTCATCGGTGCCAGGCCGCTGGCCATGTTCAGCATCTGGCGCACGGTGATGCGGGCGCGCGCGTCGCCGGCCCATTCCTTGAGCCAGCGCGACACCGGCGCGTCGAGGTCGGGGATGAAGCCGTCGGCCTGCGCCAGCCCGACGGCGATGCCCAGCGCCGTCTTGTGCATGGAGGCCGGGTCCAACCGGGTCTCGGGGCCGGTGCCGGCGGCGTACCACTCGTGCTCGATGGCGCCGTCGCGCCAGACGATGAAGCTGCTGCTGCCGGCCTTTTCCACCAGCGCCTGCGCGTTGGACAGGCGGTCGGGCGTGAGGCAGGCGCCGGCGCGGCGGGGCAGGGGCTGCGGGCGGGCGGCGCCGGCCACGCGTTCCTCGGGCCAGTAGGCGGGCAGCCTGGCATCGTGCTGCGGCATCGTGCCGGGTGCGGGGCGGGTGCCCAGGCGCCAGTCATAGAGCCAGTCCTGCCCGGCCGTCGTGGCCGGTTTCAGCGCCGCCACCATCAGGTTGGGCAGCACGTGGTCGCGCCAGCCCGGGTGGGCCTTGCCGGCGCGCACGATCACCAGTTCCTCGCTCGGCACCACCGCCAGCAGCTGGCCACCGTAGCCGATGTGGTAGCTGAGGTCGGGCGCGAGCGAGGGCGCCAGCGTGGCGCGCTGGGCATTGAGGAAACGGTTCACCGCCGGGTCCAGCCAGGCGGCGCCGAGAAAGGTCTGCATACCCACGCTCGCGTTGACCTTCGAGGGCTGGCGCATGGCCTGCACCCAGGCCTCCGGCAGCACACGACGGCCCTGCCACAGACCACCTTGCAGGAGCATCTGGCCCACGCGCGCCCAATCGCGCGGCAGCGTCCAGCTGCAGCAGTAGGCGTAGGCGCGGCCGCCCGGGCGGTCCATCAGCAGGTCGGCATCGGCCGCGCCGAGCGGCTGCCACAGGCGCTGCGAGACGTAGTCCTGGTAGGGCCTGCCGGTGGCGCGCTCCACCACCAGGCCCAGCGCGTGCAGGTTGTCGTTGTCGAAGACGAAGGCGCTACCGGGTTCGATGGCCGGCATGGCGGTGGCGACGATGGCTTCCACGTCGGCGCCGTAGTGCATCTGCATGTAGCGGTGCGAAGGGTCGGTGTTGACCCCGGTGCGGAAGCCCGCCGTCATCTCCAGCAGCTGGCGCAGCGTGATGCGGCTGCGCTTCTCGTCGCGCCACTCGGTGAGCCAGGTCGATGCGGGCTGGTCGACCGAGCGGATGTGGCCGTCGGCGATGGCATGGCCGATGGTCATGGCCGCCAGCAGCTTGGTCAGGCTGTGGGCGCTGAACTGCGACGCCGCGCTGGCGCCGCCGTAGTAGCGCTCCAGCTGCACCACGCCCTTGTGCACGACGATCAGCGCCTGCGCGCCGGTGGCCTCGGCGTACTGCGAGGCTTCCTCCAGCGCTTGCGCGGTGATGCTGCCGCGGCCAGGTGCGGCGGTCGGCAGGAAGGGGCCGGGCGCGCCCCTCAGCGTGGCCAGCGGCGTGTACCAGCTGCGCGGCGGCTGCAGCCCGTCGGCAGGAGGGTGGTCGATGCGATTCCAGAAGCTGGCATTGCGCTCGTCGCGCGGAGGCAGCGGCATCGTCTGCGCCAGCGCGCTGCCGGCCAGGGCCAGCGCGGCCAGCGTGGCGGTGATTCGTGTTTGCACGGGCGGGTCTCCTTCGGGCCAGGATGCCACGGCATTGGAGCGTGGCCGGCGCGCGGCCGGCTGCGCGTATGGTGGCTCTGTCCGCTTGCCGGTCAGCGGCAGCCTACCGTCCGGGCGCGCGCCGGGCGATGGCGCACACTTCGCCGAAGCTTCCACCGGGCCGGGCGCCCCTTGCGCCGGCACGGTTCATCCTTTCGATCCGCGGACCTGTCCCGATGAGTGATTCCCGCTTCTCCCGCCGCCACCTGCTGCAGGCCGGCGCCGCCACCCTGGGCAGCCTGGCGTTGCCCGGCCTGGCCGCCGAGCCGAACGATGCCGACGTGCTGATCCTGGGCGCCGGCATCTCCGGCCTGCATGCCGCGCGCATGCTGCAGGGCGCGGGCCTGAAGGTGCGGGTGCTGGAGGCCAGCGGCCGCGTCGGTGGCCGCTGCTGGACGGTGCGCAGCGCCCCCGGCCGCCCCGAGATGGGCGCGCTGCAGATCGGCCCCACCTACGGCCGCGTGCGCGCCAACGTGGCCGAGCTGGGCGTGGCGCTGAAGCCCGAGGCCGCCGGCGCCGGCTCGCAGACCAGCCAGTCCGGCATGGCGCTGTTCGTCAACAACCAATTGATGGCCACCAAGGACTGGGCCACCTCGCCCGCCAACCAGCTGCCGGAGAACGAACGCAAGCTGCTGCCCACGCAGCTGTTCCTGCACTACCTGATGAGCCTGAAGTCGCCGTTGGCGGACCTGTCGGACTGGCTCAAGCCCGAGTTCGCCGAGTTCGACAAGCTGTCGCTGCGCCAGTTCTTCACCCGCCAGGGCGCGTCGCCGGAAGCGCTGCGCCTGCTGGACCTGCATCTCACCGCGCGCAACCTCGACGAGGCGAACACGCTGGACACGATGCGCAAGTTCTTCTTCTACGGCTGGGAAGCGAGGAACGGCGCCACGCACCTGGTGCGCGACGGCATGAGCACGCTCACCGACGCCATGGCCGCTTCGCTGGCGCAGCCGGTGCGGCTGAACAGCATCGTCAAGCGCATCGAGCCGGGGGCCAGGCGCGTCACCGTCAGCTGCGCCGACGGCAGCCGGCACAGCGCGCGCGCCTGCATCTCCACCATCCCGCTGCCGGTGTTCAAGGACATCGACGTGGCCGCCAGCGTACCCGCGCTGCAGCGCGAAGCCTGGGCGCGCATTCCCTACGGCCAGGTGGTGATCGTCACGCTACGCGTGCTCAAGCCCTTCTGGGAACAGGACGGCCTGCCGCCCAGCCTGTGGAGCGACGGCCTGGTGGAGCGCGCCTTCTTCAGCAGGCCCGAGACCGAGCCGCACGGCACGCTGGCCGTGTTCATCAACGGCCAGGGCGCCGTCAACCTGCAGGGCCTGGCGCCCGCAGCCATCGGCGCGATGGTGGTGCGCGACCTCGCCCGCATTCGCCCGGCCTCGGCCGGCGCCGTGGAGGCCGTGCACGTGCACGACTGGGCCGCGCAGCCCTTCCAGCGCGGCCACCTGCTGAGCTTCGCGCCCGGTGACATCGGCAAGTACGCCCAGCTGCTGACGCAGCCGGTGGGCGCCATGTACTTCGCGGGCGAGCACTGCGCCCATCTCTACGCGGGCCTGGAATCGGCCTGCGAGGCGGCCGAGAACGCCGTCGTGCGCCTGCTCGACGACATCGACAAGGCCTGACCCTTCACTACCCACCGAACAGGAGTTCGACCCCCATGCAAGAGCAGGATCTGAACCGCCGCCAGGCGATGCGCATGGCCGCCGGCACGGCGCTGGCCGGCGCTGCCGCTGCACCCGCCGTGGCCGCCCCGGCCAAGCGCGCCATCCGTTTCGACGACCCGGTCTGGAACCGCGAAGTCAAGGCGCGCATGGACGGCAGCGTGGACCCGAAGAAGTTCGTCTACGGCTCGGTCACCGGCACCGTCTGCGGCGTGCGCGACAACGAGCGCGTCAAGCCCCTGCTGCGCTTCGAGGTCTTCAGCACCATCCGCATGGTGCCGCAGGCCAACGGCAGCTACCAGCGCCTGTGCCGCGAGGTGGTCTTCTACCGCGACCTCGCCACCGGCAAGCTGCTGGACCAGTGGGACAACCCGTACACCGGCGAGAAGGTGCGCGTGGTGGACGTGGCCAACGACCCCTTCAACTACGTCATCTCGGAGTGGTACCCCGACCCCCCCAGCTACGGCGGCCTGAACAAGGACAAGCCGCCGCGCCGGCCCTTCCTGCTGAACTGGGCCATGGGCGACGAGGACACGGTGACGCTGGAGACCGACATCCACCTCTACTACCCGAGCGCCCTGCGTCCGGAGAAGTGGCCGCGCGAAACGCCGGGGCCGATGAGCCGGGTCTCGGAGATGTTCCGCTTCTTCGCGCGCCGCGCCGACGTGGAGAACGCCGAAGCCGACTTCATTCCCTCGCACGGCGTGTGGAGCCGCATCACGCCCTGGCTGCCCTGGATGCTGATGGACCAGGCGCCCGGCCACATCGTCTACCTGGGCAACATGGCCACGCGCCGCACCAGCGACTTGCACCCCAAGGACGTGATGCAACGCGTCAAGGAACGTTACCCCCGCTACCTGACGGCGCCCGAGACCTGGGAGGAGCCCAGCCTGTCCAGCCTGGAACGCTACGCGCGCGAGCAGACGCCGGCGGCGCCGCGGGCGAAGTAGCCCACGCGTTTCACGCTGAAACACCAACAGAAACGTCCGCATCGCGGACAGGCGCTTTCAAAGGCAAACTCATTCGGGATTGCCCGCATGCTGGTGTTTCAGCTGAAACGTCACACACCTGAAACGGTCGGGCACGGGGCTTGCTGAAGAGTCGATAGGTTTGTCACCGACTCGGAGCACGTCATGATGGATTCCCGCCAGGAGATCAAGTCGCTCAAGAAGGCGCTGCGCGCGCTGACCTTCATGAACCAGAAGGGTGACGCCACCGTCACCGACGTGGCCCGAGCGGTGGGCATCCCGCGCACCACGGCCCACCGCGTGCTGGCCACGCTGGCCTCGGAAGGCTACGTCGAGAAGCAGCCGCCCAGCGACTACTACCGCATCACCAGCCGCGTGCAGAAGCTGGCCCAGGGCTTCCAGGTGGAGCAGCTGCTGCTGGAGATCGCCAAGCCGCTCATCGCCGAGGCCGGCAACGAGCTGAAGTGGCCCATCGCGCTGACCACGCCGCGCGACGGCGAGATGGTCATTCGCCTGGGTACCGATCACGACTGCCCGCGCGCGCTGGAGCGCTTCCACATCGGCTTCTCGGTGCCCATCGTGCACGCCACCGGCGGCTTCTGCTTCCTGGCGCACTGCCCCGACGAAGACCGCGCCGACCACCTGGCCGCCGCGCTGCGCGCCGCGCGCGAGCGGCAGATGGGCATCATGGATCCGCTGGAGATCGAGTACCAGTTGTCGCTGGCGAAGAAGCGCGGCTGGTGCAACCTGGAGTTCGCGCAGTACCGCGAAGGCAACGTCGGCGTGCCGCTGATGGCCGGCGGCCGCGTCATCGGCTCGGTGGTGATGCGCTACATCAAGTCGGTGATGCGCAACACGGGCCAGATCCAGACCGTCTATGTCCCCCGCCTGCAGCAGCTGTCGGCCGAGATCACCCAGCGCTACGACGCGTGGAACGCGGCCCAGCAGCGCGACGCCCTGCTGGCGGCATGAGGCCTTGATCCTGGACGGCATCCGCCGCGCCTACGTCACCGTCGGCGGCCGCCAGGTCCATCTGCGCCATGCGGGCGAAGGCCCGCCGGTGGTGCTGCTGCACCAGTCGCCGTCCAGCTCGGCCGAGCTGGAACCGCTGATCCGCCACCTGGCACCGCACTTCACGGTGGTGGCGCCGGACACCCCCGGCTTCGGCCACTCCGACCCGCTGGGCCCGGCCGATGCCGAGCCCGGCATCGACACCTTCGTCGACGCGCTGCTGGCGCTGTTCGACGCGCTGGGCCTGCAGCAGCCGGCGCTCTTCGGCTCGCACACCGGGGCCATCGTCGCCACGCGCTTCGCGGTGCGCCACCCGCACCGGGTGCGGGCCCTGGTGCCCAACGGCGTGCTGCTCAACACGGCGGCCGACCGCGCCGACCTGCTGGCCAACTACTTCCCGCGCTTCGTGCCCGACTGGGCCGGCACGCACCTGGCCTGGCTGTGGTCGCGGCTGCGCGACCAGCTCGTCTACTACCCCTGGTACCGGCGCGCGGCAGAGGTGCGCATCGAGTGGCCGATGACGCTGGCCGAGATCGAAGCCGCCGCCACCGACCTGCTGGACGCCGGCGACAGCTACCGCGGCGCCTACCGCGCCGTGCTGGACTACGACATCGCGCCCGACCTGCTGGCGCTGCGCGTGCCCACGGCGCTGCTGGTGGCGAAGACCGACGCGCTGTCGATGTACGTGCCGCAGTACCCGCCGGCGTCCGAATGGCTCAGCCAGGACACGCCGGCCGACACGCCCGCGCTCCACGACGCCGTGTCGCGGTTCCTGCAACGCCATGCGGGTGAGCCGGTGCGGCTGCAGTGGCCCCCGGGCACGGGCACCGGGTTGTCGTCGCGCGTGGTCGTGGCCGCGGGGGCGCAATGGCATGTGCGCAGCGCCGCCGGCACCGGCCGGCCGCTGCTGGCGCTGCATGACCTGGGCAGCTCGGCGCGCGCGCTGGACGGGGTGCTGGCCGGGCTGGCCGGCACGCGCCCGATCTGGGCGCCCGACTTGCCGGGCCACGGGCAGACCGACGCGCTGGATGCCACGCTGCCCGACGAGATCGCCGCCCGCGTGCTGGCGCTGCTGGACGCGCTGGGCGCCGCCGGTTTCGACGTGCTCGCCGAAGGCGCCAGCGCTGCCCTCGCGTTGGCGCTGGCCGCACGCCGGCCCGGCACGCGGGTGCTGCTGGCCAACCCGCGTGCGCTGGCCCGCGACACGCTGCCCACGCTGGCCGCGCACCTGCCGCCGGATCTTGCGGCCGACAACGCCGGCTCGCACCTTTTCCGCGCCTGGGGTTACCTCAAGGACCGCGAGCTCTACAGCCCCTGGCGCGAGCGCACGGCGGCCACGGCCTTGCGCGGCTTGCCGCCGCCGCGGCCGGCACAGCTGCAGCGCGGCCTCATCGACCTGCTGCGTGCCCGCCCCGTCTTTTCGGTGCAGTTCGCGGCAGCGCTCCGGGCGGCGCCGTGGGACACGCTGGCGGCCGGCAACGCCACGGTGGTGGCCTTCGAAGGCCACCCGGCCCACCGCCACCTGGCGGGCGTGGCGACGCTGCCGCCCGAAGCCGCGGGCCAGGCCACCACGCTGCGGCGCCTGCTGGGCTGAAGCGCGAAGCGTTCACGCGCCGGCGCGCCGGCGCGCGACCAGGAAGAACACCAAGCTCACCACCACCAGCGTGGCCGGCACGGCCGAGAAGGCCATGACGATGCCGCGCACGGCCTCCGGGCTCTGCTGCGAGATGCCCGTCACCGAGGACTGGAAGCCGGCCAGGCTCAGCGTCACGCCGGCGATCAGCGGTCCGCAGGCGAAGCCGAGCTTTTCCACCGCGGTGAAGATGCCCGACAGCAGGCCCTCGTCGACCAGGGCGTCGACCTTCTTGCCCTCGTTGATGGCGTCGGTGAGCATGGTGAAGATCATCAGCACGAAGCCGCCGTTGGTGACGCCGATGCCGATGCCGCGCAGGATCACCAGCGCCTCCTGCGTGCCCAGCGTGCCGACGAAGGGCAGCGTCATGAAGGGCTCGCCCCCGGGCAGCACCCAGAACCACGACACCGTCACCACGGCCCAGCCCGCGGTGGCGGTGGCGAAGGTGGCCGGCTTGCCCAGACGGCGCGACATCGCCACCCACAGCGGCTGGCTGGCGAAGGTGCCCATGGCCATCAGCAGGATGAAGGGCAGCAGCAGGTTGATCTTGCCGACCACGTAGATGAAGAGGAAGGCCACCACCGTGTAACCGCAGGCCATGGCCGTGGACTGGATGAACTGGGTGACGACGAGCACCTGGTAGGCCTTGTTGTGCGCCGCCGCGCGCAGGCCCGCGCCCCAGCCGCCGGACAGGCCGCCCGACGCATCGGGCGCCACGCGCCCGCGCAGGGCCAGCGGCGTGGTCAGCATGCTCAGCAAGGCCAGGCCGCCCAGCACCAGCGCCATCGTCTGCCAGGCCCCGGGCCCGCCGCCCAGCGCCTGCACGATGGGCTGCGCCACGCCCACGCTCACCACCACGCCCAGCACGGCGAAGACGAGGCGGAAGCTCAGGATCTTGGTGCGCTCGTGCGGGTCGGGCGACAGCTCAGAGGCCAGCGCCAGGTAGGGCACCGAGAAGGCGCTGAAGGCGGTGCTGGCGATGAAGAACATGACCCCCACCGTCCAGGCTGCGACGGTGGGCGACGAGAAGCCGGTGAATGAGAACAGCCCCACCAGACCCACGCTGGTGAGCACGCCGCCGGCCAGCAGGAAGGGCGCGCGGCCCCAGCGCGGCTTGGCCTTGTCGGACAGGTTGCCCATCAGCGGGTCGCACACCACCAGCCAGAGCTTGCTCACCAGCACCACCACGCCCGTCAGCCAGGCCGGGATGCCCAGCATGGTGGCCATGAACATGGGCAGCAGCACGGCCGGCATGTCGCGAAAGATCTGCGTGCCCAGCATGCCGGCGCCGTAGGCCAGCATGGTGCCGGTGCCCACGGGTGCGCGGGTGATGTCGCTCTTCATGCGGCCCTTTCGGTGGTGAAGCCCAGGGCTCCGGGGTTCATCAGGCCCTGCGGGTCCAGCGCCGTCTTGAGCGACTGCACCAGCGCGCGCGCCGGGGCGTCCAGGCGCGGCAGCCAGGGGTAGGCGCGGCCGATCTGGAAGTGCGCGGCGCCATGCTCGGCGTAGAGAGCGACCATGTCCTTCTTGAGCTGCTCCACGTAGGCCGCGGCCTCGGCGTTGGCGGCGTGCTCGGGCAGCTGGGCCAGGCTGTCGGCGGGGATCACCGCGCGGTGGAAGGCGGTGCGCGCGTCGCGCCAGTAGATGGCCAGTTCGTACAGCAGGCTGCTGCTGCCGACACCGCAGAACATGGTGCCCGTCCACACGCCCAGGCGCTGCATGTCGGCCTGGCGCGCCGCCATGAAGCCCTGCAGCGCCTCGTGGAAGCCGGCCACCGCGCCGTGCGCCAGCACGCCGTGCAGCGGCACCCAGCGCTCGCCGCCCGGCCCCAGCGTGTTGTTCAGCGGCGCGAAGGGCAGGCTGCGCACGAAGGTGGGCACGCTGTTGGTGATGGCCTGGCCGTGCCGCGACAACAGCTTGCGCAGGCTGGCCGCCTTGGCCTGGGCCTCGGCCGCACTGCTGCCCTCGACGATGAAGTGCAGCATGTAGGCGCCGCCCTTGAGCACGCCGGTGCCGGCCCAGGCCATGCGCATCAGCTGCATGGCGCCGGCCAGCGGGTTGGCGGCGTCGCGCAGCACGGCGGCGGCGATGCGCAGCCGCGAGCCCAGGTCGTCCTGCTTGCCGATCTGGCCCTGCGACAGCGCCACGTCCAGGCCGAAGTGCTCGTCTTCCAGCCGCGCCAGCGCGGTGTCGCGCAGCGCGGCGTGGAAGGCGGCGAAGTCGGCGAAGGCGAAGGACAGCGCCTCGAAGTCGTGCCGCGCCGCCAGCAGCGGCAGCCGCACGGCGGCCTTGATGCCCAGGGCCCCGCAGTCACCGGTGAACAGGCCCGTGAGGTCGGGCCCGAAGTGGCGCGTGCCGGTGCCGGCGTCGGTGCGCAGCAGCTCGCCCGAGGCCAGCACCACGTCCATCGACTGCACCGACGGCCCCGAGATGCCATAGGCGCCGCTGCCGTGGCTGATGGCGTTCTGGCTGACGCTGCCACCCACGGTGGCCACGAGGCCGGAGAACGGCCCCCAGAACGGCGTGCGCAGGCCCTGCGCCCCCAGGCGCTCGCGCAGCGCCGCCCAGGTGACGCCGGCGCCCACGGTGACCGTGGCGCTGGCGGCGTCGATCTCGATGCTGTCCAGCCCGGCGGTGTCGAAGAGCACGTGGCCGCCCGGCGGGAAGAGGTAGCCGTCGGTGTAGGAGGCGCCGCCGCCGCGCGGCACCATGGCCACGCCGGCCGCGGCGCACAGGCGCACGGCCTGCTGCAGCGCGGCCGTGCTGCCGGGGCGCACCGTGCACAGCGGCAGCCCGCCCTGGCGGTAGACGTCGCGCGACAGCAGGTCCAGCCGCGCGCTCTCGGTGCTCACGGCCTCGGCCCCCAGCGCCGCAGCCAGCTGCGCGACCAGCGAACTCACTTCGGAAGAACGGGCATTCATGCGGCGCATTGAAGCGCAGGGCCTCGCGCGCGCGCGGCGCGGCGGCGGTGCTGTCCGCGTACCGGACAACGAGGCAGCGCTACAGCCGCAGCGTCACCGCCTTGGTCTCCAGGTAGGCGTCCAGCCCCTCGCGCCCGAACTCGCGGCCCCAGCCCGACTGGCCGTAGCCGCCGAACGGAATGTTCGTGCCGATGGCGCCATGGCAGTTCACCGACACCTGGCCCGAGCGGATGCGCGACACCAGCTTGTGCGCGGTGGCCAGGCTTTGCGTCCACACGCTGCCCGACAGGCCGTAGACCGTGTCGTTGGCCATCGCGGCGATGGCGTCCAGGTCCTCGGTGGCGAAGCGCTGCACCGCCATCACGGGGCCGAAGATCTCGTCGCGCACGATGGCCATCTCCGGTCGGCAGCCGGTGAAGATGGTGGGCGGCACGAAGCAGCCCGGGCGCGCCAGCCGCTGGCCGCCACAGGCCAGGATGGCGCCTTCGGCCAGGCCGCGTTCGATGTAGCCCAGCACCTTGGCGCCATGGCTCTCGGAGATGAGCGGGCCGAGCTGCGTGGCCATGTCCAGGCCGTGGCCCAGCACCATGCTGTTCGAGAAGGCGACCAGGCCCGCGACGAGTTCGTCGTGGATGGCCTCGTGCACGAAGATGCGCGTGCCGGCCATGCAGTTCTGGCCCTGCAGGAAGAAGGTGGCCATGGCCACGCCGGGCACGGCCAGGGCGAGGTCGGCGTCGGGCATCACCACCACCGGCGACTTGCCGCCCAGTTCCAGCGCCACCTTCTTCAGGTTGCCGGTGGCCGCATGAACGATGGCGCGGCCCGTGGCCGTGGAGCCGGTGAACGAGATCTTGTCGACACCCGGGTGCGCCGCCAGCGCCGCGCCGGCCGTGCGGCCGAAGCCGTTGACGATGTTGATCACGCCGTCCGGGAAGCCCACCTCGGCCGCCAGCCGGCCCAGCAGCAGGATGGACAGCGGCGTCTCTTCCGAAGGCTTCACCACCACCGTGCACCCGGCGGCCAGCGCCGGCGCCAGCTTCAGCACCGCCGTGCTGATGGGCACGTTCCAGGGCACGATGAGCCCGGCCACGCCCACCGGTTCGCGCACCGTGTAGGTCAGCGCCTCGGCATAGGCCGCCACGTGGTGCGGTGGCGTGGTGGTGGTACCTTCGATGCGCCAGGCCGCGCCGGCGTAGTAGTCCAGCATCTCGACGATGTTGTTGATCGTCAGCGCCGCGATGAAGCGCGGCATGCCGTTGTCGACGATCTCCAGCTCGGTGAAGAGGGCCGCGTGTTCGGCCACCTTGCGCGCGAGCGCGGCCAGCAGGGCCGCGCGGCCCGGGTGACCCAGGCGCGACCAGGGACCGGCGAAGGCGCGGCGCGCGGCGGCCACGGCGGCGTCGATGTCGGCCGCGCCACCGAGCGCCACGCGAGCGGTCACCAGGCCCGTGGCCGGGTCGCGCGTGGCGTGCGTTTCGCCGTCCACGCCATCGACCCACTGGCCGCCGATCAGCAGGCGGTGCGGGTCGGCCAGGAAGGCCAGCGTGGCGGGCAGCAGGGGGTGGCCGTCGAAGGGG
The DNA here is from genome assembly GCA_964495125.1 of uncultured Rubrivivax sp. Taxonomy (GTDB): domain Bacteria; phylum Pseudomonadota; class Gammaproteobacteria; order Burkholderiales; family Burkholderiaceae_C; genus Rubrivivax. Next base: position 29,155 of record CAZBUU010000003.1, read on the forward strand.
ATGGCGTTCACGGTGTCTCCGCGTTCAGGTAGTCGGCCAGGCGCACGGCGGCCGCGCCGGGAATCAGCGTGCGGCGCAGGCGTTCGCGATCGGCGAGGTCCATCGTGGCGTCCACCGCCACGCGCAGCGAGCCGCTGCCGCGGCGCGCGCAGCGCTCCAGGTCCCAGCTCTCCACGCCGGCCGTCACGCGGAACTTGGCGGCGCGCGCGGTGCGCGTCCACAGCGCCCACTCCACGTCCGCCAGGTCGTGCACGGCCACGTCGGGGTCCACCACCAGCACGCGCTTGACGAGGTGGCTGGCCGGCACCGTGCCGCCGCCCAGCGGCACCGGCACGGCGAAGGCGGCATCGGCCAGGCGCATCGGGGTGTCGTCGTCGGGCTTGTCCAGCGCCAGCACCACGTGGGCCATGGAGCCCAGCGCCGGCTCCAGGAACACGTGCAGCCCGGCCAGCGGCGGCAGCGCCGCACGCAGCGCCTGCGCGAGGCTGCGGCGCAGGCCCGCGGTGGCCACGGTGCCCAGCGTCACGTGCTCGGCATGGCGGCCGGCCAGCACGGCGTGCAGTTGCGCGTCGCGCCGGTGGCTGAGGGCCTGCACCACGGTGACGGGCGCGGTCTCGGTGCCGTACTGGCCGGCGAATTCGCCCAGCGTGTTCTCCACGGGGTGCGTGAAGTCCACGCGGCCTTCGATCACCATCTCGGCGCGCGCCGGCACGCGCAGCGCACTCGTCTCGCAGCGCACCAGTTCGAGCGCGCGGCCCAGCAGGCCGCCGGCCACGTCGAGTTCGCTCTCGTCGGCGGGCAGCCGGCACACGGCGGCCATCAGCAGCGCCGGCTCCACGCCGATGGCCAGCGCGATGTCCATGGGCGTGCCCGCGGCCTCGTGCTGGCGGTAGATGGCCGCCAGGTCCGAGCCCGGCACGGCGTTCACCGCCAGGCGGCGCGGCCCCAGCACGAGCACGCGGTACACGCCGACGTTCAGCTGGCCGGTGGCCGGGTTGCGCGCGATGCCGCAGGCGCCGGTGATGAAGGGGCCGCTGTCCAGCTCGAACACGGTGGGCACGGGCAGGGCGGTGAGGTTCACGGCGTCGCCGCGCAGCACCACGTCCTTCACCGGGCCGGTGGCCACGTCGACGGGGGTGATGCGCTGCGCGAGCGCGTGGTCCAGCCTCGCCAGCAGTTGGTCCTCGCCGAAGGGCTCGCCGGGCACGCTGCCGCAGGCCCAGCCCAGGGTCTGCAGGTGGTTCAGCACGCCGCCGACGAGGGGGAAGCGCGAGCCGCGCACGCGCTCGAACAGCACGGCCTGCTGCTTCGCTTCGCACTGCGCCATCAGCGCCGGCATCTCGTGGCGCGGGTCCACCTCGCGCCTGACGCGCACGAGTTCGCCGCGCTGTTCGCGCAGGGCCACGAGCGCTCTGAAGTCCGGCACCGTCTGCGTTCTCCCGGCCACCCGGCCGCGGCGCGCATGGTGGCGCCGCGCACCGCGCGGGCCGAGGGCCGGCCGCGCCGCGTCCGCATGCCGGACAGGCCCGTGCGCAGGGGCCGTGGCGGCAGGGCCGGCTTCGACAATCCGCCGCATGGACGTCGACATCATTCTCGAACCCGACCTCAACCCCGCCCAGGTGGCCGAACTCGGCCAGGTGGCCGAGGGCTACGGCATCCGCGCGCTGTGGACGTCGAACTACTTCGCGCACTGGGACTGCTTCCTGTCGCTGGTGCCGCTGGCGCAGACGACGAAGAAGCTGCTGATGGGGCCGCTGGCGGTGAGTCCCTTCGAGATGCACCCGCTGAAGATCGCCAACAGCCTGCTGTCGCTGAACGAGATCAACGGTGGCCGCACCGTCATCGCCATGGGCGCGGGCGAAGGCAACATCGACGCCATGCGCATCCAGCGGCCCGAGAAGATCGTGCGCGCCGTGCGCGAGGGCATCGAGATCGTGCGCCGCGCCGGCCACCACCAGCTGGGCGAGGGCTACAAGGGCGAGGACTTCGGCATCAACTTCCCCTGCGCCCACGCCTGGGCCAAGGCCACGCCGCCGCAGGTCTACGGCACGGCCTACCGTGGCCAGATGATCCGCATGCAAAGCCGCGTGTGCGACGGCGTCTTCATCGGCTGCACGCCGCCCGAGGTGATGGCCGCGGCGATGGAAGAGGTGAAGGAAGGTGCGGCCAAGCGCGAGGCCGGCATGCCGGCGGTGCGCACCAACACCTTCTGGGCCTGGCACCTGAAGAAGGAGCGTGCGGCGGGCTACAAGGAATCTCGCCGCGAGCTGCCCTGGCGCGCCATCAAGCTGCAGAAGGAACTCATCCAGCAGTGCCTGACGGAAGAGGAAGCGCTGCTCGTGCGCGACCACTACGACGAGTACGTGGCCAGCTGGTTCGACCGCTCCGGCCACGTGAAGAGCGTGCCCGAGAGCATCTCCAACCGCCTGTGCGAGTACTTCACCTCCACCGGCGGCCTGGAGGACATGGACCGCGAGATCGAGCGCTTCCGCATGTTCGCGCGCGCCGGGCTGACGGAGGTGGCGCTGCGCCTGCACGACGACCCGATGGAGGCGCTGCACCTCATCGGGCAGCACGTGGTGCCGGCGTTGCGCTGACGCCAGCGCTTTCGCCGGCCTCTAGGCCGGCCGCACGCCCTGCGATTCGGGCTCCGGCAGCGCGACGTGCCCGCCGCTGCTGAACTGGTAGTCGCGGAACACGTGTTCGGCGCTGAGCAGCTGCCAGGTGCCGTCGTCGCGCTTGAGCGAGGTGTCCTTCAGGCGCCAGGCGCTCTGGCCGCAGGTCCAGATCTCGAAGTTGCGCATGTGCGTGCACAGGCAGGTCTTGTCGGGCACCGAGACGCGCTTCTCGCCCGGGTGGGCGGCCACCTCGCGGTTCCAGGCGTCGATGTAGGCGCACTTGCCGTTGGCGTCCAGCAGGTAGCCGTAGGCCTCGCAGTTGGGCCGGATGCCGTCGCCGATGCCAGGGCTGGCCTTGATCATGCGCATCGGGTAGCCGGTGGGCGAGATCTGGTTGACCTCGATGTCGTCCTCGGCGGCCTTGAAGTACTCCTGCTTGATCTCGTCCGGCAGGCCGCATTCGCGCGTGACGGTGAAGCGCGTGGCCACCTGCACGGCCGCGGCGCCGGCCTCGATGAAGCGCACGGCGTCGCCGCCGGTGAAGATGCCGCCGGCCGGGATGAGCGGGATGTCGAGCTGTTCCTTGGCCAGGTACTCGCGGATCTCGGCCACGATGGTGGCCAGGTCGTACTGGGCCCAGTCCATGCCGAAGCCCAGGTGGCCGCCGGCCAGCGGGCCTTCCACCACCACGTAGTCGGGCAGGCGGTTCAGGCGCGCGTTCTTCTTCAGGAACAGCTGCAGCGCGCGCAGCGAAGAGACGATGATGCCCAGCTTGGCGTCGCGGAAGCGGGGGTGGCCTTCGATCAGCGCCAAGGAGCCGAGGTGCAGGCCGGCGGCCAGCGTGATGCCGTCGATGCCGGCGTCCAGCGCCGAGGCCAGACGCACGGCCAGCGTCTCCTTCGGCCCGTTCATCGTCAGCTTTTCCATGCAGTTGATGAAGACCAGGCCGGGGCCGGTCTTGCGCGACATGGTGTGCTCGACGTGAAGGCGCGTCGCCTCGGCGAGGCCGCCCAGATCGAACTTCACGCCGGACTTGTCCGGCGAGTCGACGTTGAGCTTGTAGAGCGCCTGCTTGGCCTTGACGTACTTGGTCTTGTAGCGACGGTCGGTGACCGTCTTGACCATCGCGTCGGAGATGTGGCCGATGCCACCCAGACGCGCCGCCTCCAGCGCCAGGTCGGAAGACGAGATGTCCACGCCCATGCCACCGATCATGATCGGCACCAGTTCGTGGCGGCCCAGGCGCAGCCGGTGGTCGTCGAGGGACTTCATCTTGTTTGGCCTCTGGCTCGTCGGATGACGGCAGCTGCCTATTGTTGACCAGAGGCCGCCCCTCCCGGCCCCACGCCCCTCAGACCGGCACGGTGCCCGGGTCGTAGGTGAAGAGGCCGAGTTCCTCGTCCACCGGCGTCCTGGGCTGGAAGGCGCCCGGATCGTTGGCCAGCCACACGGGCGCCATCGCCGCCGAGCGCTCGACGACGAAACGCGCGCGGCCCACGCGCGCTGCTTCGTAGCGGGCCAGGCCCTGCTCGAAGTTGGGTGCCGCCGCCAGCGCCCGGCCGAGGATGGCGCCATCCTCCAGCGCCAGCACGGCCCCCTGGCCCAGGTAGGGCAGGATGGGGTGTGCCGCGTCGCCGAGCAGGCCGACGCGGCCGACCACCCAGCGCATCAGCGCGCTGCGCGCGCACAGCGCCCACTTGAAGAGGTTCGCTTCCGGTGCCCCTTCGATGAGTCGGGTCACGTGCGGGTGCCAGCCCTTGAATTCCTCCAGGATCTCGGCCTTCGAGGCCGGGATGCTCCAGCCCTCCTCTTCCCAGCCCGAGCGCATGGCGAAGGCCACGAAGTTGAGGAGCTTGCCGCCGCTGACCGGGTAGCGGTTCAGCATGAGCCGGCGGCCGAACCACACCTGCGAGGGCGGGTCCATGGCCTCGGGCGGCACCAGCTCCATCGGCACCAGGCCGCGGTAGGCGATGAAGCCGGTGAAGCGCACTTCCTCCGGGCCGAAAAGCTGCGAGCGCACACGCGAACGCACGCCGTCGGCGCCGATGAGGATGTCGCCGCGGGCCGTCTCGCCGCCTTCGAAGTGCACGGTGACGCCGTCGGCGTCCTGCTCGAAGCGCTCGAAGCGGCGGCCCAGGCGGATGGCCTGCGGGTCGTTCGCCGCCACGGCCTTGGCCAGGATGGCGTGCATGTCGGCGCGGTGCACGGTGTAGTAGCGCTCGCCGAAGGTCTTCAGCAGCCTTTCGCCGCGCGACACCTTCGACAGTTCCGCCCCGGTCTGCCAGTGACGGATGACCTGGTGCTCGGGCGCGTAGGCGGCCTGGTGGAAGGCTTCCGACAGGCCGAGTGCCTGGATGGCGAGCGCGCCGTTCGGGCTGACCGAAATGCCGGCGCCGACTTCGCCCATCTCCGGGGCCTGTTCGAAGACGGTGACCTGCAAGCCGGCCTTCTGCAGCGCCACCGCTGCGGCCAGGCCGCCAATGCCACCACCGACGATCAACACGTTGAGCTTGTCCATGCGCCGTTTCTAGTGCTGGGGCCCGGCGCCGACAAATCCGCCCCGGGGGTTGGCCGCTTTGAGGACAGGGCGGGTCCGCCGGTGGACGCTTGCCCGGCCGTGCGCGAACGACCGGCCTCAGCCCGCCTCGCCCAGCGCGACGGTTTCGCGCACCAGCGCGCAGAAGGCCTCGGTCTGCAGCTCCGGCCCGGCGATGCCCGCCTGGCCGTAGCGGCGCACCAGCGCACGCGGCAGCGCCGCGCTCACCCGCTCCAGGTGCGCGGCGAAGACATCGTCCTCGGCCGCGCAGGCCAGCACGGGGCAGTTCAGGCGCGCCAGCGTGGCGCCGAGGTCGTGCGCGCGCACGGCCAGCAGGTGGGCGCCGCGCGTGAAGGTGCTGCGCAGCGCGCCCACGAACTCGTCGTGGATGCAGCGTTCGTCGAACACCGTGTAGTAGGGCTCCAGGAACTTCCAGGCCAGCTGCGTGTACTGGCCGCTGCGGTCGATCACCGGCGCGGGCGGCGGCGGCGTGAGGCGCGCGCGCTCCTCGGCCGAGGAGACCATGGCGCCGTCGATCATCAGCGACAGCGCGCCCGGGTGCTGCGCCAGCGCGGCCGCCAGGCTGGCGCCGGAGTGGTGGCCCACGACGTGGAAGCGCTCGATGCCCAGCGTGGCCAGCGCCGCGTGGAAGGCGCTCACCAGGTCCGGCAGCACGGTGCCGGCGGCAGGCACGAAGGAGTCGCCGTAGCCCGGCACGTCGAAGGCGATGAGCCGGCGCCAGCCTGACAGCTGCGTCAGCACGCGCTCGAAGGAGGCCGACGTGACCGGCGTGCGGTGCAGGAACAGCACCGGGGCGCCCGGGCCTTCCACGCTGCGCAGATGGAGCTGGCCCAGCGGCGTGTCGACGTAGCTCTTGCGGATGGTGGCGGTGCTCATGGCGCTCCTCGGGCAGTGCCGGCACCTTAGTTCGCGCCCTTCACCGCACTGCGGCTCCCGCGTGCCGCTGTCCGCTCTGCGGACGGTCGAAGCCCGCTGACAACCGCCGGATGTCGGCGCCGTTCGACGAGTTGCTGGCAGCGCCGCTGCCGGCCATGCCATGCTCTTCGCCACCTGCCCTGGTGGCGAGTGGGATGCACGCGTCCCGGTCCGCCCCGAACCCGCCGAAACCATGATCGACAAGTTCTACGTGCCCACCTCCGGCGGCCAGATCCACGGCCGCCGCGTTGCCGGCGTGGGCGATCCCGTCGTGCTGCTGCACCGCACGCCGGTCAGTTCCTCCGGCTTCGAGCCCGTGCTGCGCTTCCTGGCCGCCCAGGGGCATGCCGCCGTGGCGCTGGACACGCCCGGCTTCGGCCAGAGCTTCCTGCCCGAAGGCGCGCCCACGGCGGCCGACTACGGGCGCTGGCTGCTGCAGGCCATCGACGCGCTGGGCCTGGCGCGCTTTCACCTGGCCGCTCACCACACGGGCACGCACTTCGCCGCCGAGATCGCCGCCGCCGTGCCCGAGCGCGTGGCCTCGCTCACGCTGTCGGGCATCCTGCTCGCGCCGGCCGAAGAGCGGCCCGGCCTGCGCGCCGCCATCGGGCCGGCACCGGCCATCGATGCCGAGGGCCGCCACATCGCCGACACCTTCAAGCTGATGAAGAGCCTGTTCCTGGCGCCCGAGCCCGCGCTCGTGCATGCCGAGACGATGGGCGCGCTGGTGGCGGGCCGCGGCGGGGACCTCGCCTTCGACGCCATCTTTGGCCAGGACTTCCGCGCCGTGCTGGGCCGCGCCCTGGCCGGTGGCCGCTTCCCCGTGCAGGTGGTGCAGGCGGCCGACGACCCGCTCACACTGAACGGCATGCTCGGCCGCTTCCGCGAGGCCTTCCCGCAGGTGCCCGTGCAGCTCACGGGCCCGGCCTTCCTGGCGCTGCCCGAGCGGCAGAGCGGGCCCTTCGCCCGCGCCATCCTGAACTTCACCGCCCCCCCACCCAAGATGACCGACAACCGCCGCTACGAACTCGCCAAGGGCCCGCAGGGCTATGCGCTGCAGCGCGCCGACACCGCCACGCCCGTGCCTGGCACCGGCGAAGTGCTGGTGCGCGTGCACGCCGTGTCGCTGAACCGGCGCGACCTGGGCGTGCGCGATCTGTCCTACCCCGTGAACGGTGCTGACCACTTCACGCCGCTGTCCGACGCCGCCGGCGAGGTGCTGGCCGTCGGCCCCGGCGTCAGCGCCTGGCGGGTGGGCGACCGCGTGATGTCCACCTTCTTCCAGAACCATGCGGACGGGCGGCTGACGCTGCCAGCGGTGATGTCCTCGCTGGGCGCCGGCGGGCCGGGCGTGTTCGCCGACCACGTGCTGCTGGCCGAGTCCGGCCTGGTGGCCATCCCGACGGGCTGGTCCTACGCCGAGGCGGCCTGCCTGCCTTGCGCCGGCGTCACGGCCTGGAGCGCGCTGGTCAGCGCCGGCCGCCTTCAACGCGGCGACACCGTGCTGGTGCTGGGCACCGGCGGCGTGGCGCTGTTCGCGCTGCAGATCGCCGCCGCCCTGGGCGCGCGGCCCATCGTGCTGTCGTCCAGCGACGAGAAGATCGAACGCGCGAAGGCGCTGGGCGCCAGCGACGCCATCAACTACCGCGAGCACCCCGACTGGCCGGCCGAGGTGCGCCGGCTCACCGGCGGCGCGGGCGTGCAGCACGTGGTGGAACTGGGCGGCGCGGGCACGCTGCAGAAGTCGGTGTCGGCGCTGGGCCTGGGCGGCCACCTGGCGCTGATCGGCGCGCTGGACGGCTTCGGCGGCGAGTTCAGCGCGCTGCCGCTGATCTTCTCGGCGCTGCGCGTCAGCGCCATCATGGTCGGCTCGCGCGCCGAGCACCAGGCGCTGGCCGACTTCATGGCCCTGCACCGGCTCAAGCCCGTGGTCGACAGCGTCTTCGGCTTCGACGAGGCCGAGGCCGCCTACGCGCGTGCCGCGGCCGGCGCCTTCGGCAAGGTCGTGGTCACGATGGGCGCCGCCGGCTGAAGCGCCATGGCTGAAGCGCGGCTCCCCGTCCCGGCCGAGCGGGCCTTCCGCGACGCGCTGGGCTGCTACGCCACCGGCGTGGCCGTGGTCACCGGCGTGTCGGCGCAGGGCACGCCCTTCGGCCTGACCATCAACTCCTTCAGCGCGCTGAGCCTGGCGCCGCCTCTCATCCTGTGGTCGCTGCGCAGCAACTCGCCACTGGCCGCCTGTTTCGACGACGGCCGGCCCTTCGCCGTGAACGTGCTGGCGGCCGACCAGCAGGCCGTGGCGCGCCAGTTCGCCACGCCGCGCGACGACCGCTTCGCCGGCATCTCTTGGCGCACCGGCCCGTTGGGCACGCCGCACCTGGACGACGCCGTGGCCGTGTTCGACTGCCGCCTCTCGGCCCGCCACAGCGCCGGCGACCACGAGCTGCTGGTGGGCCATGTGCAGCAGTTCACCAGCACGCCGGCCGAGCCGCTGCTGTTCCTGCGCGGCAGTTTCCGCGTGCCCGGCCCCGACCTCAGTCCCCGAGCCCGATGACCCCATGACCTTGCTGACCACCCCACCCCCCACAGCCAAGCTGGTGCTGCCCCGCATCGCTCTGGGCTGCATGGGCTTCGGCGCCAGCGCCTGGCGCCCCTGGGTGCTGGACGAAGGGCCTTCGCTGGACATGCTGGCGCGGGCCCTGGACGCCGACGTCACCTTCTTCGACACCGCCAACGTCTACTCCACGGGGCGCAGCGAAGCGCTGCTGGGCCGCATGCTGCGCGACGCGCAGGCGCGCGAGCGCGTGGTCGTCGCCACCAAGCTCTTCTTCCCGGTGGGCGAAGGCGAGATCGGCCTGTCGCGGCGCAACGTGCTGGGCTCCTGCGATGCATCGCTCAAGCGCCTGGGCCTCGAGCGCATCGACCTGCTGCAGATCCACAGCTTCGACGACGCCACGCCGGTCGAGGAGACGATGGCGGCGCTGCATGAGCTGGTGGTGGCCGGCAAGGTGGCGCACCTGGGGGCCTCCAACCTGCGCGCCTGGCAGCTGGCGAAGATGAACTTCACGGCGCGGGCCAACGGCTGGACCGAGTTCGAGACCGTGCAGGCGCACTACAACCTGCTGTACCGCGAGGAAGAGCGCGAACTGCTGCCCTTCTGCATCGACCAGGGCATCGCCGTGCTGCCCTGGAGCCCGCTGGCGCGCGGCCGCCTGGCGCGGCCGAAGGACGTGCTGGGCACGCGGCGCGGCGAGGCCGACGACGTGGCCGACAGCCTTTACGGCCCGCCCGACGATCCGGTGCTGGACGCCCTGGCCGCGTTGTCGGCCGAGCTGGGCATCGCGCCGGCGCAGCTGGCGCTGGCCTGGCTGTGGACACGGCCGGCCGTGGCCGCGCCGGTGGTGGGTGCCACCGCCCTGCGCCACATCACCGATGCGCTGGCGGCCTCACGGCTGCAGCTGCCGCCCGAGGTGTTCGCGCCCGTGGAGCAGGCCTACCTGCCGCGCGCCCTGGCCGAACTGCCCAAGGTGGCGCGCAATCAGACGGTCCTGACACCCGCCGGCGCGCTGGACGACGCGTCCTTGCGCAGCGCGCCCAGCCCGATGCGGATGAACACCAGGGCCAGCAGCAGCAGCACGCCCGGCACCAGCACCAGCGAATAGCGCACGTGCACCGGCGCGCCGAACAGGCGGTCGGTGCTCAGGGCCACGAGCCAGGGGCCGATGGCCTGGCCGATGAGGCCGCTGGCGAAGAAGTTCACGGCGATCAGCGCGCCGCGCATGCCCGGCGGCGCCAGCACCGCCGTCAGCGCCGGCCCGACGCCCAGGGCCAGCGAGCCCAGGAAGACCGTGGGGGCCAGCAACATCAAGGCGGCCGTGCCGCTGGGCGCCAGCGGGAAGGCCAGCGCGAAGGGCAGCGTGGCCAGCGCCGACAGCTGCGCCGTGCGCAGCTGTCCCTGGCCGCCGCGGCCTTCCATGCGCACCGCCAGCCAGCCGCCGACGATGGCGCCGCTGGTGCCGCACAGGATCAGCACCAGGCCGTAGGCCGCACCCACCTGCCCGGGCGTCCAGCCGTGCACGCGCATCAGGAAGGCCGGCCCCCAGGCGCCGATGGCGAACTGCACCGCGCCCAGCAGCGAGACGCCAATGAACACGGCGTTGAAGGCCCGTGCCTTGGCGCGGTAGACGGCGAACACCTCGCGCAAGGGGGGCCGCTCGACCGGGCGGCCCATGGGCACGCCGCGCCGCGCCGGCTCGCGCACCATCAGCACCAGCACCAGCAGCACCAGCACGCCGGGTGCTGCGGCGATGATGAACGCGGCCTGCCACAGGCGCACCTCGCCCAGCAGCGGCAGCACCGGCGGGCCGCTCTTGGCCAGGTGCGAGAGGATGGCGCCCCCGGCCACCAGCGCGATGCCCGAGCCGATGAAGCTGGCGCCCGTGTACAGCCCGGCGGGCAGGGCCAGCCTTTGCGGTTTGAACAGGTCGGCCATCATCGAGAACGCACAGGGCGTCAGCGTGGCCTCGCCGATGCCCACCAGCATTCGCCACAGGAACAGCTGCGCGAAGCCGGCGGCCGTGCCGCACAGCGCCGTGGCCAGCGTCCACACGGCCAGGCCCGAGGCGATCATCCACTTGCGGTTGCGGTGGTCGGCCATGCGTCCCAGCGGCAGCCCGCAGGCGGCATAGAACAGCGCGAAGGCCAGGCCCTGCAGCAGGCTGATGGAGGTGTCGGTGAGCTGCAGGTCGCGCCGCAAGTCCTCGACCAGCAGGTTGATGATCTGCCGGTCGATGAAGGAGACGATGACGCAGGCGCAGAGCACCGCGACGACGAACCAGCCGCGCCGCTCGGGCGGCCAAGGCGCTGCGGCGGTGGCGGCGGTGGTCAAAGCTGCGTCCCGAGCACGGCGGCCGAGTTGGACGTGGTGGCCGTGGCGCTGTCCACCAGCGGGTCGCCGGTGGGCACGCCGAGGCGCACCTTGCCGGTGGCCGACATGGAGTGGTCCCAGTTCAGCTCGACGTGCGTGGACACCGTGCGGCAGTCGCGGTGCAGGCGCTGCACCGTGTTGCCGGTGGCGAAGCCGGTGATGCCCATCATCGTCGACAGCGTGTCGGTGGCCTGCGCGCACAGCTGCGCGCCCAGCGTGATGAGCCGGCGGTGGCGCAGCAGGTCCTCGCCGCGCACCTCGGCGCCGGCCGCGCCCAGGCGGTGCAGCAGGGCCAGCACGTCCTTGAACAGCAGCTCGGCGGCGTCCAGCTGCGCGCACACCGCGCCCACGCGCACCTGCACCGGCACCTGCGTGACGATGGACTCGCCCAGGATGCGCCCGGTGCGCGCCTTGGTCTGCTCCAGGTACGCGGCCAGCGCGCCGCGCGCCGTGCCCAGCAGCGGGCCGAAGAACCAGCTCTTCTGGTAGGGCGGCGTGCGTGCGCGGTGCACGTAGCTTTCGGCGATGGCCGCGCCCGGCGGCGTCATGCTGGTGAACTCCTGCATCGTCAGCACGCGGTGCGCGGGCACGTAGACCTCGTCCACCGTCACGTCGTGGCTGCCGGTGCCGCGCAGGCCCTCGGCGAACCAGGTGTCCAGCACCGTGTACTCGCCGGGCAGCATCAGGATGAAGTGCGAGATCGGCCCTTCGCCGTTCTCGCGCGCGACGATCATCACGCCGCTGGCGACGTTCACCCCGCTGACGAAGGCCCAGCGGCCCTTCAGCCGCCAGCCCGCGCCTTCGCGGCGGATGTTGCCGCCGCCGGCCGAGCCGGTGGCCAGCACGGGCTCGGTGCTGGCGGCGAAGAATTCCTCCTGCGCCTCGGGCCGGAAGCGGCCCAGGTACATGATGTGCGAGAACACCAGCGACGCCGTCCAGCCCGTGGAGCCGCACTCGCGCGACAGGCGCTCGCCGGCCACGAAGTGCGCGCCCCAGTCCATGCCGTAGCCACCGAAGCGGCGCGGCATGTACAGGCGGTGCAGGCCTTCGGCCTTCATCGCGGACACGACCTCGGGCGAGGGGTCGCGCCTGCGCTCGGTCTCGTCGGCATTGGCGCGCACCAGCGGCGCCAGCTTCTCGGCGACGGTGGCCAGTTCCTGGAGCGTGGGTGCGGACGACGGCGCGCGGCCGCTCGTGAATGTGGTGGGCATGAGCATCTCCTCCTGCGGTGAACCGAAGCACTCACAAGTTAGCGAACGTCGTGCGGGCGCACCAACAAGTCCGGGTGTTTCGGCTCAACCGCTGGTTGTCGCCGCGTCTTCGGGCGCATCGGTCCCGAGCAGGGCGCTGCGCAGGCTGTCCAGGAAGGCGACCATGCCGCGCGTGCGCACGGCGCGGCGGCGCCAGGCGGCCACCAGGCTCCAGGGCGGGTCGGTCAGGCGCACGTCCAGCGTGGTCACGCGGCCGGCCCGCACGGCGCCGGCCACCGCGCGGCTGGGCAGTGCGCACAGGGCCTGCGTGCGCTCCACCCAGGCCAGCGCGAAGGCGTTGACCTCGGTGCGCATCCGCGGGATGGGCGGCTTCAGCCCCATGTCCCTGAAGTAGCGGTGCAGGTCGGTCTCGGCGCGGGGCAGGCGGTCGATGCCGATCCACTCGGCCTGCTGCAGTTCCTCTGGCGTGGGGCGCGCTGCGGCCAGCGGGTGCCCGGGGGTGGCGATGACGACATTCGCGTCGTCGCACAGCCTTTCGATCACCACGTCCTCGTCGATCACGCCCACCGGCTCGGTGGAGATGACGAGGTCGATGCTGCCGCCCAGCAGCCGCTCCAGCAGCGTTTCCCAGTTGCCGCTGACCACGGCCAGCACCAGCTGCGGCTGGCTGATGTGCAACTGCTGCAGCACGTCCGGCACCACGTCGCCCAGCAGCGTGGGCGTGCAGCCGATGGCCAGCCGGCCGGAGCGGGCGCCGCGGAAGGCGTCGTGCTCGTCGTCGAAGTGCTTCAGCTCGGCCGTGATGGCGCGCGCGTGCGGCAGCAGCAGTTCACCGACGGGCGTGAGGTGCACGCCACGGCCATCGCGTTCGAAGAGCCGCGCGCCGATGCGGTCTTCCAGCTGCGCGATGCTCTTGCTGACGGCCTGCTGCGTGAGGTGCACACGTTCGCTGGCCAGGCGGAAGCTGCCCAGTTCGGCCAGGGCGAGGAAGTGGCGCAGGTGCCGCAGTTCCATGGGCCCCTCCGCGGCCGCCATGCGCTCAGTGCGCGGCGTCCCCGACGATCCGGATGCCCGCGTGCGACAAGCCGCCCGAGCGATTGATCTGGATGAGGATGGAGGTCAGCGCCTCGGCCGCGGCCGCGTTCTCGATCGGCCCCGCATGCCAGCCGCGCATGCCGGCGTCGGCCGCCAGCGCGATGACGCGCTCGCGCGCCGCCTTCTTGTTGCCGGCCACCAGCACGTCGCACTGGATGGCCACGTCCTGCTGCAGCAGCAGCGCCGAGATGTTCTGGAAGGCCGAGACCACGTCCACGCCGTCGCCCAGCAGCGCCTGCGCGCGCTTGCCGGCGCTGCCTTCGGGCGGCAGTTGCACCGTGCCCACCTTGGGCGGCACCAGCGGCACCGTCACGTCGATGAGGATCTTGCCCTGCAGCGCTTCGCGCACCGTGGCCAGCGTGTCCAGCTGGTGCGCGGCGGGCACCGTAATCGCCACCACTGTGGCTTTGCGCGCGGCAGCCGCGTTGTCCAGCGCGCGCACGTCGGTGCCGGGGCAGCGTTCACGCAGTTTCGCGGCGGCTTCCTCGGCGCGTTCGGCGGTGCGCGAACCGATGAGGATGCGGTGCCCCGCACGCGCCCAGCGCCAGGCCAGGCCGGTGCCCAGGTCGCCGGTGCCGCCCAGGATGGCGATGGTTTCGGGCGTGCTCGTCGTCATGGGGTCTCCAGCAGGGAAGGGCAGGTGGCGGGCGCCGGGTTGCGCACCAGCGGCACGCGCACGCCGCGGCCTTCGCGCGGCAGCACGCGCACGGGGGTGTTCACGGTCGCGCTGAGCGCCGGCGCGTGCAGCGCGCGCGACTGAACGTCGGCCGGCACGTCGCGGTAGAGCGTGTCGCGCTGTCGCACGGCGCGGCCGGCGTCGCGGATGAGTGCGCGCATGGCTTCGGGCGGCAGTTCCTGGCCGTGCTGCGTGCCGGCGGCGCGGCTGATGCTCTCGTTCATCAGCGTGCCGCCCAGGTCGCTGGCACCGGCGGCCAGCGCGGCCTTCACGCCTTCAGGCCCCAGCTTCACCCAGCTGGCCTGCACGTGGCGGAAGTGAGGGAACAGCGCCAGCCGAGCTACCGCGTGCATCAGCAGCGCTTGGCGGAAGGTGGGGCCGCGGCGCGCGCGGCCCTTCAGGTACAGCGGCGCTTCCATGTGCACGAAGGGCAGCGGCACGAACTCGGTGAAGCCGCGCGTGCGCTGCTGCTGTTCACGCAGTCGCAGCAGGTGGCGCGCCCAGTGCACCGGGCGCTCCACATGGCCGAACATGACGGTGGCCGTGGTGCGCAGGCCCAGGCGGTGCGCGGTGTCGATGACTTCGAACCACTGCGCCGTGTTCACCTTGTCGGGGCACAGCACGGCACGCACCTCGTCGTCCAGGATCTCGGCCGCCGTGCCGGGCAGCGTGCCCAGGCCGGCGTCCTTCAGCTGGCGCAGGAAGTCTTCCAGCGTCAGCCCGGCGGTGGCCGCGCCCTGCCACACCTCCAGCGGCGAGAAGGCGTGCACGTGCATGGCCGGCACGGCTTCGCGCACCGCCTGCACGATGCGCAGGTAGGTCTCGCCCGTGTAGTCCGGGTGGATGCCGCCCTGCAGGCAGACCTCGGTGGCGCCGCGCGCCCAGGCCTCGCGCGTGCGGCGCTGGATCTCGTCGGTGCTCAGGTCGTAGGGCGCACCGCGCAGCTCCTCGGCCTGGCGGCCCTTCAGGCCCTTGCTGAAGGCGCAGAACTGGCAGTGGTAGTAGCAGACGTTGGTGTAGTTGATGTTGCGGTTGACGACGAAGGCCACGGTGTCGCCGGCGGCCTTCGCGCGCAGGCGGTCGGCGGCGGCGCAGACGGCGGCGAACTCGGGGCCGCGCGCGGCGAAGAGGCGCACGATCTCGGCTTCGGCCAGGTCGGCGCCGTCGGCGGCGCGGTCCAGGATGGCCTGCAGGTCGGGCGCCACGGTGGCCGGCGGTTCGCGCAGCAGGGCCAGCAGGCGCGGCGGCGGCGGCACGGTGTCGCCGGGCGCCCAGGCGTCGCCACGCGCGAAGCCTTCGGCGTCCACGTGCTGCAGCACGGCTTCGTGCAGGCCTTCGTCCACCCAGCGTGGCAGATCGTGGGCGAAACGCGGGTAGACCGTGAGCCGCTCTTCCAGCCAATGGCCGGCGCGCGCGGTTTCGTCGGCCAGCTGGCGCAGGTGCGGCCAGGGCGCCTCGGGGTTCACGTGGTCGGGGGTCAGCGGCGAGATGCCGCCCCAATCGTCGATGCCCGCGGCCAGCAGCTTCGGCAGCGCGCCGGGACTCAGGTTCGGTGGCGCCTGCACGCTCACGTCGGTGGGCAGCAGCAGCCGCGCCACGGCGATCGTCCACAGCAGCTCGTCGAGATCCGGCTCCGCCGCCTTGGCCATGCGCGTGCCCGGCTTGGCGCGGAAGTTCTGGACGATGACTTCCTGCAGGTGGCCGTGGCGCGCGTGCGCGTCGCGCAGGGCCAGCAGGGTGTCGATGCGCTCCTGCCGCGTCTCGCCGATGCCGATGAGCAGCCCGCTGGTGAAGGGGATGGCCAGCCGGCCGGCGTCTTCCAGCGTCTGCAGTCGCAGTGCCGGCGCCTTGTCGGGCGAGCCGTGGTGCGGGCCGCCGGGCGCGCACAGGCGCTCGGAGGTGCTCTCCAGCATCAGCCCCATCGACGGCGCCAGCGGGCGCAGGCGGGCCAGTTCATCGGCCGTCAAGGTGCCGGGGTTGAAGTGCGGCAGCAGGCCGGTCTCGTCCAGCACCGCCCGGGCCACGTGGGCCAGGACGTCCAGCGTGCTGGCGAAGCTCATCGCGTCGAGCGCCTCGCGTGCGGCGGCGTGGCGCAGCTCGGGCTTTTCGCCCAGCGTGAAGAGCGCTTCGCGGCAGCCCAGTGCCGCGCCCTGGCGCGCGATGCGCAGCGCCTCGTCGACGCTCAGATAGGGCTGCGGCAACTGGCGCGGCGCCTTGGCGAAGGTGCAGTAGTGGCAGACGTCGCGGCACAGCTGCGTCAGCGGCAGGAAGACCTTGCGCGAATGCGTGACGACGCGGCCGAAGGCGGCATCGCGCCGCGCGGCGGCCAGGGCCATCAGCCGGGGCGTGTCGGTGCACTGGGCCAGCCAGTCGGGAGAAAGCTCGTTCACGGTCGGGCCAGCTTAGAGGGCCGGCTGGCCGCGGCGCAGCACGGCGGGGCCGCGTCACCGCATCGTGGACAGCCCCGGCGCCTCGCGCCCCCGCGCGCGAGGGCTGGCCTAGGATGGCCCAAGCTCCTCCGTAGGCTTCTGCCGCACCATGCCCGCCCCCGTCGAACTGCACGCCCTGCACGGCCTGCCGCACGTGCAGCCGGGCGACGACCTGGCGGCGCTGGTGCTGGCCGCCCTGGACCGCCAGCGGCTCACGCTGCGCGAAGGCGACGTGCTGGTCTTCGCGCAGAAGATCGTCTCCAAGGCCGAAGGCCGGCTGGTGGACCTGGCCAGCGTCGTGCCTTCGCAGCGCGCGCAGGACCTCGCCGTGGCCGTGGCCAAGGACCCGCGGCTGGTGGAGCTGATCCTGCGCGAGTCGGTGCGCATCGTGCGGCACCGCGTGAACGTGCTGATCGTGGAACACCGGCTGGGCTTCGTGATGGCCAACGCGGGCATCGACCAGTCCAACGTCGACCACGGCGGCGCCGAGCAGGCGCTGCTGCTGCCCGTGAACCCCGACGCCAGCGCCGAAGCCCTGCGCGCCGAGTTCACAGCGCGCTGCGGCGTGGCGCCGGGCGTGGTCATCAACGACAGCTTCGGCCGCCCCTGGCGCCGCGGCGCGGTGGGCGTGGCCATCGGCTGTTCCGGCGTGGCCGCGGTGCGTGACCTGCGCGGCGCGCCCGACCTTTTCGGCCGCCAGCTGCGCGTGACGGACGTCGGCGTGGCCGACGAGATCGCCTCGGCCGCGTCCATGGTCATGGGCCAGGCCGGAGAGGGCCTGCCGGTGGTGCTGGTCCGCGGCCTGGCGCCCGCCGGCCCGGCGCAAGCGGCGCAGGCGCTGGTGCGGGCGCCACAGGAGGATCTCTTCAGATGAGGCGTACGGGCCGCGTGCTGGCGATCTCCGGCGGCGTGGGCGGGGCCAAGCTGGCGCTGGGCCTGTCGCGCATGCTGCCGCCCGAGGCGCTGGACGTGGTCGTCAACACCGGCGACGACTTCAGGCACCTCGGCCTGACCATCTCGCCCGACCTCGATTCCGTGCTCTATGCGCTGGCGGGCATCGCCGACGGCGAACGCGGCTGGGGCCGCGCCGGCGAGACCTGGCAGTTCATGGCCGCGATGCGTGCCCTGGGTGGCGAAGACTGGTTCGCTTTGGGCGACCTCGACCTGGCCACGCACGTGGAGCGCACGCGGCGCCTGGCCGAAGGGGAGACGCTCACCGCCGCCACCGCCGCGCTGGCGTTGGCGCTGGGCGTGCTGGTGCGCCTGCTGCCCATGAGCGACGACCCCGTGCACACCGTCGTCGACACCGACGAAGGCCGCCTGGCCTTCCAGCACTACTTCGTGCGCCGCCGCTGCGAGCCGCGCCTGCAGTCGCTGCACTTCGAAGGCGCCGAGCGCGCCCGGCCCGCGCCCGAACTGCTGGCGCTGGGGCAGGACGACTCGCTGCGCGCCGTGGTGCTCTGCCCGTCCAACCCCTGGTTGAGCGTGGACCCCATCCTCGCCTTGCCGGGCGTGCGCGACGCGCTGTCCACCTGCCCGGCCCCGGTGGTGGCCGTGTCGCCGCTGGTTGCCGGCAAGGCCGTCAAGGGGCCGACGGCCAAGCTGATGGCCGAACTGGGGCTGGAAGTCAGCCACCGCAGCATCGCGCAGCACTACGCGGGCCTGGTCGACGTGCTGGTGGTGGACGCCGACGAGCCCGGCCTGGCGATGCCCGGCGGGCCGCGCATCGTCGTCGCGCCGACCTTGATGCATACGCTGGAAGACCGCGAGCGCCTGGCGCTCACCGTGCTGGAAGCCGCGGCATGAGCGTGACCCCGGGCCTGTGGGCCGTGGTGCCGGTGAAGCCTTTCGCGCAGGCCAAGCAGCGACTGTCCGGGCGCTTCAGCGCGGCCGAGCGCGCGGCGCTGGCGGCCTGCATGCTGCGCGACGTGCTGGGCGCGCTGGCCGCCGCGCCCGCGCTGGCCGGGTGCCTGGTGGTCACGGCCGACGAAGAGGCCGCGGCGCTCGCGCGAACGCTCGGCGCCACCGTGCTGTCCGAGCCCGAGCCGGCCGGCCTGAACGAAGCCGTGTTCGCGGCCGCCGCGTGGCTGCAGCGCCAGGGCGCCAGCGCCATGCTGGTGGTGCCGGGCGATGCACCGGGTGTGACCGCCGAAGAGATCATGCGGCTGGCCGAAACCCACGCCCGCGGCGCCGCCGTGGCCCTGGTGCCGGCGCACGACGAAGGCGGCACCAACGCGCTGCTGCTGAGCCCGCCGACGCGCTTGATGCCGGCCTTCGGCGAAGGCAGCTTCGGCCGCCACCTGCGCGCCGCACGCGCGGCGGGCCTCGCGCCGCAGGTGCTGCCGCTGTCGGGCCTGGGCCTGGACCTGGACCACCCGCAGGACCTGGGGCGCTTCGCCCAGGCGCCATCGCCCACGCACACCTGGCGCTGGTTGGCCGTCCGCGCTTCGGACAGCGATCGGCTGCCCCTGCCCTCGACAGGGTCATCGGCCGACACTCCCCGTGGGGCGCCCGCGCCCCTCACGAGGAGCCCCGCCGCATGTCCGCCCCGCGCACCGACCGCCGCGATTTCCTGAAGCTGGGCGGCGCCGCCGCCACCACCGGGCTGCTGTCGCTGAGGTACGGCGCCTCGGCCGCGCAGACGCCACCGCCCGTCGTCTACGGGAAGTGGGAAGACGTGATGCGGCGCAAGTGGACCTGGGACCGCGTGGTCCGCGGCAGCCGCGGCATCAACTGCACGGGCCACTGCGCCTTCAACGTCTACGTCAGGAACGGCCTCGTCTGGCGCGAGGAGCAGCAGGGCGAGTACGGCCGCTCGGGCGAAGACACACCCGACTACGGCCCGCGCGGCTGCCAGAAGGGCGTGCGCCATTCGAAGTACATGTACGGCAAGCAGCGCGTGCTGTACCCGATGAAGCGCGCCGGCCCGCGCGGTTCGGGCCGCTGGGAACGCATCAGCTGGGAGCAGGCGGCCAGCGAGATCGCCGACAAGTTCATCGAGCACGCGGTGGCCAGCGGGCCGGGCTCCATCAGCTTCGCCATGGGCACGGCGATGATCGTCAAGCGCGCCACCTTTGCCGCGCTGTTCCGCTTCGCCAACGCCACCGGCATCGTGATGCCCGAGACCTTCGCCGGCGTGGGCGACCTGCCGGTGGGTGCCTACATGACGCTGGGCAACAGCCTGCCCGGCGACAACATGGCGGCGGTCTACAAGAGCAAGTGTGTGCTGGTGTGGGCCGCCAACCCGGCGGCCACGCGCATTCCGGACGCGCACTTCTTCTGGGAGGCGCGCTACAACGGCACCGAAGTCGTGACCATCGCGCCGGACTTCAACGCCAGCGCCATCCACTCGTCGAAGTGGCTCAACCCCAAGCCCGGCACCGACGCCGCGCTGGCGCTGGCCATGGTGCAGACCATCATCGCCGACGGCCTGATCGAACGCGACTACGTGCTGGAGCAGACCGACCTGCCCTTCCTCGTGCGCGCCGACAACGGCAAGTTCCTGCGCGGCAGCGACTTGCCCGAGGTGCCTGCGGCCGACGCCGAAACCTTCTGGGTCTGGGACGAAGCCACCGGCCGCCCCGCGCGCGCCCCGGGCCGCGGCCTGGGCACGGGCACGATGACGCCCGAGCAGCAGGCCGCCAACACGCTGAAGCTGGGCGCGCTGAAGCCGGCGCTGGACGGCCGCTTCACCGTGGCGATGAAGGGCGGCCCGGTGGCCGTGACCACCGTCTTCGCCAAGGCGCGCGACCTGTGCAACCGCCGCTACACGCCCGAGCAGGCGCAGGCCATCACCGGCGTGCACGCGGACAACATCCGCAGCGTGGCGCGCACCTGGGCGAAATCGGGCGCCGGGATGATCTATGCCGGCTACCGCAGCTGCAAATGGCTGCACGGCGACAAGCTGCACCGCGCCTGGCTGCTGATGTGCGCGCTGACGGGCAACACCGGCCGCGAAGGCGGTGGCATGCAGACCACGCAGAACCCCAACTTCGACGGCTTCGCGAAGTTCGTGTTCGCCGGCATGGGCCCGCGCGCCAAGGTGGCGGCCATCTCGGTGTGGGACTACGCGCACGGCGACGGCAAGGCGCTGAACAGGAAGAGCTACGGCGACGGCGTGGCCGATCACATCGACCGCCACTACAAGGAAGCCATCACGCAGGGCTGGTTGCCGGACCATTCCAAGCAGCCCTGGAAGATGGCCTTCATGGCCGGCCACAACACCGGCAACTGGCGCGCCACGGGCAAGCGCTGGCGCGAGCAGGTGCTGGACAAGCTGGACTGCATCGTCGCCATGACGCCCGACATGAGCGTCACCGCGCTGCACGCCGACTACGTGCTGCCGGTGGCCCACCACTACGAGCGCCAGGACTTCGTGATGGAAGGCCGCACGCCCTACGTGCAGGTGCTGGACCGCGCCGTGCCGCCGCTGGGCGAATCGGCCGACGACTGGCAGATCATGGAGCGGCTGGCGCGGGCCATCAGCGACAAGGCCGCCACGCGAAAGCTGGGGCCGGTGAAGGACGTGATCTACGGCCAGCCCTTCGAGCACGACTATTCGAAGATCCACGCGCTCTTCACGCTGGACGGCAGCGTGCGCAGTACGCGCGACATCGCCGACTTCCTGCTGCACAACTCCGACGGCGTGCCGAAGATGAGCTTCGAGGACCTGGCGAAGAAGGGCTTCGTGCAGACGGAGGACAGCACGCAGGTGCAGTTCGGCCCCAAGGCACCCTACAGCTACGCCACGCTGTCCAGCACGCGCGACAAGAAACCGTATCCCACGCTCACCGGCCGGCAGCAGTTCTACTTCGACCACGACTGGTTCCTGCGCGAAGGCGAGGAGCTTCCGGTGTACGTGCCGCCGCTGGCGACGAAGGGCTTCCCGCTGCGCCTGACCATGGGCCACGCGCGCCACGGCGTGCACAGCCTCTACCGCGACGACCCGCTGCTGATGAGCCTGCAGCGCGGCGAGCCCGACGTGTACATCAACCCCAAGGACGCGAAACGCCGCGGCGTGAAGGACGGCGAGCTGATCCGCACCTTCAACCACATGGGCGGCTTCGTGGCCATGGCGCACGTCAGCGCGGCCATCGCGCCGGGCACGATGTTCATGTACCACGGCTGGGACCCGATGATGTTCCGCGGCCGCGAGAACTTCTCGTCGGCCATCCCCACCGGCGGGCTGCTCAAGCCCACCTCGCTGGTGGGCAGCTACGGCCACCTGGGCCACCACCTGCCCGACTACGTGCCCAACCAGACCTACCACGACCACACGGTGGACTTCGAGAAGTTCGTGCCCGCCAGGACTCCAGCCACCCGGAGCGTTTGACCATGGCCCGCCAGATCGCGATGGTGCTGGACCTCAACAAGTGCATCGGCTGTCAGACCTGCACCGCGGCCTGCAAGAGCCTGTGGACCGACGAGCCCGGCCAGGAGCACATGCTGTGGAACAACGTGGAGACGCAGCCCGGCCGCGGCTACCCCAAGGACTGGCAGGCCAAGGGCGCGAAGTCGGGCTGGAAGGACGGCCGGCTGCAGTACGGTGACCTGCACGAGCCCGAGGACTTCGGCAAGCCCGTGCCGCTGAACCACGAGCAGGTCTACTTCGGCGGCAGCAGCGACCACCTGCACCGCGAGGAGCCGCTGCGCTACGGCGCCGGCTGGGACGAGGACACCAGCTCCGGCGAGTTTCCCAACAACTACCACTTCTACCTGCCGCGCCTGTGCAACCACTGCACCAAGCCGGCCTGCCTGGAGGCCTGCACGGCGCGCGCCATCTACAAGCGCGAGGAAGACGGCATCGTGCTGGTGGACCCGGACAAGTGCCAGGGCTTCCGCCTGTGCAACCGCGCCTGCCCCTACGACAAGGTGCTCTACAACGAGGTGGCCAAGCACTCGCAGAAGTGCATCTTCTGCTTCCCGCGCGTGGAAGCCGGCGAGGCACCGGCCTGCGCGCGCCAGTGCCCGGGGCGGCTGCGTTTCGTGGGCTTCCTGGACGATGCCGAGGGCCCCATCGACAAGCTGGTACGCAAGTGGAAAGTGGCGCTGCCGCTGCACCCCGAGTACGGCACGCAGCCCAACGTGTTCTACGTGCCGCCGATCCTGCCCGACCCCTTCGACGCGCAAGGCCGCTTCGCCGACCAGCCGCGCCTGCCGCCGGCGGTTCTGAAGAACCTCTTCGGCCCGGCCGTGGACGGCGCGCTGGCCACGCTGAAGGCCGAGATGGCGAAGAAGCGCGCCGGCCAGGCCAGCGAGCTGATGGACCTGCTGATCGCCAAGGACTGGAAGTCGCTGTTCAAGATCCAGGACGTGCGCATCGCCGGCGAGCCGCCGCGGCCGCCGGTGCCGGAGAGCCGCATCCAGTTCTACAAGCAGCGGCCCAAGCCCTGAGTCAGGGCGGCAGCGTGCTGCGGCGCCAGGCGGCGTCGGCCCGCACGAACTCGCTCAGTTCGGCGAAGGCGGGGGCGTAGGGCGAAGCGGGCGCCAGGCGCGCCACGCCCGCCGCCAGTTCGGGCAGCCAGGCCACGAGGTGGCGTTCGGCGAAGTCGGCCTGCGCGCGCTGCCAGGGCAGGGCGGCCTCGGGGCTTTCGGCCTGCGCCTCGCGGAAGCACAGCAGGTGCATGAACTCCAGCTGCACGCTCAGGTGGTCGGGCTGCCAGGCGTGGTGCTCGTTCAGCGTGTAGTGGAAGTGCTCGTAGAAGCGCACCACCTCCTCGCGCACCGAAGCGCGGCCGCCTTCGCGTGCGGCCTCGCGCAGCGGCAGCGGCGGGCCTTCGTCGCCCACCTCGAAGAGCGCGCTGTAGTCGCGCTTCAAGCTGGGCAGGTCGGCCGCCGCCAGCGCCGGCGCGGCCTCGCGCGGGTCGCCCTCATGCGGCGACGCGGCCAGCGCCGAACAGGCCGCGTAGGCCCGGCAGCGCGCGGCCGCGTCCTTCACGCTCAGAACTTGTACTTCGCGGTCAGTAGAACGCTGCGCGTCGGGATGGCGAAGCGCGGCTGCACCACGGCGAAGCCGAAGCCCGAGTGCCAGCCTTCCTGCTGCATCAGGTTCTTGCCCGCCAGTTGGTAGGTCCAGGCGCCCTGGTCATAGGCGATGTAGGCGTTGAGGTGCTTCTGCCGTTCGATGCGCCCGATGAGCACGTTGTCGGCGGTGGCGAAGTAGGCGTCGCGCTCGCTGTAGTCGGCGCCGTAGCGCAGCGTGCCCGGGCCGGCCGGAAAGTCCAGGTCGAAGCCCACCGTGTAGGTGTGGTCCGGGAACACCGGCAGCTTGTTGTTGATGACCGAGCAGGCCACCGCCACCTCGGTGCTGCACGAGGTGTACTTGCCGTTGTTGATGGCGCCGTTGGCCCACAGCTGCAGGCCGGGCATCGCCTTCCAGGCGACTTCCAGCTCCAGGCCGGTGAGCTTGGCGTTGTAGCTCTCCACCACGAAGGCGCCGGCGTTGGGGCCGGTGGTCACGGTCAGCGTCTGCTGGCGGTTCTTGATCTTGTTGTGGAACAGCGCGGCGTTGAAGCGCAGCTTGCGGTCGGCCGACTCCGTCTTCAGGCCGAGTTCGAAGGCGTCGGTGTACTGCGGCAGGAAGGGCTTGCTGATCTGCGTCACGTTGCCCGCCAGGCCGTTGTAGCCGCCGGCCTTGAAGCCTTCGCTGTAGCTGGCGTACAGCAGCACCTCGGGCGAGAGCTTGAAGTCGACGCCGATCTTCGGGTTGAAGCGCGTGTAGCTGCTGCTCTGGTCGAAGGGCACGGCGCCGAAGGTGCCGTCCAGGTGCTTGTCGTCCTTGGTGTAGCGGCCGCCCACCATCAGCGTGGTGCGCTCGCCGAACTTCGCGCTCAGCTGGCCGAAGACGGCCAGGCTCTTGGTGTCGGCGTTGAACACCGCGTCCGAAGGCGCGAAGAAGATCACCGAGTGCAGCTTCTGCGTGCCCTTCTCGCTGAAGCCGTAGAGGCCGGCCACGTAGCTCATCTGGCCGCCGTTCAGCTCACCGGCGAACTGGAACTCCTGGCTGAACTGGTGGTGGTCGGTGACGCTGTCGCGGTCGAACAGGGCCAGCGTGCCGCCGGTCGGGTTGCCCAGCAGCGCGGCCGAGACGCCGCCGGAGAAGTCCTGCCGCCAGTGGTCGTCCATCGTCACGTAGCCGGAGATGGAGGTGAGCTTGACGCTGCCCAGGTTGGTGGACAGGCGCAGCGTGGCGCCGCTCTGCTTGACGTCGGTGATGGATTCCACCGGCGAAGCCACCAGCCGGTACGAACCGGTGGACGGCGTGATGGTGGCGCCGTTGTTGGTGATGGTGTTGGGCACGGCCCACTGGCCATCGCCGTCGGTGTGCGTGTGGAAGACCGTCAGGCGGCCCTGCAGTTCCTTGGCCTCGTAGGCCAGGTCACCCTGGAAGCCCTGGAACTTCTCGGCGCCGACGTCCTTCTTCAGCGTCACGTTGTACTGGCCGTTGGTGTCGCGTTGACGCACCATGCCCTGCAGCGAAGCGCGCCAGCGCTTGTCGGCCGTCAGCGGCGCCGAGATGTAGCCCTTCACGCGCTTCTCGCCCTGGTTGCCCACGCCCAGTTCGGCGCTGGCAGCGAAGGTGTCGCTCGGCGCGCGGGTGATGATGTTCACCGCGCCGGCCGAGGAGTTGCGGCCGTACAGCACGCCCTGCGGGCCGCGCATGACCTCGATGCGGTCGAGCTCGACGAAGTCGATCAGCGCCGCCGACAGACGTGCGCGGTAGATGTCGTCGACGTACATGCCGACCTCGGACTCCGAGGTGATCTGGCCGCCGTCGGAGACGCCGCCGCCGCGCACGTAGGGCTTCAGCGAGGTGGTGCCGGCGCTGATGGGGTCGAACTTGACGTTCGGCACCAGGCGGCCGATGTCCATCACCGTCTGGACCTGCAGGTTCTCGATGGCCGCCGGCGACAGCGCCGTCACGGCCGCCGGCACGTCCTGCAGCTTCTGCTTCACGCGCTGCGCGGTGACGCTGATGGTCTGCAGGGCCTCGTCGGGCTTCTTACGCGCCGCAGCGCTGGCGGCCGCCGCCGGTGCCGCGGGCGCAGCGGGGGTCTGGGCGAAAGCCGTGGTGGCCAGCGTGGCGGCCAGGGCGGCGATGGGCGTGCGCAGACGCGCACCCGTGCTCGTGCGGGACATCGGATCCTCCTCGTTCGTGGGGTTCGGTGAATCAGAGATCGAGCACGCCGCGCAGCTTCTCGCGCAAGGCCGCCACCTGCTGCGGCGTGGCGTTGGAGACCTCGGGGTACTCGGTGTGCCGCTCGGGCACCTTGATGGTGGCGTCGATGCCCATCTGCTCGGACGTGGACGCGCCGCCCTGGCCCGTCTTGGTGGGCGAGAGGTCCAGCACGAAGGCCTGGCCCGAGCGGTTGATGATGGTGTCGGACAGCGGCTGGACGCGGGTCATGATGGCCCACTCGATCTGCTTCCAGTCGTAGGGGTCCACGT
The DNA here is from genome assembly GCA_964495125.1 of uncultured Rubrivivax sp. Classification (GTDB taxonomy): domain Bacteria; phylum Pseudomonadota; class Gammaproteobacteria; order Burkholderiales; family Burkholderiaceae_C; genus Rubrivivax. The sequence continues at coordinate 55,030 of CAZBUU010000003.1, forward strand.
CGGGGCCGACGACGATGACGAGCTTGGCCGTGCGCGCCCAGCGGCCGGCCGCGCCCCACACGGCGTGCAGCACGTACTTGCCGAACTCGGGGTGCGGCTTGCTCGCGCCGTCCACGTTCAGCTGCACCACGTAGGCCAGGTTGGGGGTGACGGCGACGTCGTTGACCTCGGGGATCTTGCGCCGCAGGTCGCCCAGCAGTTCGCCTTCCACGGGCAGCAGCGCGATCCAGTTGTGGTCGAAGGGCGGCACCATTTCCATGGTCCCGTACCACATGGGCTTCCTGCGGTGCGTGATGCAGGTGACGCGTGCGATGGGGAACACCTGCACGCGGTCGTAGTAGCCCACGGGGTTGGAGTGCCAGCCGATGGCTTCCTGCTCGTCGGCCACCATCTCGGCCTCGATCACGTACTCGCAGTTCGCGGGCACTTCCAGGTCGCTGGTCTCGCACTTCACCAGCTCGATGGGCGCGCCGGCCAGCGCGCCGGCGAATTCGAACTCGTCGGCGCCGTACGGCAGGCCGGTGCCGGCGGCCACGTGCACGGCCGGCGGGCACATCACGGCGAAGGCCACCTTCAGGCGCTGCCCGGCCTTCACCGCCTTGGCCACGTGCAGGCCCACCTGCGACATGGGCGGGTTCCACCAGAAGAAGCAGGCGAGGTCGGTCTTCGCGCGCTCGGGCGCATAGGTGCCGCCCAGCGGGTGGCTGGCGCGGTTGAACTGCGCCAGCCGGTACCAGCCGACGTTGCGCGCGCCGGTGTCGATGTCGTGCGACACCGTGACGGCGCCGCAGATGTAGGAGGCCCCTTCCTTGCCGAAGAAGACCTCGGGCAGCTGCTTGCTGAGGTCGATATCCTCGCCGCGGATCACCACCTCCTTGCAGGGCGCGGCCTCGCGCGGCACCAGCACGGGCTTGATCCAGCGTTCGGGGTGCGCGGCCAGGTCGGCGTGCTTGATCTTGGCGGCGCGCCAGTCGCGCTCGCCGATGGTCATGGCCGTGCGCTCGCGCGTGCCGAAGGGGTTGAACAGCATCGGCACCTCGGGCGCGTTGCTGCCTTCCAGGTTCTTCAGCAGCAGCGCCGGGCCTTCCTTGTCGCACAGCGCGCGCATCAGCGGCTGCATGTCCTGGTTGCCCGGTCCGGTGGCCAGCGAGGCTTCGACGTGGCGGAACTGACCCTCGTCTTCCAGCTGTTTGAGGTAGCTGCGCATGTCACCGCTGCTCATCGAGAACGCTCCTTCGGCCAGGCTGTCGAAGGGCGCACTGGACGCCACGCAAGTGGCAGCGACAAGCCTGCGCATGGCCTCATCCGCGTTGCGGACAAGTGCGGCGCGCGCGTCGCCGCGGCGGCCTGCGGTGGTCGAACATGGCCGATCCGCAAGGACTCCTGCACCATGACCTCTTCCCGCAAGACCGCCATCGTCACCGGCTCGGCCACCGGCGTCGGCGCCTCGTGCGCCGTGCAGCTCGCGCAGCGCGGCTGCAACGTCGTCATCAACTACACCAAGAGCCAGGCCGAGGCCGAGGGCACGGCGGCGCTGTGTCGCGAAGCCGGTGCCGAGGTCATCGTGTTCCAGGGCGACGTGGGCCAGGACGAGGCCTGCCAGGGCATGGCCAAGGCCGCGCTCGAAGCCTGGGGCCGCATCGACTACCTGGTGAGCAACGCCGCGCGCACCAAGTTCAATCCGTACGAGGAACTGGACGGTCTCAGCGCCGACGACTTCCTCGCCATCTACCGCGTCAACGTGGTGGGCGCGTACCAGATGGTGCGTGCCTGCGCGCCGGCGATGAAGGCGCAGGGCGCGGGCTCGGTGGTGATGGTCTCGTCCATCGGCGGCGTGACGGGCATCGCCTCGTCCATGGCCTATGCGTCCAGCAAGGCGGCGCTGAACATGCTGACCAAGTCGCTGGCGCTGACGCTGGGGCCGGAGATCCGCGTGAATGCGGTGTGCCCGGGCATGATCCAGACGCGCTGGCTCAAGGCGGGCCTGGACGACGCGCGCTACGAGGCCACGGTGAAGGTGGGCACGGAACTGAGCCCGCTGAAGAAGGTGTCCACGCCGGACGAAGTGGCCGAGACCGTCGTCTACCTGCTGGAAGGCGCTCCCATCATCACCGGCCAGGTGCTGCTGAACGACACCGGCGTGCACCTGGGGCGGCTGCCGCCGATGAGCAGCAAGCGGGCGACCTGAGTACCGCGCACGCTGCATCCATCGGGGGCCGCGCTGCGTATCCGCGGCGTGGCCACCCGATCACCCCTTGCCCACCGGCCCCGGCTGGGGCCTCAGCACGTCGCCGTGCCGGGCCAGCAGGTCGGCCCAGCGCGCCTCCTGCGGCACCCAGTCGCCGGCCTCCACGGCCTGCGCGGCGATGCCCATGTCCAGGCTGTGCACCAGGCCCAGGCCCAGGTCGCAGTCGGCGAACAGGCGGCCGGCTTCGTCGATGAAGAAGGCCAGTGGCTGCGCCCGCAGCCCGGTGTGGCTGGTGATCGGCCAGCCGGGTGCGGCGTCCACGCGCCAGACCCAGGGCGCGGCCTCCAGTTCCACGTAGACACGCTGCGGCCCGTTCTGGAAGAACCAGGCGCCGGCTTCGTCGCGCGCGTAGTTGCGGCCGATGAAGGCCAGCAGCTTGTCGTGGTCGATGCGGCTGCCCTTCACCTGCGGGAAGGGGCCGGCGCGCTGGATGCGTTCGTCGCGCATGAACCACTGGCCGCGCGCGTCCAGCGCCAGCCAGCCGTAGCAGTGCGGCA
>CAZBUU010000004.1:0-42824 GCA_964495125.1 uncultured Rubrivivax sp.
CCAGCAGCGCCTTGTTCTTCCAGCCGTGCGGCACGGCCACGTGGCACCAGTTGCAACGGATGCGGCCGATCTTGTCGGTGTGGTACGCGTGCAGGTTGCCGCGGTCGGCGTTGAAGTAGCCCGTGGTGCCGCTGCCGTTGCGGTTGGCATAGGTGTCGGGGTTGTGGCACTTGAAGCACAGGCCGTTGGCGTTGGGGCCGTTGTCGCCGCGGTTGTTGGCGCCCACCGAGCTGTTCCACTGTCCCTTGAGCAGGAAGTTGTTGTTGCTGCCGTGCGGGCCCCAGGCCGCGCCCTGCTCGCCGCCCGCGGGCACCACCGTGCCTTCGGGGGTGTTCTCGCCGTGGCAGTCGCTGCAGTACATGGTCTGCGTGCCGATGGCATTGCCCCAGGGCGCACGGAAGGCACTGGCGCTGGCGCCGCTGCGGCCGGTGGGGCCCATCACCGGGTGCCAGCCGCGGTGGTTGTTGGTGGTGTAGTTAGACCCGGCGCCCGAATTGGCCTTGGTGCCCTCGCCCTGGTGCGACAAGGGCGCCTGGAACTCCTTGGCCTGGTTGGTGTAGACGGTGAGGTTGTTGCTGCCCGGCGGCGTGCCGCCGCTGCGGCCCAGGGCCGGGCGCGAACCGTTCGGGTAGACGTTGTTGTCGGTGTAGCCAAAGTCGCTGTGGCACTTCAGGCACACCTGGTACTCGCGCGTCACGTAGGGCTGAGTGACCGCCGTGGAGGTGTTGGCACCGGGGTCGCCACGCTTGACGGTGTAGCTGCCGGGCAGCGACTGGAACGAGGTGCTGCCGTACACCGGCTCCACGCCCCAGCTGCCGCGCAGCACGCCGCTGGCGATGTTGGTGTGCGTGTAGCCCGTGGTCTCGTCGTGGCGGTGCGTGCCGGCGGCGTCGGGCACGCTGGGGTCGCCATTGAAGAGGCGGTTGCGGATCACGCGGTGCGGGTTGTGGCAGTCGGTGCACTCGGCATGGCGCTGCGCCAGCGTGGCGCGCGGCTCGATGCCGTCGGCGCCGCAGCGGTTGGTGGCCGTGGTGCAGTTGTGGCTGGCGTCGCTGAAGTTGGAGGAAGGGTCGTGCACCTCCTCGGTGGCGCCGCCCTGCTCGGCCGTGGTGATGGGCATGCGCACGGCCTGGCCGAAGGGTGTCTCGATGTCCGGCACCTGCAGCACGCTGGCCAGCACCGACTTCGCCGCCGTGGTGTGGCACTGGTAGCAGGTGTTCTCCAGCGCCGGGTTGCCGCCCTGGCGCGCGGCCAGCAGGTTGCCGGGCGGCACGGGCGCATCCGTGCCTTCGCGCGTGAGGCGGCGCGCGCCTTGCACGGTGTGCGTGTCGTGGCAGTTCAGGCAGGCCGCCTTCCACACCGGCAGGCCGCTGGGGAACTCGCGCAGCTGCGCGGCGCCGTCGCGGTAGGTCTCGTCGGCCACGTCGGGCCGCGCGTGGGCCGAGTAGGCCCAGATGCCGAAGCTGCCGTTCTTGTCGTGGCAGGCCAGGCAGACGATGTCGCTGGCGGCGTTGTGGCCGGCCGTGGGCGCGGCCTCCTGGAAGCGCGGCAGGCGCAGGAACTTCTGGTTGCCCTTGGAGGCGTCCAGCTCGCGCAGGTGCGGGTCATGGCAGGTGGCGCACTGCACCTGGGCCTGGCCGCCGGCCCCGGTGCGCTCCAGCGGCGCCAGTGGCTTGCTGCCCGGCGCACGCGGGCCGATGACGAGGCCGCTGCCGGCGGGCCAGCGCTGCTGTGCGTCCACGGCGCGCAGCTCGCCGTCGCGCTGCGCCAGCGCGGTGGTGTAGGTCACGCTGATGGGATGGTCGTTGCGCAGGTCGGTGCCCAGGAAGCGCGTGAAGCCGCTGGCCGTGCCCTGGCCCGCGGGCATCACGCCGCCGGCGCCGGTGCCCGTCATGGGAATGCTCACGCTGGCCTGGCCGTTCAGTACATTCACGTTGCCGATGGCCAGGGTGCCGTCGTGGCAGCTCAGGCACAGCTTGCTGCTGCCGCCGGGCTGGCCGTCGAAGCCGTCGACGATCGCCTGCGCGTCCATCGTGCTGGAGGCGTAGGGCGTGTAGGTGGTGCCCGCCGGCACGCGCCGGTTCCACAGCGGCGCGCGCAGCGTGGCGCCGCCCTGGTCGGCCTGCGTGGCGTTGTGCGGCGTGTGGCAGAACACGCACACCTCGCTCGTGGCGCCGGGCGCGGCGTGGGTGGTGCCGGGGCCGTTCACCGACAGGTTGTGCTTCGTCCCGCGCACGTCGCTGATGCGCTGCGCATCGGCCATGGGCAACGGCAGGGCCAGCGCGATCAGCAGCCCCGTGAAGAGCGTGAGCAGCCGCGCGCCCATCAGCCGCCCCCCAGGAACTGGAACAGCACGATGCGGCCGTTGAACATGTCGGCCACGTGCACGCGGTTGCGGCCATCCACCCACACGCCGGCCGGCAGGTAGAAGCGGCCGGTGGCCGTGCCGGTGCCGCCGATGGGCAGCAGGAATTCGCCGGCGTGGCTGAAGACGAGCAGGCTGTCGTGGTAGCTCTCCACCACGTAGACGTTGCCTTCGCCGTCCACGCCCACGCCCTTGGGCCGCACGAAGTTGCCCACCACGGCGCCGGGCTGGCCCAGCGGCGGCCGGCGCAGCTTGCCTTCGGCATCGAACACCTGCACGCGGTGGTTCATGGTGTCGGTGACGTAGAGCTCGCCCTGCGCCCAGGCCAGGTGGCTGGGGAAGTTGAACTCGCCCTCGCCGTTGCCGCGCCGGCCCAGCGTGCGCAGCAGGCTGCCGTTCTCGTCGAAGACCTTGATGTCGTGCGCGTAGGTGTCGGCCACGTAGAGCTGGCGGCGCTGTGGGTCGCGCGCCAGGCCGGTGGGGCGCTGCAGGCGGCCGGCACCCCAGGTGGCCAGCGGCGTGCCGTCCGGGCCCAGCACGAACACGGCGCCCAGCTCGGCATCGCTGACGAACACGCGGCCCGCCCCCACGGCCACGCCGGCCGGGGCGACGAAGCGGCGCAGGGCATCGGCCTGTTCCCACAACTGCAGCTCGCCCGCCTTCTCGTCGAACACGAACACGGCCTGGCGGCTGCCATCGGCCACGTAGAGGCGGCCGGCGTCGTCGCCGATCAGCGCGCCGGGACGCTGCAGCACGCGGGGGGGTTGCGAGCTGCCGTCGAGGCCGGCGATCCAGCGGCCCAGCCGCGCCAGCGCCGACGGCGCGTCGCCCTCCTGGCGGAAGTTCGGTTCGCCCACCAGCGTGCCGGCGTAGGCGTAGCGCGGCACCTCGGGCGCCGGCGGCCAGGTCAGGCGTGCGCCCTCGGGCGCGTCGGCCAGGCCGTAGTGCAGGCGGCCGCGCACGATGTCGCTGCTGGCGCAGCCCGTCAGCAGCAGCAGGAGCGCCAGCGCGGCCAGCGCCTTCATGGCGCCGCCTCCCGCGGCAGCTCGTGCGCGAAGGAGTGCAGCACCACGGCGCCGGCCAGTGCGTCGGCCACGGCCAGCGTCATCTCGTCCACCGCGATGCCGCCGATCTGCTGCACGCCGAGTTCGGCGGCCGACCAGCGCAGCGCTTCGCCTTCGGCGGCCAGGCGCACGACGCTGCCGTCCTGCGCGTCGTGCACGTACACGCGGCCCAGGCGGTCCAGCGCCACGGCCTGCGGCTGGCGCAGCTGCCCGCGCCCCAGGGTCTGCAGCACGCGGCCTTCGCGCGAGACGCGGTGCACCACGCCGCGCAAACGGTCCAGCACCACCACACCGCCGCGCCCGGCGGCGATGGCGTCGACGCCGCTGATGCGCTGCCCGCCTTCGGCCTCGGGCGCGATCTGCCGCACCACGCCGCCCACGCCGCGGTGCTCGGACCAAGCCGCACCCACGCCGTCGGCCACCAGCAGCGTGAAGCCGTCTTCGGCCAGCGCGATGGCCGCAGGCGCACCGCCGGCGATGCCGATGCGCAGGGTCTGCAGCAGCCGCGCGTCGCGCCCGAAGCGCAGCACCTGTCGCGTGAAGGGGTCCAGCACCCAGGCCGAGAGGTCCGGGCCCAGTGCCAGCGCCGTCTGGCGCCCCACGGGCGCGCCGGCGATGCCGGTGACGTGCAGCCCGTACGCATCCGCACGCCACAGCCGGCCGCTGCCGGCGTCGGCCACCAGCAGGTCGGTGCCGCGCAGCGCCAAAGCCACCGGCGCCAGCCAGCGCACGAACTGCCCGCTGCCGGCCGGCAGCGGCAGGCCGGGGCGCACTGGTGGCGGCAGCCCGCCAGCCAGCACCGGTGCCAGGAAGCCGCCCTGCAAGGTGCGCAGTCGCTGCGGCTGGCCCGGTGCCGGCGGCGGGCCTGGCGGCGCGTCGGCCGCGCAGCCCGCGAACAGGCCCACACCGGCGGCCAGCAGCGCGCGCCGAGGCAGGCCGCTCACCACCGCCCCGGCCCCGAGGTCTGCGCGCCGCCCACGATGCCCGGCGGCGTGCGCGGCAGCGCGGAGTGGCACAGGTCGCAGCGCTCCGGCCCCCAGGCGATGCGTTCGTTGTGGCACATGCCGCAGAAGCGGCCGTCGACGATGTCGGCCATGCGCACGTCGTTGCTGCCGGCGCGCATCTGGAAGCCCAGCTCCTGGTGGCAGACCTTGCAGCGGAAGCGGATGCGGTGGAACCAGTGCGGGAAGACGACCGGGCGCACGCCGGCGGCGTCGGAGCGGCGGTTGAGCACCACGTCGCCGTATTCGGCCTGCAAGGCGCCGGGCAGCGTGGCCAGCATCAGCACAAAGCACAGGGCGGACGCCTTCATCGGAGGATCACCGCGCGCGGGATCGCGCTGTTGGGCACGCTGTGGCAGCGGTTGCACTCCGTCAGCGGGAAGGCCACGGCGCCATGGCACAGGCCGCACTGCTCGCCGTTGAGGATGGCCAGCATGCTGAACTTGTTGGCGCCGGCCTGGGCCTTGAACAGGCGGTCGTGGCAGTTGGCGCAGTCCAGCCACAGCGTGTGCGGGCGGTGCGGGAACTTCACCGCCGGCATGGAGCCGTACTTGGCGATGATGATCTCGGTGTCCAGCGTGCGCACCACGGTCTCGGGGAACAGGTTGGTGCGCGGGTTGATGGCGCCACTCTCGATGGCGGCCACCCAGCGCACCTGGTTGCCCGCGGTGTCGCGCGGCAGGGGCGCGAGCGCGTCGCCGGGCTGCTGCAGCTGCGCCAGGCCGGGGTTCTTCGGGTCGTGCACGCCGTCGGCTTCCAGCCGCGTCCACAACGAGGGCGACGCCCAGGCCACCGCGGCCAGCAGCCCGAGGGCAGCGGCAGCGCGGGGGGCCAGGCGTTGCCACGGGGCCATCAAAGCGGGATGTAGATGCCGCCCAGGCGGACGGCGCGCGCGAGCTGTCGCGTGGCTTCCTCCAGGCGCTTGATGGCGGTGGCGTGTTCGCCGGCGGCGGCCTGCGCCTCGGCCTCGGTGCGCAGTTCGGCCGCCTTGTCGACGAAGCCGCGCATGCCGGCCGCGGCGTCGGGGCGGTCGGCCAGCAGCACCTGGATCAGCATGCGGTGGGTGTCGTAGCGGTCCAGTTCGTAGGCGTACTCCTCGCGCGCGTTGGCGAACTTCAGCGTGCGCACCAGGGTGTCGCCGCGGCGCAGCGCCTCGATGGAGACGCGGGCCACGAGGTAGGCACGGTCCACCGCCGCGCGCGCTTCGGTCAGCTGGCCGGCGGCGGCCTGGCGCTCGGCGTCGGCGATGCCGGCCTCGATGCGTTGCGTGGCCGCCACCGCCTCGGGCTGGCTGCCCTTCTCGGCCGTGATGCGCTGCTGCGCCGCGAGCAGCGCACGCGCGCTGTCCAGCCGCGCGTCGTAGTCGCGCCGCTGCTTGGCGCCCGACACCTGGTCGGGCTTGGCGAGCCGGGCGCCGCCCATCATCTCGCGCGCGGCGGCGTCCAGCAGCCTCGAGGCGCCGGCGGCATCGCCGCGGTCCAGCGTGGCCGCGGCCTCGCGGTGGATGAGCCGCGCGTTGTTGCGCTTCTCGCGCGCCGCCGCTTCGCCGCTGGCTTCGATCTGGCGCGCCACCGACGAGGTCTCGATCAGCGTGCCCACCGACTGCAGCCGGCGCTCCACCTGCTCGCGCCCCGGTGGTTCGCGTGTCTCCTGCGCCTGCGCACCGCCGGCCAGCAGCAGCAGGGCCTGCGCGGCCACGAGGATCGTCGCTCTCATGATGAACTCCCGGAAGGTGTGGGCACGCTGACGCCGGCAGCTTCGAGCGCGCGCTGCGCCGACTGCAGCGCCTGCCGCAGCAGCGCCAGCGCCGCGGGCAGGTCGCCCTCGCCCGCCTTCTGCTGCGCCTGGGCGCGCAGGCCGCGGCTGGTCTCGCCGTGGCGTTCGACGGCCTGCGCCGCCGCACCCCGCGGCTTCAGTTCGGCCACCGCCAGCGGCAGCAGTTCGGCCAGCGCCGCATGGCGCTGCAGTTCCAGCTCGAACTCCTGCGCCGGCGTGGCCGCACGTTGCGTGTAGTCGAGCTCCGCGCCCTGCATCCAGCGCTTCATGCCGTCGAGCACATGGCGCTCGGCGGCCTCGGCCGTGTGCAGGCCTTCGACGTGGCGGCCTTCGCGCGCGAACCAGCGCGCCGTCTCCAGCAGGCCCAGCGCGGCCTGCAGGTCGCCGTCCATGGCCTGCTGTTCGGTCATGCGCGAACGCCAGGACTCCACCAGCCGTTCCAGCGCGGCCTGCTTCTGCGCCAACCGCTGGCGCGCCACGCCCTGCTGCGCGGCAGCGTCGGGCGCCAGGCGGCGCGCCTGGCCCAGGTGGCGCAGTGCCTCGTCGACTTCGCGCCGCGCCGCCGCCAGGTCGCCGGCGGCCAGCGCCGATTCGGCCAGCGCATGGTGAACCCGCGCCTCGTCCAGGTGCTGCGCGGCCACGGCCTGGCCGCTGACGGCGATGCGCTGCACGCCGGCGGGGTCGGCGAACAGGCGCGCCACCAGGCGCAGGCGCTGCTCCAGCTGCGCGCGCGTTTCGTCGGCCTGCACCGCGCCGGCGCAGGCGGCCAGCAGCAGCGCCGGCGCCCAGTGCTTCATGGCATGCCTCAAGGCCGCACGTCGGCCGCCACCGTGGCCGCCGCCTTCTTGCGCGAATGGCACAGCCGGCACTCCGACACCGGGAAGGCCACCTTGCCGTGGCAGACGCCGCACTTCTGCCCGAGCAGGATGGAGGCCATGCTGATCTGGTTGGCGCCCTTCTGCGGGATGAAGATCTTGGGGTGGCAGTTGGAGCAGTCCAGCCACTCGGTGTGCTGCTTGTGCGGGTAGACGACGTCGGGCATGGAGCCCTTCACTTCGCGCACGATGTTGAGGTCCATCACGATGGCGGCGGCCGCGGGGTCGCTGCGGTCCCAGCGCGGTTCGATGGCCTTGCTGGCGAGCGACTTCACCCAGTCCACGTGATTGCCCGCACTGCTGCGCGGCAGCTTGGCGAAGGCCACCGAGGGCGGCTGCAGCTGCAGCGTCATGTCGTTGCCGGGGTCGTGGATGCCGGACTCCGCGGCCGGCCGGTTGGCGCGGCCGGCGGGCTTGAGCAGGCGGTTGAAGGCGTTGACGTCGGCATCGCCCGTGGTCGCCGGGGCCACCACGGCGACGGCCGGAGCCGAAGCCGTTCGCGCAGCAGCCACGACTGCGGGTGCGGCCGCTGCGGGTGGCGGCGGCGCTGGCGGGGCCGCAGCCGGCGCCGGAGCGGCAGCCGGCGTCGGCGCGCGGGCCGCGGTGGCCGCGGGCGCCGCCTTGCCGCCGCTCATCATGTGCTGGATGGCGGCGCGCAGCTGCGCCTCGGTGAGGTCGGTGCGGCCGCCGCGCGGCGGCATGCCCTTGGCGGTGCCGGCGATGGCGCTCTTCAACAGGCCGTCCAGGCCGGCCTTGGCGCGTGCCTGCCAGGCCGCCGTGTCGCCGAACTTCGGCGCGCCCAGCACGCCCACGCCGTGGCAGGGCGCGCAGGCGCCCTCGTAGGTGGTCTTGCCCAGGGCGGCGTCCTGCGCCCGCGCGGCGCCGGCCAGGCCCAGCGCGGCGATGGTGATGACGAGAAGGCTGCGCATGCCGTGGCCTCCCCTCACTTCGCCGCCGCCACCGGTGCCGGCGCCGAGGCCTTCACCGCCGGGGGCAGCAGCTTCTGCAGCGTGCTCTCGTGCACCTGCGTGGGCGTGCCGGGCTTGCCGGCGTGACACAGGTTGCAGTTCTCCACGCTCCAGGCCACTTCGCCGTTGTGGCAGGCGCCGCAGAACTGGCCGTCGATGACCTTCAGCATGTTGATCTGGTTGCCACCGGCCTTGAACTCGAAGCCCAGGTCGGCATGGCAGACCTTGCAGCGGAAGCGCACGCGGTGGAACCAGTGCGGGAAGACGACGGGGCGCATGCCGGCGGCGTCGGAGTAGTTGTTGATGACGACGTCGCCGTACTCCGCCGGCGCAGGCGCCGCGAACAACAGGCATGCGGCCATCACCAGGATCGACGGGAACTTCACGCGGGTCTCCTCGGTAGGCGTTCAGAAGCGGCGCTGCGCGCGCGCCTGCAGCGCCACGACGCTGCGGCCGTCGACGCGCGCCACGCGCGCCGACAGGCGGGTTTCCAGGCGGCCGACGGCGTGGTCCAGCCGGCCTTCCAGCGATTCGGTGATGCGCTCGCGCGGCGCGTCGATGTCGCCCAGGGCACGGCGCTCCAGCGGCTGGCTGTTCACCGCCAGCAGCACCGTGCCGCGCAGCCGCGGCACGCCGAAGGCGCGCTGCGTCTCGTAGGCCAGGCTGGCGTTGTGGAAACGCTGCCAGCCCAGGCCCAGCTCGCGGCGCTCGCCGGTGAACACGTCCACCTCGCTGGCGACGTTGCGCGTGGCCTGCAGCGTGAGGTTGGCCGAGAAGCTGGCGCTGCGCGACAGCGGTGTGCGCTGGCTGAGCTGCAGGTTGACGAGCTGGAAGCGGCCGCGCGTGCGGCCTTCGCTGCGCGCTTCGCTGAGCGTCAGCCCGCCGTAGCCCTGGCCGCCTTCGGCCCCGAGCTGCTGCCAGGACAGCGCCAGGCCATGCGCCAGCGCGCGCGCCGGCGGTTCATCGCCGGACTCGTGCAGCACGCCGGCGCTCTGCGTCAGCGCCACGGCGATCAGCTGCCCGGGGCCGCGGGGAAAGTCGCGCGACAGACCGTGTGATCCCTGCAGCCCGGCCAGCGTGCGCTCGCCGCGTTCGCTGTCGCGGCTGCCGGTGAGGCTGGCGGTCACCGAAGGGGCGTAGCGCCACTGCCGCCAGGCCTTGGGGGCCGGCGCCCAGTTCGCGGCGCCCTGCAGGCCCTGGCTCTCGGCGCTGCCGCTGACGCTGGAGCGCAGCTGGTTGGCATAGGCCGAAGCGGCCAGACGCCAGTCCGTGCCCAGTTCCTGGCTCAGGCCCAGCGTGCCGTTCCAGGCCTGCAGGTGGCTGCCGACCTCGCTGCCGATGGAGCGTGTGTCCACCCAGCGCAGCGTGGCGGCGAGCACCGGCGCTGCGCCCGGCGGCTTGCCCACCGGTGCCGGCAGCCGCCAGGTGCCGAAGCTGGCGATCTGTCGCACCTCGCTGCCGGTGTCCAGCGCCTGGCCGCGCAAGCGCGTCTCGTTCCAGCTGGCCAGCGTCTCCAGCCGCGTGGCGCCGCTGGGCTGCCAGCCGTGGCGGCCGGACAGCGCCGACAGCCGCACGGACTCGTCGCTGTCGTTGCGCCGGTTCTGTGAGTGGCTGGCCACCACGTCCACCTGGTGCGGGCCGGCCAGGTGCGTGCCGGTGCCGTTGAAGGTGACCAGCGTGTCGCGCGAGCGGCTGTCGATGAGCTCGCTGCGGTCCAGCTGCAGCTGCAGCTGCGTGTTGCCCACCTCGGGCCGCCAGCCCTGCGACAGCGAGATCCGCCGCGAGCGGTAGTCGCCACCCAGCGCCACGCCGCCGCTGCGGCTGTCGCTGACGTCGGCACGCAGTTCGAAGGGGAAGCGGCTGGCCGGGAAGATGGCGATGGCGGCGCGGCCGTTGAGTGTGGCGTTGTCACTGCCGGTGGCCTGCTCGTCGCCCTGCGCGCGCGAGGCCACGAAGCCGAGGCCGAAGCGCAGCTGCACGAACCAGGGCTGCCAGATGTAGCTGGCCATGTCGATGTCGCCCAGCGCCAGCGTCGTGCGGCTGCGCCGGCCGTCTTCCAGGCGCAGCGAGCGCGCTTCCAGTGCCAGGCTGCCGGCGCTGCGCCAGGGCGCCAGCATCCAGCGGATGCCGGTGCCCCGCAGCGGCTCTTCGGCAGAGGGTGCGCCCACGTCGCCGGTGGGCTGGTCGGCGATGGCGCCGGGCTGGAAGGGCGCGGCCAGCACCAGCGGCGCGGGCCAGGCCAGCGCCAGCGCCAGGCAGGCACGCCGTCGTTGGCGGGCAGCGATGGTTCGCGCCGGCATGCCCCGTCCCCAGCGCCGGCAGCCCGTGCGGCGCTCAGCCGGCGCGCGGCTTCTCGCCCGGCCCGCGCGGCGGCGCATAGTGGGTCTCGTCGATGCGCACCGGCGTGCGCTGGCGCAGTTCGGCGATGAGCTGCTTCCAGCGTAGCTCGGCCTGCTCGCGCTGCCACAGCTCGGCGGCACGCTGCTTGACCTGCTCGAAGGCGCGCGGCAGCGCCGGCTTGCGGCCGTCCAGGCGCAGCACGGCCCAGCCTTCCAGCAGTTGCACGGGTTCGCTCATCGCGCCCGGGGCGAGCTTGTCGATCACGCCCTGAACGGCCTCGGGCAGCATGCCGCGGTGCGTGTATTCCATGGCGCCGCCGTTGGGCCCGCTGCGGTCGTCGGAGTGCAGGCGCGCCAGTTCGGCGAAGTCGGTGCCGGCCAGCAGGCGCTGGTGGATGCGTTTCATCTCGGCCTGGGTGGCGTTCCACCGCGCCTGCGGCGAGCTCGGGTCCACGCGCAGCACGATGACGCTGAGCTTGACCTGCTCGGGCTCGACGAAAAGTTCGCGATGCTGGTCGTAGTAGGCCTTCAGGGCCTCGGGCGTGGGCTCGGGGCCCTGGCGCACGATCTTCTCGAAGCGCTCGAGCACGCTCTCGGATTCCAGCTGCGGCAGCACCGAGGCCAGCATGCGTTCGCGGTTGGCCTGCCAGTTCGGGCTGTTCTTGTACTGCGCGTCGTAGCCGGCCACGGTGGCCTTGATCTTCTCGGTGTCGGGTTGCACGCCGCGGCGGCGCGCCTCGGCCAGCAGCAGCACGCGGTTGACGACCTCGTCGCCCACGTCGCGCTTGAACTTCGCCAGCTCCGCTTCCGGGGGCTTGGCGTGGTAGTACTTCCTGCGCATGGCCACGGCCAGCGCGCGTTGGTAGTCGGCCGCCGTGACGACGGTGTCGCCGACGGTGGCGAAAGGGGCCTTCACAGCGGCGGCCGAGGCCGCCGCCGGGGGCGCCGACGCTGCCGGCTCCGCGGCCCCCACGGTGGCACTGAGCCACAGCGTGCAGGCAGCGACGGCGCGGGCGAGGTCGGCGTTCTTCATGTCAGTTCACTTGACGTGGCAGGACGTGCACACGGCGCTGGAGGCATTCGAGATGCGCAGGAAGGTCTCGCCCGAGGTCTGGCCCGTGCCGGCGGGGCCGGTCTGGCCCGTGGACACGTGCGGGTCGTGGCAGCTGGCGCACTCCACCAGGGGGCCCAGGCCGCCCGCGGCGCGCTGGTACAGCGGCAGGTCGGTGCGCTGCTTGCCGGCGCCACCGGTGTCCACCCAGAAGATCTGGTTGCCGTTGATCAGCTGCGTCTGCACCTGCTTGAAGTCGGTGTCCTTGCAGGTGCCCGAGACCACGGTGCCGGCGCCCGACAGGCCGCCGCCGCAGTACTGGATGCCGATCGGGTGGTCATTGGACAGATCGGTGCCGATGAGCGCGGCGCCGCTGGACAGCCGGCCGGCGGCGTTCACCGTCGGGCCGGTCCAGCTCCAGGGGCGGCCGTCGTTGCCACCGCCGTCGGCGATGACGCCGCCCGAACCCGGCGCGTTGATGACGTTGTCCATCGCCTGCGTGCCGTCGTGGCAGGACAGGCAGGCCATCGAGATGGAACCCGTCTGCGCCACGGTGCCGTCCAGCGAAGGCGTCTGCAGCGTGTCGTAGGTGGTGTAGGTGCCACCGCCGGCCGGTGCGCCGTTGGTGCCCAGCCGCTTGTTCCACAGCGGCACCGGTGCGTCGGTGCTGCCACCGTGCGGCGTGTGGCAGAAGACGCAGATCTCCGCCGTGTCGGACACCTGGTTGCGGCCGGCCAGACCGGGCCCGGAGCCGAGGTTGTGCTTGGTCGCGGCGATGCCCGTGGCGGGCACCTGCGCGAAGGAGGTGCCGCACCAGGCCAGGAGCATGGCCGCCAACGCGGATGCTGCCCCCTGCTTCGTGCGGCGATTGAGCCAGGCCATTGTCATGTCGCCCTCTTGAATGGTTGGTTGGATGAACGAGCGCCAGGCCGTGCACTCCCCAATGCCCTGCTTGACCCCCGCAGTTCTGCAGAAAGCGTGCCATTCGCCACGGGCGGCCCGGCGCGTCAGCCGGGCGACAGGGACACGCTGCGTCAAGGCCTTGCGGGCGCTTTCAGTGCGGCCCGCCATCGGCCACGCTCCCGGCTTTTGGAAAACGCCGGCGGCGCGATTCCCGGGTTCGGGAACCGCCGCCGGGCTTCAGCGCGCGGCGGCTGCGGCGGCGCGCCGCGCCAGCCAGCCGGCGTCGGCGCCCAGCGCGGCGGGGCGGTAGACGTCGATGCGGCGGTACCACTGGTCGACGACGAAGATGCGGCCGTCCTCGTCCACCGCGATGCCCGAGGGCAGCATGTACTTGGCCGGGCCGTCGCGCTCGCTGCGGTCGCCCACGAAGAGCAGCAGATCGCCGTCGGGGTTGAAGATCTGGAAGTTGCCGAAGGCGGCGTCGACCACGTAGACGTTGCCCTCGCGGTCCACCGCCACTTCCTTGGGCCGCGCGAACTGGCCGTACTGCTTGCCCACGCTGCCGAAGCTCTTGAGGTACTTGCCTTCGCGGTCGAACATCACCACGCGGAAGTTGCCGCCGTCCACGACGTACAGGCGCCCGTCCAGGCCGATGGCCAGGTCGCGCGGCAGGTTGAACTCGCCGGGGCCGTTGCCGCGGCGGCCGATGTCCATCACATGCTCGCCGCTGGTGGCGTCGAACACGCGCACGCGGTGCTGGTCGGAGGCCACGCCGCCGATGTCGACGGCGTAGATGCGCTTGCCCGCCGGGTCCACCGTCACGCTGGCCAGGCGCGAGAACCACTTCTCGCCGCCGATGCGGCGCAGGAAGGCACGGTCGGGGCCGTAGACCATCACGGCCTTGGCACCGATGTCGGCCACGTACAGGTTGCCGGCGCCATCGACATCCAGGCCGATGGGCTTGATGAGCTGGCCGGGGCCGTCGTCGTCGCCGATGCGGAATTGGCGGCCCGCCGGCACGTCGAACAGGCGCACGAAGCGCGAGACGGTGTCGCTGACGTAGATGCGCCCGCGCGTCACTGCCACCGCATAGGGCTTGGACAGTGGTTCGCCGCGCGGGTCTTCGCCGGTGACGAGGCGGCGCAGTTCGCTGGCGCTTTCGTTCGGCAGGATGTCGGCCGTGGAGCGGATGCTGCGCTCGAACACGAAGCGCGCTTCGTCCGGCGGCGACGGGAACACGAGCGGACGCGCCGCCGCCTCGGCGGCAGGCGGCGCGCTGCCGCAGGCGGCCAGCAGCGCCGCGGCCACGCAGGCCGCAGCGGTGAGCAGGCACGCGCGCAGCTTCACGGCCTCACTTCGCCGCGGCAAGCATGAAGTCGATGGCGGCCTGGATCTCGTCGTCCTTCAGGCTGGCGTTGCCGGCCTTGGGCGGCATCGCGCCCTTGCCCTTCAGCACCGAGGCCAGCAGCGCGGCCTTGCCGGTGGCGGCACGCGGCGCCCAGGCGGCCTTGTCGCCGAACTTCGGCGCGTTGGCCACGCCAGCGGCATGGCACATGGCACAGGTCTTGTCGTAGACGGCCTTGCCGTCGGCGGCCAGCGCCGGCATCGCGGCGGCGATGCCGAAAGTGAGAAAGGCCGCTCTCGCAAATGACAACTTCATGCTCTCGAACTCCAGGGTTTCAGGGTGGTTGCAAAGGGATCGGAGCCCGCGGCTGCAAAGCGCATGCCATGCGCCCCGGCAATGGCAAGGAAGTTGCAGCAGACGCCCCGATGCGCCCGCAGGACCCCCACCGATGAAGCACCCCATTTCCTGGTTGACCGCCCTGCTGCTGTTCTTCGCCGCGTTCGTCGTCCAGGCCGCGCCGGCGGCAGCGGCCGCCGGCGATGCCGCGGCGCTGTACCACAACTACTGCTCCGTCTGCCACGGCGACAAGGGCGATGGCAAGAGCCGCGCCACTGGCTCGCTGAGCACGCTGCCGCGCGACTTCACTTCGGCCGACGCCAAGCGCGAGCTGAGCCGCGAGCGCATCGTCGCGGCCATCACCGTCGGGCGGCCCGGCACGGCCATGGTGGGCTGGCGCACGCAGCTGTCGGACGCCGACATCGCGCGCCTGGCCGACTACGTCCACCAGCGCTTCGTGCTCGGCCAGGCCGTCGCGGGCGCCGCCGGCATCTCGGGCACGCGGGCGCACGGCGGCCGCGAGGCCGACAACGCTTCCACCCCCGTGCGGGCCGACATGCAGGTCGGCCTCCCCAACGGCCTGAAGGGCGACCCGCGGCGCGGGGGTGCTTTTTATGTGGCCAACTGCGCCGCCTGCCACGGCGCACGCGGCGACGGCGCGGGGCCGCGCGCCTACTTCATCAACCCCAAGCCGCGCAACTTCATCGAAGCCGCGTCGCGCGCACGCTTCAACCGCGTGGCGCTCTTCGCCGCGGTGAGCGAAGGCCGCAACGGCAGCGAGATGCCGGCCTGGAAGCAGGTGGCGACGCCGCAGCAGATCGCCGACGTTTCCGAGTACGTCTTCCAGGCCTTCATCGCCGGCACCCGCGAGGCGGTGGCGCGCTGATGGCGCAGCGGCTGCACTGGCGCGCGCCCGCCACCGGCCTGGCCGCGCTGGTGCTGTTCCTGCTGCTGGGCTGGGACACCTTCGCCGGCGCGGCCTCCACCGCGCACGAGCGCGGCCGCGCGATCTACAACTTCCGCTGCTATTTCTGCCACGGCTACTCGGGCGACGCGCAGACGCTGGCGGCCAGCATGCTGAGCCCGCCGCCGCGCGACTTCACCGCGGGCGGGCTGGATGCCGCGGCCATCGAGCGCGCGCTGCGCGACGGCGTGCCGGGCACGGCGATGAAGTCCTTCGCGAACGTGCTGGACGAGGCCGAGCGGCGCGAACTCGCGGCCTTCGTGGCGCAGGAGTTCGTGCGCGACCGCGCCCCCAACACGCGTTACCACACGGCCGACAACGGCTGGCCCGACCACGAACGCCACCGCGTGGCCTTTCCCTTCGCGCGTGGCGAACTGGCGCTGGACACGCCCGACGCGCAACTGAACGACACGCAGCGCGCGGGCCGCACCCTGTACCTCCAGGCCTGCGTGAGCTGCCACGACCGCGGTCGCGTCACCGAAGAGGGCGCGGTGTGGGAGACGCGGCCGCTGTCCTACCCGCGCCTGGGCTTCCAGCCCGGCGAGCCCAACCTGCCGCCGGTGGACGCCGTCAGCAGCGCCAGCGTCTACGCCAAGCACGAGGTGGCGCCGCGCCTCGCCGGCCTCACGGCGCAGCAGCGGCGCGGCGAACGCCTGTTCCGCGACAACTGCGCCTTCTGCCACGGCGGCGACGGCAGCGGCCGCAACTGGATCGGCCAGTTCATGGAGCCGCATGCGCGTGACCTCACGCAGTACGACGACGCGGCGATGCCCGAAGCGCTGCTGAAGCAGCGCATTCGCGAAGGCCTGCCCGGCACGTCGATGCCGGCCTGGGCCGCCGTGCTGCCGCCGCGCGACGTCGATGCCGTGGCCGCCTACGTGCGCCGAGCCTTCTTCCGCGACGCCGCCCGTGAAGCCCGCGCCGCACGCTGAGCAGCGCCGCGCGCTGGGCGTGGCCTTGCTGCTCGCCCTGGCCGGCGGGCACGCGATCGCCACCGCCCCCGGCACGGCGAACCTGCGCTTGCCCGATCTCTTCGACGCCCGGCGCACGCTCGACGTGGCCGGCCTGCGCGGCCGCCCCTGGCTGCTGCACGCCTGGGCTTCCTGGTGCGCCCCCTGCCGCCGCGGCCATGGCGCGCTTCAGGAAGTGGCGAAGCTCGGCGGCCTGCCGCTGGTGGGCGTGGCCGTGCGCGACGATGCACGCGACGCGCAGGAGTGGCTGCTGGCGCAGGGCAACCCCTTCACGCTGGCCGCGCTGGACCGCGACGGCCGCGCGCTCGCGCCCTTCGGCCTGGCCGGCCTGCCCGGCACGCTGCTGGTGGACGCTGCCGGCGCCCTGGCGCACCGCCACGACGGGCCGCTGACGCGCGAGGTCTGGCGCCGCGAGTTCGTGCCGCGCGTGGCGGCCGCGGCTCAGGCGCGGTCGAGCAGCGCCTCGAACTCGGCCAGCGGCAGGGGCGGCGCGAACAGGTAGCCCTGCGCCTGCTCGATGCCTTGCCCGGCCGCCCAGCGCCGCTGCGCTTCGGTCTCCACGCCTTCGGCCACGCTGCGCAGCTTCATCAGGCGGCACAGCTGCACGATGAGGTCGGCCACGGGCTGGTTGTCACCCAGGCCGGCGATGAAGGCGCGGTCGATCTTCAGCGCGTGGATGGGGAAGCGGCTGAGCGTGGCGAGGTTGGAGTAGCCGCGGCCGAAGTCGTCCAGCGACACCGTCATGCCGCTGGCGCTGATGGCGCGCAAGGTCTCCAGCGGGCCGTCGCCGGCGTCCAGCAGCATGGACTCGGTGATCTCCAGTTCCAGCCGCGAGGCGTCGCAGCCGGCCTGCGCCGCCACGGCCACGGTCTGCTGCGCGAAGTGGGGGTCGGAGAAGGCACGTGGCGAGACGTTGACCGAAAGCACGAGCTCGCGCCCCTGCGCCTGCCAGCGCGCCAACTGCGCTGCGGCGGTGGCGAAGACCTGGCGGTCCAGCTCGAGCACCATGCCCGTGCTCTCGCACAAGGGGATGAACGCGTCGGGCTCGATGAGGCCGCGCTCGGGATGGCGCCAGCGCACCAGCGCCTCGGCGCCGACGATGCGGCCGCTGGCCGTGAGCACGCGCGGCTGGTAGAAGACCTCGAACTCGTGTTGTTCCAGCGCGCGCCGCAGGTCGCCTTCGAGCTCGGTGCGCGCGCGCAGCGCCTGGCCCATGGCCTCGCGGTAGAAAGCCAGCGCGTCGCGGCCGCCTTCCTTGGCGCTGTACATGGCGAGGTCGGCGCTGCGCAGCAGCGTCTCGAAATCCGCACCGTCGCGCGGGAACAGCGCCACACCCAGCGTGGCCGTCACGCGCACGCTGCGGCCGGCCACGGGCAGCGGCGCCGAGACGGTGTCGCGGATGCGCGCATGGATGCGCTCGACCTCGGCCACGATGTCCTGCGCAGCCACCAGGATCAGGAACTCGTCGCCGCCGAAGCGCGCCACCAGGTCGCTGCGGCGCACGGCGCTGCGCAGGCGCTGCGCCACGTCCACCAGCAACTCGTCGCCCACGGCGTGGCCCAGTGTGTCGTTGACGTCCTTGAAGTGGTCCAGGTCGATGACCACCAGCGCCGCCTCGCTGCCTGCCGGCAGTTCGCGCACGGCTTCGGCGAAACGGTTGCGCACGTGGCTGCGGTTGGGCAGTCCGGTGAGCGGGTCGTGCACGGCCAGGTAGTTGGCCTGGGCCTCGCTCTCCTTGAGCAGCGTCACGTCGGCCTCGCTCACCAGCACCGCCGCCTGGCCCGTGACGGCGTCGCGGCAGGCGCGCGCCGAGAGCTCGTGCCAGCGCGGGCCCAGGGCCGTGAGCACCGGCAGCGTCAACGTGGCCACGCCATGCAGGTGCAAGCGCTCGCGCAGCAGCCGCGCGGCGCCTTCGCCGATGTGGGCGTCCAGCGACTCCTCCGGGCTGCGCACCGCCTCGCGCGCCGCCGGATTGCGGTACAGCGCGCGGCCGCTCTCGTCGTACAGCGAGATCATCACCGCGGTGTGCAGCAGCGCCTCCACGGAGCGCACGGACTCGGGCGTGTCGGTCGCCGCGGGCCGGCCCTCGCACCACATGGCCATGCGGCCGTCGGGCAGGCGGTGGCCGCGGAAGGTGACGTTGATGGCCACCGGCTGGCCGCCGGGGTACAGCGTCCACTGCTCGTGGAACTCGGCGCCGTGCGAGACGAAGTCGGCCTGGTACTGCGCCAGCCGCCGCGCCACGGATTCGGACATGTCGGCGCCGAGGTCGCGCGCGCGAAGTTCGTCCAGGCCGGGCGCGTGCCACACCCCCAACGCGGCGCGGTTGGCCCAGTGCACGCGGCGGCGGTCGATGTCGAACACCCACAGCGGCAGGCCCACCAGGTTCAGGGCCTCGTAGGCGCTGTCTTCGTCGGCGATGGTGGGCAGGGTGGCCTGCGGCGGCCGGTAGGGCATGGTCATGTCGACGGCTGTGCGCAGTCATTCTAGGGATGCCGACCGGGGCCTTGTCCTTATGTCATATAGAGGACTAGAATTCTGACTCTCATGGTGGAACTCGCCGACCCCGTTCCCGGACTCAGCCGCTACGCCGCGTTGGCGGCGGCGCTGCACGCGCGCATCGCCGGCGGAGAGTGGCCCGGCGGCACGGCGCTGCCGGCCGAGGCGGTGCTGGCCGCCGACCTGGGCGTGGCGCTGGGCACCTTGCGCCGCGCGCTGGAGCTGCTGGCGGCGCAGGGGCTGATCGAACGCCGGCACGGCCGCGGCACCTTCGTGCGCAGCGGCCTGGGTGGCGCACCCATGCTGCGCTTCTTCCGCTTCGGCGAACGTGCTGGCGAGGTGCCGGCCTCGCGCATCCTGGCGCGCCAGGCGCTGCCGGCGCCGGCCGACGCCGCACGCGCGCTGGGCCTGGAGACCGGCGCGCCGGCGCTGCGGCTGCGCCGGCTGCGCCTGCTGGGCGGCGCGCCGCGGCTGTTGGAAGAGCTGTGGCTGCCGCTGCCCCTGTTCGCCGCGCTGGCCGAAGGCGAAAGCGCCAGCTGGCCGAACCTGCTGTACCCCTTCCTGGCCGAGCGCTGCGGCGTGCACGTGGCGCGCGCCACCGACGACATCGCCTTCGCCACGCTCACCGCGGCCCAGGCGCGCACGCTGGGCCTGGCGGCAGGGCACCCCTGCGCACTGGTCACGCGGCGCGCCTTCGACCTCACGGGCCGCTGCGTCGAATGGCGCCAGACGCGCGGCGACGCGCAGGCTTTCCACTACACCGTCACCATCACCTGAACACCATGACGAACACCCTGTCCCTGCGCCGCCGCCACCTCCTGCTGGCCGGCGCCGCCGCCACGCTCGCCCGCCCGGCACGCGCCGCCATCGCCGGCGGCAAGCCGGTGACGCTGCTGGTCTCCTACCCCGCGGGCGGCGGCGCCGACGTGATGGCGCGGCTGATCTCGCAGCCGCTGTCGCGCGCCTTGGGCCAACCGGTGGTGGTGGACAACCGCCCCGGCGCCAGCGGCACCATTGCCGCCGGCCAGGTGGCGCGCGGCACGCCCGACGGCAGCCTGCTGCTGCTTGACGCCTCGTCCTTCGCCGTCAACCCGGCGCTCTTCGCCAAGCTGCCTTACGACAGCGACAGCGCCTTCGCGCCGCTGGCCGTGCTGGCGCAGTTCCCCAACGTTCTGGTGTGCACGCCCTCCTTCGACGCGCGCAGCGTCGCCGACGTGCTGCGTCTGGCGCGCGCGAAGCCAAAGACGCTGGCCTACGCGTCCTCGGGCAACGGTTCGGCGCAACACCTGGCCGGCGCGCTGTTCGAGCAGCTGGCCAAGGTGGAGCTGACGCATGTGCCCTACCGCGGCGGCGGTCCGGCGCTGAACGACGTGATGGGCGGCCAGGTGCCGCTGTTCTTCGCCAACGTGGCCTCGTCGCTGGGCCACATCCAGGCCGGGCGGCTGCGCCCGCTGGCCGTGACGGCCGCCGTGCGCTGCCGCGCCCTGCCCGAGGTGCCCACCATGGCCGAGGCCGGCGTGAAGGGCCACGAGGTGCTGGAGTGGAACCCCGTGCTGGCCCCGGCCGGCCTGCCCGCCGACGTGCGCGCCACGCTCGCCGCCGCGCTGAAGACGGCGATGGAAGACCCGGAAGTGCTGGGCCGCGTGCGTGCCCTGGGCGGCGACGTCTTCGGCGGCGATCCGGCCGCCTTCCTCAAGGCCCAGCGCACGCTGTGGGCGCGCGTCGTGAAGGAGCGGGGCATCACGCGTGAGTGAGGTGCCTGCGGGCTGGGACTGCCACGTCCACGTCTTCGACGCCGCGGCACCGGTTCGCGGCGGCCATTACCGGCCGGTGACGCGGCCCCTTTCGGCCATCGAGGCCGAGGCGGCACGCCATGGCGTGGGCCACCTGGTGCTGGTGCAGCCCAGCGTCTACGGCAGCGACAACACGCTGCTGCTGCACGCGCTGGCGCACATGCCGGGCCGCCACCGCGGCGTGGTGGTGCTGGCCGGCGACGAAAGCGACGCGAGCCTGGATGCCATGCATGCCGTCGGCGTGCGCGGCGCGCGGCTGAACCGGGTGTCGCCGGTGGGCGAAGGCGCCAGCCTCGCTGAGCGCTTCGCCGTGCTGGCACCGCGCCTGGCCGCGCGCGGCTGGCACCTGCAGTGGTACGCCCCGAAGGCCGAGCTGCCCACCGTGGCCGCGCTGCACGCCACGAGCGCGGTGCCTGCCGTGCTGGACCACCTGGCCGGGCTGGACGCGGACACAGCCGACGACGACCCCGCCTGGCCGGCCCTCGCCGCGCTGGCACGCCGGGGCGGGTGGGTGAAGCTCTCGGGCTGGTACCGGCTGGGCGCCGAGCCACCCTACGCAGGCCTTGCGCCCCACGTGCGGCGCCTGGCCGCGCTGTTCGGCACGCGGCTCGTGTGGGGCTCGGACTGGCCGCACACGGCCTTCGCCCCCGACGCCCTGCCGGCCTACGCCGCCCTCTGGCAGCCGGTGGTGGACGCGCTGGGCAAAGCGCAGGCGCAAAGCCTCCGGGAGCAGGTGCCGGCCATCTACGGTTGATGCCAGGTCTGGGCTTGCATACAGGTCTGTTGTTTTATACAGTCCATCTCCCAGCCACCCGAACACCATCGCCATGCGCCCCCAAGACCTGCGCCAGCACTACCGTCCCCGCACCGACCGCATCCCGCGCTGGCTGTGGCGCGTGTGGTCATGGCTCTGAACCCACCGCCCGCCAGCCGCCTCATCGCCGCCGAAGGCCCGGTGCCCGAACAAGTGCTGCGCAGCGGCCCCGCCAGCGACCAGCTGCCGCTGGAGCTGTGCACCGACGGCGTCCGCCGCAGCGTCTGGGAAAGCCGCTGGGGCGCCATGCTGATCGAGGTCATCGGCGACGAGGTCTTCGTCAACGGCCAGCGCGTCGAGCGCTGAGTCGGCCACCGTCACGGTGTCGTCATGCGCGGGTCACGCGGCGGTTACGCGGCGCCGCCACCATGCACCGCAGGAGGTGCATGCCATGCCCAAGCGAATCCGTTTCATGTACTGGGTGGTGCTGGTCGCCGCCGCCACCTTGGCTTCGGCCCACGCACTGGCCGGCTTCACAGCGGCTTGAACACCCCCACCGCCGCGCCCTCGGGGGCGGTGGTGCCACTCTCTGCGGGCTCGGCCACGACGGCCGCTTGCGCCAGCGGACGACGGGCGTGCGCCGACCAATCCAGGATCTGCAGCTGTCCGTCGGCGTGCTCCACCAGCGCGGTGAGGCTTTCCACCCAATCACCGTCGTTGCAGTAGAGCAGGCCGTCGATGTCGCGGATCTCGGCGTGGTGGATGTGGCCGCAGACCACGCCGTCGACGCCGCGCGCACGCGCCTCGCGCGCCACCGCCGTCTCGAAATCACTCACGTAGCTCACCGCGCGCTTGACCTTCTGCTTCAGGTAGCGCGACAGGCTCCAGTACGGCAGCCCCATGCGCGCGCGCAGCGAATTCAGATGGCGGTTGACCTTCAGCGTGAACTCGTAGGCCCAGTCGCCCACGTAGGCCAGCCACTTGGCGCACTGGATCACGCCGTCGAAGTGGTCGCCGTGGGTGATCCACAGGCGGCGACCGTCGGCCGTGGTGTGCACCGCCTCGGGCAGTACTTCCACGCCGCCGAAGCTGTGGCCGGTGTAGCGGCGCGCGAACTCGTCGTGGTTGCCCGGCACGAAGATCACGCGCACGCCCTTGCGCGCCTGGCGCAGCACCTTCTGCACGACGTCGTTGTGCGCCTGCGGCCAGTACCAGCTGCGACGCAGCTGCCAGCCGTCGATGATGTCGCCGACGAGGTACAGCGTCTCGCAACGCACGCCCTTCAGGAACTGCAACAGCGCCTCGGCCTGGCAGCCCGGGGTGCCGAGATGCAGGTCCGAGATCCACACCGTGCGCACGCACACACGGGCGTCGGCGTTCTCGTCGTCGGCGTCGAGGTTCATGTCAGCTCGCAGCTTGCACGCACTGGGCGACGCGCCTGTGACAGCAACCGGTCCAGCAGCGGCGGAACCTCGTGCAGCGCCCGGTTGTCCACCTGGGCCAGCCGCGCGCGGAACTCCGGCAGCCGATGCAGCACCTCGTCCACCGCCGCCGCCACATCGCGGAAACTGCGCTTGACCACGCCGTAGCCGCCACGCTGCACCCACTCGGTGTTCCAGCGCTCCTGCGGCATGGTCCAGGCATTGCGGGTGACGATCACCGGCAACCCGCACTGCACCGCCTCGCTCAGGCTGCCGGGGCCGGGCTTGCCGATGAAGAAGTCGGCCAGCCGCATCCAGCGCGCCACCTCCTGCGTGGTGCCCAGCACGATGCGCGGCGCACGCGCCGGCTGTGCCCTCAGTTCGGCAGCCAGCGCCTCGTTGCGGCCGCACAGCAGGATCAGCGGCGTGTCGGGCAGGCGTGCGGCGATGCGCTTCATCACCGGGGCGCCGGTGCCGCCGAACAGCACCAGCCCGGTGGGCGTGTGGGCATCCAGGCCGGCCTGCAGGCGCGCCGCCTGCCGATCACCGGCCACCGTCGCATGGAACTCCGGACGCAGCAACATGCCGCTGACCCGGTGCACGCGGTCGGCCGGCACGCCGGCCAGCAGGGCCTGCGCCACCGCATGGCCGGTGCCGCAGACCAGGTGCTGCTGCACCGAAGGCTCCATCCAGAAGTGCGGCGGGAGGTCGGCCATGTCGGTGAGCACGGTGACGAATGGCACGCCGGGCCGCGCGGCGGCCAGGCCGTCGTGCAGTGCGCGGTTGAAGTTGGGGATCAGCGAGACCACGAGATCCGGGCGCGTCTCGTGCCAGTGGCCGGCCAGGCGCTGCACCAGCGTGGCATGGTTGGCGCGGATCAGCCCCTGCAGCAGCTTCAGTTCCTGCGCCAGCCCGAGCGTGAAGCCGCTGGCCAGGCGCTTGTTGTAGAGGTCTTCTGGCTCGATGCCGGTGATGCGCTTGAACAGGCGCTGCGGGTCCAGCACCTCGGTGAGGTTGACGCGGCGCACCCGCCAGGGCCAGCCCTGCTCGCGGATGGCCTGCTCCAGCGCCAGCGAGGCCGCGCGGTGCCCGCCGCCGGCGTTGAACCAGACCAGGTCCACCACCGGTGCGTCCATCACGCACGCACCAGCAAGGCCTGTCCCATGCGCAGCCGCGCGCCGTCGTGCACGCCCTGCGCCAGCTCGAAGCCCGGGGGCACGAAGACGATCAGCGTCGAGCCATGCTCGAACCAGCCGAGTTCCTGGCCCTTGGTCACCGCATGGTCGCAGGGCATCTCGTTCGGGCCCTTCCAGCGCAGATGCAGGCGCACGTCCAGCGCATGCAGCCGGATGCTGGCCACCAGCACCGCGGCCACCGCCACGATGGCCAGCGGCTGGCCTTCGGCCAGCGTGAAGTGCAGCACCGCGCGTTCGTTGCGGCAGAACAGCCGCTCCACGCGCTTGAGCGCGATGGGGTTCACGTTCCAGGTGTCGCCGCTGAGGTAGGTGACGTGCCGCAGACGCCCGTACTGCGGCGCGTGGAAGCGGTGGTACATCGCCGAGGTGAGGCGCAGCGTGATGAAGCGCCCGCCCTCGAAAGGCGCGGCCGCCGCTTCGCTGCCGAAGAGTTCGGAGGTGTCGTATGGAAAGCCTTTGGCCTGGTAGACCTGCCCTGCGCGCACCACGCCCTGGGCACCGACGATGGCGTCGCAGGGGCTGGCCAGCACCTCGGGCCGCGGGTCCACGGGGCGCGCACCGGGCCTCAGTTCGCGCGTGAAGCACTCGTGCAGGCTCGCGAAATCGGCCCGCACGGCGTCCGACAGGTCCAGTTCGGTGAACTGGCGCCAAACGGCGATGGAGGCCTTCGTCAACCAGCGGCTGCGGATGCGGCTGTACCAGCCCATCAGGTGCGTGGCGGCCTGCCTCGGAATGCGGTTGGTGAGCAGGAAGTTCAGGTCCTCCTGCAGCAGGAGCCGCTCGCGCCAGCGGCGCGGCAGCGACGGACTGTCGGCATGCATGGTCCGTGATGCTCATGGCAGGCCGTGACAAGGGCGTGACCCCGGGGCTTCATCAGCCTGTCAAAGGCCCCCGCTACAAGGGCGCGCATGAACGAGACCACCGCCTTCACCGCCCTTGCCCTGGCCGCCGTGGCCGTGCTGGCCCCCGCCGCACGCCAGCGCCTGGAACTGTCGCTGGCCAAGCACCCTTCGCTGAGCGGCCACTCGCGCATGGCGCAGCGCGTGGCGCGCTGGATGCCCGGCATGAGCTACGACGAGGAGCGCTTCTTCGCCAGCGACGGCGCTCCGCGCAGCGTGGTGGAACGCCGCCGCGCCGGCTTCATGCGCCTGGCCGGCCAGCTCGCCGCACGCCATGCGCGCAGCGTGGCGATGACGAAGGCGGCGCGCGAGGCCGTCTCCGACCTGCAGTTCACCGGCGCCTACCGCGTGCCCTTCCCCTACAGCGCCTACCTGCGCCAGCACATCGCGGTGGGCGCCTTCGTGCAGAGCACGAACGGCGTCACCGTCACCGACCTCGACGGCCGCGAGTTCTACGACCTCACCGGTTCCTACGGCGTGAACGTCTTCGGCCACGACTTCTACAAGGCCTGCATCGCCGAAGGCAGCGCACGCGTGGCCGATCTGGGGCCCGTGCTGGGCGCGTACCACCCGGCCGTGGCCTGGAACGTGGAACAGCTCAAGCGCATCTCCGGCCTGGACGAGGTCTCGTTCCACATGAGCGGCACCGAGGCGGTGATGCAGGCCGTGCGCCTGGCGCGCTACCACACGCGACGCAAGTACCTGGTGCGTTTCAACGGCGCGTACCACGGCTGGTGGGAAGACGTGCAGCCCGGCCCCGGCAACCCGCTGCCGCCGGGCCGCACCTACACGCTGAAGGAGCGCTGCGAGAGCACGCTGCGCGTGCTGCGCAAGCGCAAGGACATCGCCTGCGTGCTGGTCAACCCGCTGCAGGCCCTGCACCCCAACCGGCCCGCCCCCGGCGACAACAGCCTGGTCGACAGCAGCCGGCAGGCCGGCTTCGACCGCGAAGCCACCACGGCCTGGCTGAAGCAGCTGCGCCAGGTGTGCACCGAGCGCGGCATCGTGCTGATCTTCGACGAGATCTTCGTCGGGTTCCGCCTCGCACCAGGCGGCGCGCAGGAATACTTCGGCGTGCAGGCCGACATGGTGACCTACGGCAAGACGCTGGGCGGTGGCCTGCCCATCGGCGTGGTGTGCGGCAAGCGCGAACTGATGAAGCGCTACCGCGAGGAACGCCCGGCCGACATCTGCTTCGCGCGCGGCACCTTCAATTCGCATCCCTACGTGATGGGCGCGATGCAGGTCTTCCTGGAGAAGCTGCACAGCGAGCCGGTGCAACGGATGTACGAGAACCTGGACGCCACCTGGAACCGCCGCGCCGAGCAACTCAACCTGCGCCTGCGCGAGGCCGGCCTGCCGGTGCAGGTGGCCAACCTCTCCAGCATCTGGACGGTGCTCTACACCGAGCCCTCGCGCTACAACTGGATGCTGCAGTTCTACCTGCGCGAGCAGGGCCTGGCGCTCAGCTGGGTGGGCAGCGGCCGCCTGATCTTCAGCCTGAACTACAGCGAGGCCGACTTCGAAGCGGTGGCCAGCCGCTTCGTCGACGCCGGCCGCGCGATGCAGGCCGACGGCTGGTGGTGGCGCGATGCGGCCACCACCGACAAGAGCATCCGCCGCAGCCTGCTGCGCGAGATGCTGGGCACGCGCTTCGGCTGAGCGCGCGCCGCGCGCGGCTTCAGCCGCGCGCCTGCTGCACCTGCTCGCGCACGTGGTGCATGGGGTCGATCAGCTCGCCGCGCAGCAGAGCCAGCGGGGCCGGTGCATACAGCTTGGCGTCGTGGAAGGGGTCGGTGACGATCTTCGTCGCCCAGGCCAGGCCGGCCATCACGCCTTGCGTGGCGAAGAGCTGCAGCACACGCACCAGCACCCCGCCCACGCCCAGCGCCAGCCAGGCGATGCCGACGTCATGCAGCCAGCCTTCCAGGCCCCGGGCCGGCTCGATCATCCCGCCCAGCGAAGGCGCCAGCGCCAGCACCACCGGGACGGACGCCCAGGCGGCCATGAGCACGACCTTGCGGCGCAGGTTGTAGCCGACCTTGATCTCTTCCTTGTGTTCGTGCGTCGCCTGGTTGACTTCGTCGTAGCCCTGGGGCTCGAAGAAGAAGTGGCCGGCCTGGCGCGTGGTCATGCTGAAACCCCAGGCCAGAAGCGCTGCGGCGGCGGGGTCCACGAACAGCAGCCCGTAGGCCACGATGAAACCCAGCGCGCTGACGAAGTGCAGCGCCTGGTTGATGCGGCTGCGGTGGTAGTAGCGGTGGTCGTCCCAGCGCTGTTGCTCGAGCAGTTCGAAGAAGTTGGGGCGCAAGTCGTGCTCCATTCGGGCAGGGTTGGACACGGGATCGCAATGTCCGGCCGTGGCGTGAACAGGGCGTGACGACACGATGACGCGCCCGTGTCATGCCCACTGTCATCAAGGGGTCGCATGACGCTGCGACGCTGCCGCACGATGAATCCACTGCACGTGGTACTGGTCACCGAGACCTACCCACCCGAAGTGAACGGTGTCGCGGCCACGGTGTCGCGTGTGGTTGAGGGCCTGGCCAACGCCGGCCACCACGTGCAGCTGGTGCGGCCGCGGCAGCACGAGGGTGACACGCCAGGCAACGGCGGAGGTGTCCACCAGCACTTGATGCGTGGCATGCCCATCCCCGGCTACCCGCAGCTGCGCATGGGCCTGCCCTGCCGCAGCGCACTCGTCTCGCTGTGGCGCCAGCAGCGGCCGGACGTGGTGCACCTCGTCACCGAAGGCCCGCTGGGCGCTTCGGCGCTGCTGGCGGCACGCGCCCTGAAGCTGCCCGTGGTGAGCGACTTCCGCACCAACTTCCACGCCTACAGCGTGCACTACGGCATCGGCTTTCTGCGACGGCCCCTGAAGGCCTACCTGCGCGGCTTCCACAACCGCACCGCGGTGACCATGGTGCCCACCGCGGCGCTGCGCAGCGAACTGGCGGCTGCCGGCTTCGAGCGCCTGCGCGTGGTGGCCCGCGGCGTGGACACGCGGCGCTTCAGCCCCACCCACCGCAGCGAGGCGCTGCGACGGCAATGGGGCGCCGATGAGCGCACCCTGGTGGCCCTCTTCGTCGGACGCCTGGCGCCGGAGAAAAACATCGACACTGTGCTGGCCGCGGCCGATGCGCTGCGCGAGGACCGAGCGCGGCTGCGTCTCGTGTTCGTGGGCGACGGCCCGGACCGCGAGCGGCTGCAGCGGCAGCGGCCCGATGTCGTCTTCGCCGGCGTGCAGCGCGGCGAGGCCCTGGCCGCGCACTACGCCTCGGCCGACCTCTTCCTGTTCGCCAGCCTCACCGAGACCTTCGGCAACGTCGTGCCCGAGGCCATGGCCAGCGGCCTGGCCCTGCTGGCCTACGACCATGCCGCCGCGGCCGAACTCGTGCGACACGGCGAGAACGGCTTGCTGGCCGCCGCCGGCGACCGCGAGGGCTTCTGCGCGCTGGCGCGGCGCCTGGCGGGCGACGGCGAGCGCATGCGCCAGCTCGGGCACCAAGCGCGGCAGACCGCCCTGGGGCTGGACTGGGGCCGCATCATCGACGGCGTGGTCCGCACCTATGGCGAAGCGATCGAGGCGCAGGCCGCTGCAGGTGCCGTTGCGGACGCCTCGATATTTCGACTAAGATAGAAATATCGAACGGCATGACGCCGGCTGAAGAGGACCCCATGAAACGCTTCCACGTCCACCTGCATGTCAGCGACCTGGCCCACAGCATCGGCTTCTATTCGAAGCTCTTCGCCACCGAACCGGCGCGCGTGGAGGCCGACTACGCCAAGTGGATGCTCGACGACCCGGCCGTCAACTTCGCCATCTCCACGCGTGGCGCCAGCACCGGCATCGACCACCTGGGCATCCAGACCGACGACGCCGCCGAACTCGCCGCGATGAAGGCCCGCGCCGCGGCCGCCGACCTCGCGACGCTGGATGAAGGGCAGACCACCTGCTGCTACGCCCGCAGCGAGAAGCACTGGGTGACCGACCCCCAGGGCATCGCCTGGGAGCACTTCCACACCCTGGAGAACATCCCCGTGTTCCGCGAAGCCGCACCCGCGGAAGCCGCCGGCGCCTGCTGCACGCCGGCGCCCAAGGGCAAGCCGATCGCCATCCCGGTGAAGGCCGCCGGGCCGGCCTGCTGCTGAGGCGCGGCCGCGTGACATAAGCCGCGCGGCGCGCCCGCCGCGCCGCACAGAATCGGCGGCATGTCCGCCGTCGACGAAAGCCCGCGCACGCGACGGGCGCCTGCGCCCATGACCTGCCCGCGCTGCACGGCGCCGATGCGGGCATTGCGTCTGTCCTCGCACCGCCACGAGCCGGTGACCGTCGACCACTGCCCGGACTGCCGCCTGGTCTGGTTCGACCGCCTGGAGTCCGTGCAGCTGGACGCCCTGGGCTGGGTGCGCCTGCTGCGCAAGATGGAAGAAGGCGCCGGCCGTCCGCTGGCGCAGGCGCTGGTGGGCCGGCCGGCCTGCCCCAGCTGCACGCAGCCGCTGAAGCCGGTGCAGAACCGAACGCGCTTCGGCCTCTTCGCGGTGCTGGAGTGCCCGGGCCAGCACGGCCACCTGCACAGCCACAGCGGCCTGCTGGCCGAGCGCGGCCTCGTCCGGCCCCTGGGTGCGCCCGAACGCCTGGCGCTGGCACAGCAGAAGCAGCCGCTGCACTGCTTCAACTGCGGCGGCCCGGCCGAGCCGATGGACAAGGACTGCCGCTGGTGCGGCAGCGCGCTGGTGGTGGTGGACCTGCCGCGCCTGGCGCACTCGCTGCAGGTGCGCGATGAGGCCCAGGGGCCCCTGCCCGCCGGACGCGGCCAGCACGTGCCCTGGCCCTGCCGCGGCTGCGGCGCGCCGCTGGACCCCGGCCGCGACGCTACCTGCAGGCGTTGCGGCCACCTCGTCGTGGCCCAGGAACTGCCCGACCTGCGGCCGCTGCTGGAAGCCGCCGAAGCGCGACTGGCACCGGCCGCGGCCGCACGGGCCGAGCGCCAGCGCCAGGCGGAACGCCGCTACCGCGACGAAAGCGAAGGGCGCGGCGAGCGCGCCGCCCCCGCCGGCCTGCTGGCACGCACCCTCATGCTGCACGGCTGGCTGCCGCTGCTGCTGCTGGCGGTCATCGCCGTGGCGCTGGCAGCAGCCAGCGTGGGCGGCGTCGTCGGACGCAGCATGCCGCCGCTGGAGGCCCTGCGCCTGCAGCCCGTGGGCGCCGACGGTTCCGCCGCCTGGCACTGGGTGGCCGAGCACCGCCGCCTGGACCCCGGCGACACGCGTGCCCAGCGCCAGCTGGGCCGCGCGGCGCTGGACCTGCACCTGCGCCAGGCCGCTGGCGTGGCCATCCCTGCCGACCTCACCGTGGGGCAGTTGCTGGACGACAAGTACGGCCGCGTCTTCCCGCCCAGCGACGACGAGTTCGCCACCCGCCAGGGCGCGGCGTTGGCGCGTTCACTGCGGCTGGAGCCGGCGTCCGAGAGCGACCCGCTGCCGCCGGCCCCCGACATCGACCCCAGCCGCTTTTCGCCCGCCGGTCCCGGCCTGTGGGTGGAGCGCGAACGCCGCAGCCAGGGCCTGTGGGCGCCCGAGTTGCTGAACGCCGGCAAGTCCGCGCTGAAGCTAGGCCCGCTGCAGCTGCGCATGGTGCAGGGGCGCGGCCTGTGGCTGGGCTGGCGCTGCCAGCCCGCCGCGCCGGCCGATGGCGTGGTCGCGGCCGGACAGCGTGTGGTGCTGCTGTGCCGTTCCCAGGGCGCCCCGGCGGGCATGGACTCGCTGTGGTCCTGGGCGGTGGAGAACCTGCGCCAGGGCCAGCCGCTGCCGCTGGAGTGGGCCGACGAGAGCCTGCGCGCCCCCGGCCGCATCGATGCCCTGATCGACAGCCTGGTGGCCACGGCCGCCCAACCCCGCAAGCCGCCGGTGGTGAAGCCGCCGAGCCTGCGCGAAAGCTGGAAGCAGCTGGCTCCGCGGCAGCAGCAGCTGCTGGGCCTGGCCGCCCTGCTGGCCGGCTTCGTCATCTACAGCGCCATGGCCCGGCGCTTCGGCGTGCGGCGCAGCTTCATCGCCTGGATGCTGATGGCGGCACCGCTCAGCGTGGTCTTCGGCGGCGGGCTGGGGCCGGCATCGGTGCTGTTCGTCGGCATGGCGCTGTCGGTGGCGGCCCTCGTCGCGTGGGCCTACACCTGGGGCTTCCGGCTCTACCGCGACTGGTTCTTCCAGCGCTTCGAGCGCGCGGCCTGATCCGCGGTCTTCAGGCCGCGCTGCGGCGGCCGATGGTGGCGCTGCCGATGGCGCCGATGAGGCCGCCCAGCACCAGCACGTACCACAGCGCCGCCGTGCCGCCGCCCACGTTCACCAGGCCCGCGCCGCTGGCCACCAGGGCGAAGGCCGCCAGCACGGCCAGCAGCAGCAGCGGCACGGCGATCAGCCGCGTGGGCAGCGTCACCGCGGGGTCGCGGCTGCCGACGGCCAGCAGGCTGTAGCCGAGCAGGGTGAAGAGCGGGAAGAAGATCCACAGCGACAGCCCCGGCGCGGCCGCCACCCAGCCCATGGGCGCGGCAACCAGCAACGCGGCCGAAACCAGACCGAGAAGGGCCAGCGCGGCCCCGGCGATGACGAGGAACATGAGCGGGGTCCCGAGAGTGCAGTGGGCGCCAGCATAGCGCCGGCGCTCAGGTGCCGCAGAAGGTCTGGTAGCCCGCCGTCAGCTGCGGCGGCGCGGGTTCGGCAAAACGCAACGAAGACGGGCTTTCCTCGAAGGGCCTCTGCAGCGCCGCCAGCAGGCGCCGCAAAGGCGCCAGGTCGTCGTGCTCCGAAGCGGCGGCCAGCGCTTCCTCGACACGGTGGTTGCGCGGAATCACCCAGGGGTTCACCGCCCGCAGCCGCGCGGCGCGGCCGGGGTCGTCCTCCGCGGCGCAGCGCGCGGCCCAGCGTGCCAGCCAGGGGTTGACCGCAGCGCCTTCGGCGAAGAGCGCGCGCAGCGGGTTGGCGTCGCCCGCGGCGGCGTCGGCCAGGCGGCGCCAGGCCAGCGTGAAATCCACGCCCTGGGCCTGCAGCAGCACCAGCCAGTCCTCGGCCAGCGCCGCGTCGCCTGGCTGTGCGCTGCGCAGGCCCAGCTTGGCGCGCTGGCCCTGCAGCAACGCCTGCGCATACAGCGCGGGGAATTCGTCGATGACCTCGGTGACCTGCGCCACGGCCCGCTGCACGGCGGATTCGTCGTCTTCACTGGCCATCAGCGGCAGCAGCGCCTCGGCCAGGCGCGCCAGGTTCCAGCGCGCGATGTGCGGCTGGTTGCCGTAGGCATAACGACCGCCGTGGTCGATGCTGCTGAAGACGGTGGCGGGGTCGTAGGCCTCCATGAAGGCGCAGGGGCCGTAGTCGATGGTCTCGCCGGAGATCGTCATGTTGTCGGTGTTCATCACGCCATGGATGAAGCCGACGTTCATCCACTGCGCCACCAACGTCGCCTGGCGCTGCGCCACGGCGCGCAGCAGCGCCACGGGCGCGTCGGTCGCGCCGACCAGCGCGGGGTCGTGCCGGGCGATGGCATGGGCCGCCAGTGCGCGCAGCGTGGCCAGGTCGCCGCGCGCGGCGAAGTACTGGAAGGTGCCCACGCGCAGGTGGCTGGCCGCCACGCGCGTGAGCACGGCGCCGGGGAAGGCCGCCTCGCGCTGCACGGGCTCGCCGGTGGCGGCCACGGCCAGCGCGCGCGTGGTGGGGATGCCCAGGGCGTGCATGGCCTCGCCGATCAGCACCTCGCGCAGCATGGGGCCCACGGCGGCCTTGCCGTCGCCACCGCGCGAGAAGGGCGTGCGGCCCGAGCCCTTGAACGCGATGTCGCGACGGCGGCCTTGGCGGTCCAGCACTTCGCCCAGCAGCAGGGCGCGGCCATCGCCCAGCTGCGGCGAAAAACCGCCGAACTGGTGGCCGGCGTAGGCCTGGGCGATGGGCTCGGCGCCGGCGGGCAGCGCATTGCCGGCGAAGAAGGCGGCACCCTCGGGGCCGGCCAGTGCGGCAGCATCGAGCCCCAGCTCGTCGGCCAAGGCCTCGTTGAGGAACAGCAGCCGGGGCGCGGGCACGGTGGCGGGCTGCCAGCGCACATAGGCCCCCGGCAGGTCACGCACGTAGCTGTTGTCGAAGGCGAAGCGAAGCGGGCTCGGTGCGGGCATGCGGCAGTGTGACAGCGCCCGGCGTGCCGGGGTCGGCGTCAAGGTCATGGGGCACGCGCGCCGCCGGTCGGCCGGCGCCCGGCGCAGCGTTCGCGTTCAATCCACCTTCGCTGCCGCCTCTCGCAGCTTGTCCTTCCTGCTCTTGCGCCGGCCCTTCACGCCGCCGGTGGCAACGGCCTCGGGCACGGCCACTTCGGTCGGCTCGAAACCCGCGATGCGTTCACGCGCCACGCGCTGGCCCTGGCGCTTCTCGATGAGCCGGAAGTGCGCTTCCGTGCCCGCGCTGACGAAGCTCACGGCCAGGCCCGCCGCGCCGGCGCGCGCGGTGCGGCCGATGCGGTGCGTGTGGTCCACCGCCGAGCGCGGCAGGTCGTAGTTCACCACCACCGGCAGGCCGGCGATGTGCAGGCCGCGCGCGGCCATGTCGGTGGCCAGCACCACGCGCAGCGCGCCGCCGTGCAGGTCGGCCAGCACGCGCGTGCGCGCGCCCTGGCTGAGGTCGCCGTGAAAGGCCGCGGCCGGCAGGCCGGCGCGGCGCAGCTTCTCGGCCACGTGCTCGCTGGCGTAGCGCGTGGCCACGAAGACCAGCGCGCGCGGCCAGGCCTCGGTCTCGATCAGGTGGCGCAGCAGCTGCGTGCGCCGGGGAGCGTCCACCGCGATGGCGCGCTGCGTGATGTCGGGCGCCCCGTCGCCCGGCGCGGCGGGCATCTCCGCGCGCACCGGCTCGTGCAGCAGCGTGTCGGCCAAGGCCTGCACGGCGGGCGGGAAGGTGGCCGAGAAGAACAGGTGCTGGCGCTTCGCGGGCAGCAGCGCAATGAGCCGCTGCAATTCGTCGGCGAAACCTTCGTCCAGCAGGCGGTCGGCCTCGTCCAGCACCAGCAGTTCCACGTCGGCCAGCTTCACCGCGTTGTGGTCCACCAGGTCCAGCAGCCGGCCCGGCGTGGCGACGATGAGCTCGGCGCCGCCGCGCAGCGCCAGCATCTGCGGGTTGATGGAGACACCGCCGAAGACCACGGCCACCTTGGCGCGGTCGGTCAGATGCCGGGCCATCGCGTCCAGCGTCTCGCCCACCTGCGCCGCCAGCTCGCGCGTGGGCACCAGCACCAGCACCTGCGTGCGCCGCCAGGCCGGGCGGTGCACGAGCTCCAGGTGGTTCAGCAGCGCCAGGCCGAAGGCCGCCGTCTTGCCGGAACCGGTGGGCGCGCCACCCAGCACGTCGCGGCCCTGCAGCGCCGGCGGAATGGCCGCGGCCTGGATCGGCGTGGGCCCGGCGTAGCCGCGCTCGGTGGCGGCGCGCACCATCGCCGGCGACAGGCCCAGTTCGGCAAACGGTGAACTCACAGCCGCCGCACCTTCACCGAACGCCCCTTCACCTTGCCCGCGTTGAGCTTGCGCAGTGCGGCGTCGGCGATGTCGCGCTGCACGGCCACGTAGGTGGAGAAGTCGTTGACGTCGATCTTGCCGATGGCCGCACCCGGGAAGCCCATGTCCTTGGTCAGCGCGCCCATCACGTCGCCGGGGCGGATCTTCTCCTTGCGGCCGCCCAGGATCTGCAGCGTCACCATCGGCGGGCGCAGCGGCCCGGCGGCGTCATCGGCCTTCAGTTCGCCGAGCTTGTGCCAGACGCTCTCGCGGCCCTGCATGGCGTCGATGCGGCCCACGCGGCCCATCTCGTCCACGCTGGCCAGGTTGAACACCAGGCCCGATTCACCGGCGCGCCCGGTGCGGCCGATGCGGTGCACGTGCACTTCCACGTCCGGCGTGATGTCGACGTTGATCACCGCCGCCAAGCCCGCGATGTCCAGCCCGCGCGCCGCCACGTCGGTGGCCACCAGCACGCTGCAGCTGCGGTTGGCGAACTGCACCAGCACCTGGTCGCGGTCGCGCTGGTCCAGGTCGCCGTGCAGTTCCAGCGCCACCAGGCCCTGCGCCTGCAGCACGGCCACCAGGTCGCGGCA
The DNA here is from genome assembly GCA_964495125.1 of uncultured Rubrivivax sp. GTDB lineage: Bacteria > Pseudomonadota > Gammaproteobacteria > Burkholderiales > Burkholderiaceae_C > Rubrivivax. The sequence goes on from CAZBUU010000004.1 coordinate 34,638, forward strand.
CTGCTGCTTGGTGTTGCAGAAGGCCAGCGTGCTCTCGGGGCGGAAGTGGTTCAGCAGCAGGCCCACGGCGTGCAGGCGTTCGCTTTCGGCCACCTCGTAGAAGCGCTGCTGGATCTGCGTGGCGGCGATGCGCTCGGCCAGCCGCACCTCCTGCGGCTCGCGCAGGTAGCGTGCGGCGAGCTTGGCCACGTCGTCCGGGTAGGTGGCCGAGAACAGCAAGGTCTGGCGCTTCGTCACCGGCGGGCAGCGCTGCACGATGGCCGCGATGTCCTCGGCGAAGCCCATGTCCAGCATGCGGTCGGCCTCGTCGAGCACCAGCGTGTTCAGCGCGTCCAGCGCCAGGCTCTCGCGGCCCAGGTGGTCGAGGATGCGCCCCGGCGTGCCCACCACCACGTGCGCGCCGTGCGCCAGGCTGGCCATCTGCGGCTTCATGGTGGCGCCGCCGCACAGCGTGAGCACCTTGATGTTGTCCTCGGCGCGCGCCAGGCGGCGGATCTCCTGCGTCACCTGCTCGGCCAGTTCGCGCGTGGGGCACAGCACCAGCGCCTGCACGCCGAAGTTGCGCGGGTTCAGGTTGGCCAGCAGCGGCAGCGCGAAGGCGGCCGTCTTGCCGCTGCCCGTCTTGGCCTGCGCGATGAGGTCCTTGCCGGCCAGCGCCAGCGGCAGGCTGGCGGCCTGGATGGGCGTCATCTGCCTGTAGCCCAGGCGCTGCAGGTTGGCCAGCACGTGGTCCGCCAGGGGCAGGGTGGAGAAGGCGGGGCCGGTGGCCGCGGAAGATTCGGTCATGCGCCGATTGTGGGCGTGCGGCAGACGGCCCACACTGGCGCCATGCCCCTCCCACCCATCGTCACCATTCCGACGCCGCGGCTGGAGCTCGTGCCGCTGGCCGCCGAGCATCTGGACGACCTGATGGCCGTGAACGGTGACGACCGCGTCACGCGCTTCCTGCCCTACGACACCTGGGCCTCGCGCCAGGACGCCGAAGCCTGGTTCGAACGCATCCAGGGCCTCACCGAGGCCGGCGCGACACGGCAGCTGGTGCTGCGGCGCCGCTCGGACGCGCGCGTGATCGGCACCCTGCTGCTCTTCAAGTTCGACGAAGCCAGCCATCGGCTCGAGGTGGGCTACGCCCTGGCGCACGACGGCTGGGGCCAGGGCCTCATGCGCGAAGCGGTGCAGGCCGCCTGCGGCCACGCCTTCGGCGCCCTGGGCCTGCGCCGGCTGGAGGCCGAGGTGAACCCGGCGAACCTCGCTTCGTGTCGCCTGCTGCAGGCCATCGGCTTCCAGCTGGAAGGCACGCTGCGGCAACGCTGGACGGCCAAGGGCCGCAACTACGACACCCACCTGTTCGGCCTGCTGCTGCAGGACTGGCAGCTCTTGCATCCCGATGCAGCACTTGTCGAGAATGCGCTGCGCCATCCGTCGTGACGTCAGCGCGACCCGTCAGCACGCGCCGAGGAGACCCCATGCCCACGAAAGCCAAGCCCGCTCCCGCCACCCGTCTTGTCCTGCTGGTCGCCACGCGCAAGGGCGCCTGGCTGTTCCATGGCGACGCCAAGCGCAAGGCCTGGGTGACCGACGGCCCGCACTTCCTGGGCCACACGCTGAGCCACCTGCGACTGGACCCGCGCGACGGCCGCACGCTGCTGGCCGCGGCCAAGACCGGCCACCTGGGCCCCACCATATTCCGCTCCACCAACCTGGGCAAGACCTGGAAGGAAGCAAAGCAGCCGCCAGCCTTCGCCGCGCCCACGAACGGGCTGCCGGCGCGTTCGGTGGACCACACGTTCTGGCTCACGCCCGGCCATGCCAGCGAACGCGACACCTGGTACGCCGGCACCTCGCCGCAGGGCCTGTTCCGTTCGGAGGACGGCGGCAACACCTGGGCGCCGCTGTCCAGCGTCAACGACGACCCGCAGTTCCGCGAATGGATGGGCACGGTGCAGGACGGCACGCCCGACGGCCCCAAGCTGCACTCCGTCATCGTCGACCCGCTGGACGCGGCGCACCTGATGTTCGGCATGTCCGGCGGCGGTGTGCACGAGTCCTTCGACGGCGGCCGCAGCTGGCAGGCGCTGGTGCGCGGCATGGAAGTGGTGGGCGGCTTCGACCCCACGACCAACACTTTCCACGACCCCCACTGCGTGCGCCAGTGCCCCACCATGCCCACGCGCCTGTACCAGCAGAACCACTGCGGCATCTACCGCATGGACCGCACGGGCAACCCGGCGCAGGACAGCTGGCAGCGCATCGGCCGCAAGATGCCCAAGCGCGTGGGCGACATCGGCTTTCCGATGGTGGTGCACCCGCACGACGCCAACGTGGCCTGGGTGTTCCCCATGGACGGCAGCGACGTCTGGCCGCGCACCAGCCCCGCCGGCCAGCCGGCCGCCTACATGACGCGCAACGCCGGCCGCACCTGGCAGCGCCTGGACCAGGGCCTGCCCGAGGCGCAGGCCTGGTGGACGGTGAAGCGCCAGGCGATGACGGCGGACACCCAGCCCGTGCCCGCGCTGTACCTGGGCACCACCGGCGGCGAGCTGTGGATCGGCCGCGACGAAGGGGCGCGCTGGTCCAACATCGCGCGCCACCTGCCTGAAATCTACGCCGTGGAAGTGGCGACGCTGGCGTGAAGGTCCTGATCCCCTCGGCGCTGCAGTCCTACACGCGGGCCGTGCACGTGCAGGCCGGCGGCGACACGCTGCTGGCGATGTTCGACGACCTGGACGCGCGCTACCCGGGCCTGCGCTTTCGCGTCGTCGACGAGCAGCAGCGGCTGCGGCCGAACATGCGCATCTTCGTCAACGGCGCCGACGTGCGCGACCTGCAGCGCGCGCTGCAGCCCGACGATTTCGTGGCGGTGGTGCTGGCGCTCAGCGGGGGCTGAGCGGCGCGGGTGGCGCCACCGAGGCGCCGGCCACGCCGTGCCGCACCAGCGCCTGGGCGACGAAGCCGCTGGCCTTCATGGCCTCGACGAACTCGGCCAGCGCCGCGGCCGCCGCCGGGCCGCGCCCCTTGGGCAGGCCCATGGCCTGCTGGATGACCATGAAACGGCCGCCCAGCAGGCGCAGCCCGCCCAGGCGCTGCGCCTCGGCCTGCAGCTGCTGCTTCACGCCGGCGGCCACATCCGAACCGCTGGCGAGGAAGGTCTCCACCACCGCTGGCGAACTGGGCGCGCGCACCAGCGTGGCCTGCTTCAGCTCGCGCGTGAGGAAGAGGTCATAGGCGCTGCCCTGCCCGACGACGACGCTGCGGCCCGCGGCGTCCACCTCCTCGTTGGCCTGCAGCGGTGAAGCGTCGCGCACGAGGTAGCAGCCCTCGATGAGCAGGTAGGGCGCGGTGAAGGCGATGCCGGCGCCGCGCGCCGGGTCGATGGCGAAGAAGCCGATGTCGGCCTGCTCGTCGGTGACGGCCTGCACCGACTTTGCGGCGGTGTCGAAGGCCACCAGGTCCAGCGGCACGCCCAGCTGCTGCGCGAAGGCGCCGGCCAGGTCCACCGACACGCCGCAGGGTGCGCCCGTGGCGGGGTCGGTCCCGGCCAGGATGGGATTGCCGAGGTTGATGGACGCGCGCAGCCGGCCGGTGGGCGTGAAGGCGGCGCGCAGGGCGTTGTCGAGGGGCATGGGCGAAGTCTCCGGCTTCGAGGGCCACGACGGTATCACCGCCGCCCCGCGAGGCCGCCGCGTTCGCCCCGACACCGGCTACTGCTTGGCGCCTTCACCCAGGCGACGACCCAGCCCCACGCCATAGGGCGCGGCTCGGGCGAACAGCATCGGGTCCGGCGAGGCTTCCACGCCCTTGGGCAGCACCGTGGGCACGAAGGTGATGGTCAGACAGTCGCCCCCGCCATCGGCGGCCACGGACTTGATGGTCAGGCGCCCCAGGTTCACCTTGCGGCGGTCTTCGGGCAGCGGATGCACGACGCTGTCGATGCGGTCGCCGGGCTGGGCCAACTGCAGCTTGAAGTCGAAGGCCACGTTGCCGGCCGCGACGCGCTGACGCAGGTCGTCGAACAGGAAGCTGGGGCCCTTGGCCTTGGCCTCGTCGTCGCTCAGGCCCTGCGTGCCGGCGACGGGCTCGAAGGTCCACTTGCCGAGCTGCTTGTCGCCCTTGCCGTTGATGAAGGCGAAGGTGTGCACGCCCCAGTAGTTGACGCTGCCGAAGCTGGCCGGCACCGGCTGGCTGGCGAAGTACTTGCCTTGCAGCAGGACCTCCGGGTTGGCGTCGGCGAAGGCCTTCACCTTGGCCGGGTCGGCGGCCTTGGTGGCGGGATCGGGCTGCAGGGACTGCAGCCGGCCCAGGAACTGTTCGGGCGTGGCGGCGCCGAAGACGGGCGCGGAGATGTTGCCCATCTGCCAGAGCTCACCGCCCGGCAGGTTGAATTGAAGCGCGAGGTTGCGCTGGCCCTTGGTGTTGTCGGCAGCGCGCGGGTTGGCGCCGCCCACCGAGAAACGCACGGTCACCGGCACGGGCTTGCCGCTGAAGGCCGACGACACCGACAAGGCACGGCCCTCGGCGCTGCCGACGAACTCGCCCACCGCGCAGATGCCCTTGGCGCCGGAGCGGCGGTAGCCTTCGAACTTCCCGAAGGTGGACTCGAACTGGTTGAGAAACTGCTGCGGATCGACGTCCGCGGATGCGGGCAGGCAGGCCAGCAAAGCGCTGCATCCCAGCGTGCTGAGGATCAGGGAACGGCGGGGTCTGGATGTCATGGCAACTCCTGAGGTGGCGGGTGACTTCGGCGGGGCACGGGAACGCGTTCCCTGGCCAGCGTGGGTCGGACGGGCGACCGTCTTCTTACGCGGCCGGTGCCCCTGCGGATGCACGCAGGCCCCGCCGGCGCGGCATGCCGACAATGGCCCCATGTCCCCGGCCCCCTGGAGCTACACCGTCTCGGTCCGCGAGCTCTGCGAGTTCACGGCCAAGCGCGGTGACCTGGACCGCCGCTTCACGCCCTCGGCCACGGCGCTGGAAGGGCTGATGGGGCAGAACACCGTGGCGCAGCGCCGCGGCCCGGACTACGAGACCGAGATCGCGCTGGAGACCACCTGCGGCCCGCTGCGCGTGCGCGGCCGCGCCGATGGCCACGACCCGCGGCGGCGCAGCCTGGAAGAGATCAAGACGATCCGCGGGCAACCGGATGACATCCCCGCGAACCGCCGGCAGCTGCACTGGGCACAGCTGCAGACCTACGGGGCGCTGTTCTGCCGCGCGCGCGGCCTGCCGGAGATCGCGCTGGCGCTGGTGTACTTCGACGTCGCGAGCCAGGCCGAGATCGAATTGCGGCAGGTCTTCGGCGCCGAGGAACTGGAAGAAGCGCTGTCGGCACGTTGCGCGTCCTTCCTGGCCTGGGCGCAGCAGGAAGCAGAACACCGCGCGGCGCGTGACGCAGCGCTGCAGGCGCTGGCGTTTCCCCAGGCCGCGTTCCGCGCCGGCCAGCGCGACCTCGCCGAGGCCGTCTACCGCACGGCCGCCCATGGGCGCAGCCTGCTGGCCCAGGCGCCCACGGGCATCGGCAAGACCGTGGGCACGCTGTTCCCGCTGCTGCGCGCCATGCCGCTGCACGGCATCGACAAGCTGGCCTACCTCACCTGCAAGGGCACGGGCCGGCTCACCGCGCTGGAAGCGCTGGGCGACCTGCGCTCGGGCACGGCCGGCCGGGCACTGCGCGTGCAGACCCTGGTGCCCAAGGACGAGGGCTGCGAGCACCCCGACAAGGCCTGCCACGGCGACGCCTGCCCGCTGGCCAGCGGCTTCTACGACCGCCTGCCCGCCGCGCGCCAGGAGGCCGTGGCCCTGGGCTGGCTGGACGCGGCGGGTCAGCGCCAGGTGGCGCTGCGCCACGGCGTCTGCCCCTACTACCTGGGCCAGGAACTCGTGCGCTGGGCCGATGTGCTGGTGGGCGACGTGAACCACCTGTTCGACATGCAGGGCCTGCTGTGGGGCCTGAGCCAGGCGCTGGACTGGAAGCTTAGCGTGCTGGTGGACGAAGCGCACAACCTGGTGGAGCGGGCACGGCAGATGTTCAGCGCCGAGTTGCGCCTCGGGCCACTGCGGGCCGCGGCGCAGGCCGCACCCGGCGCCGTGAGCGGCCCCCTGGCGGCGCTGACGCAGGCCACCGAGTTGCTGGTCAACGAACGGGCAGCGCCCTACGAGGTGCTCGAGGCCGTGCCCGACGCCTTCGCGCAGGCCCTGCAGGCCGCGGCCGGCGCGCTGTCGGAGCACTTCAACCAGCACCCCTTGAGCGTGGGCACGCTGCTGGACTTCCACTTCGAGCTGCAGCGGTTCCTGCGCCTGCTGGAGGCCTTGAGCGATCACTCGCTGTTCGACGTGCAGGTTCTCGCCGACGACGCCGCGCTGGGCGTGCGCAACGTGGCGCCCTCGTGCTTCCTGCGCCGGCGCTTCGAGGCGATGCACAGCGTCACGCTGTTCTCGGCCACGCTGTCACCGCCAGCCTACGCCATCCAGCTGCTGGGCCTGCCGGAGAACACGGCCTGGATCGACGTGCCGCCGGCCTTCCCCGCCGAGCACCTGAGCGTGCGGGTCGCCGACGGCATCTCGACACGCTTCGCCCACCGCGAACGTTCGCTGCGCCACCTCGGTGCCGTGATGGGCCGGCAGTTCGACGCGCACGCGGGCAACTACCTCGCGTTCTTCAGCAGCTTCGACTACCTGGACAAGGCGGCCGCGCTGCTGGCCACGCTGCGGCCGGACATCCCGCAGTGGCGGCAGCAGCGGCGCATGAACAGCGGCGCGCGCGCCGAGTTCCTGGCGCGTTTCCAGCCCCAGGGCCAGGGCATCGGGTTCGCGGTGCTGGGCGGCGTGTTCGCCGAAGGCGTGGACCTGCCGGGCCCGCTGCTCATCGGCGCCTTCATCGCCACGCTGGGGCTGCCGCCGGTCTCGGTGATGCAGGACCACGTGCAGGCCCGGCTGGACAAGCTCTTTGGCGCCGGCCACGGCTACGCCGATCTCGTGCCGGCGATGCAGCGCGTGGTGCAGGCGGCCGGCCGCGTGCTGAGGACGCCCGAGGACCGCGGCTGGCTGTGGCTGCTGGACGACCGCTACCGGCGGCCCGAGGTCATCGAACTGCTGCCCCCGTGGTGGGGCCTGGGGTCCCGGGCTTCCGCGTCCTGAACGGCGATCAGGCGGCCGCGTCGAAGGCCTGCCGAATCCAGCCCAGCAACTGGGCATCGACTTCCGCTTCGCACTGGATGCGCGTGGTGGCGTTACACATGCTGCCCGCCGGCTGCGGCTTCAGTCGGGCATGCGGCGGCAGGTCCTTGGCATTCAGGCCGATCTCGATGCTGTCCTTGGTGGCCGGCCCCACCATCGCGAACTGCTTCTTCCGGCGCAGGCTGACGTAGGCCTTCTTCGGTGCCTGCTCGAAGCTGCCGAAGGCCTGGAGCCTGGCCATCAGCGCTTCGTGCAGCGGCCGCAGCCCGGCCTTCGCGCCGGCGTAGATGGCCTCCAGCGCGTCGCCGCTGGCCGCGGGGGCCGCGGCGGCGGGTGCAGCGCCGCCCAGCTCGGGCAGGGGCTTGTCGAAGAAGAGCGCCACCGTGTTGGCGTCGCCATAGCCGAGCTTGAAGTGCTCCATCAGCCAGCTGCGCCTGTCGCTGTGCCGGGCGGCGCCGCCGGCGGCCACGGCGGCGTGCAGCTCGGCGATGGTCTTGCCGGTGCGGGCCTGGATGTTCCTGAGCTGCGTGAGGGTGGCAGCGGTGGGGTCGGCCATGGCAGGCTCCTTTCGTGGGTGGCCAGGGTCGCCATGGTGCACGCCGGCCGCGCGGTGCCCACCCCGGGAACTCCCGCACAGCGGGGTGGCGGGTTGCGCGGCGTCAGCGCGCCGGCCGCCGCGCCGCCGCCAGCGCCGGCAAGAGCCGGTCGCGCCACACGCGGTAGCCCGCCTCGCTGGGGTGCAGGCCGTCGACGAACAGCCGCGCATCCTGGCGGCCCTGGGCGTCGACGAAGGCGGGATACAGGTCGAGCCAGGTGGTGAAACCTGCGAACTCCGGGCTCTTCGCCAGGGCCGCCAGGCGCACGTTCACGGGCTTCACCACGGCCTCATCCCGGGCCGGCTCCGACGTGGGCAGGATGGACTGCAACAGCAGCCGCGTGCCTGGCTTGCGCGCGTGCAAGGCGCGCATCACGGCCAGCACGCCTTCGAACACGCTGTCGGCCACCGGCAGCTCG
>CAZBUU010000004.1:42924-56712 GCA_964495125.1 uncultured Rubrivivax sp.
GGCGCGCATCACGGCCAGCACGCCTTCGAACACGCTGTCGGCCACCGGCAGCTCGGGCGCGTAGGAGTTGTTGATGCCGACCATGAGGACGAAGAACTCGGGTGCCAGCGCCGCGGCGTCCAGCTGGCCCAGCCCGCCCTGCGACTTCGGCAGCAGCCTGAAGAGCAGGTGCTCGGTGCGGTCGCCCGAGATGCCGATGTTCAGCGCCAGGTTCTCCGGCACGGCGCCGCCGAAGGACTCGTCCCAGACGCTGCGCCCGTGCAGGCGGCCCGGGATCCACGGGTCGTCGCCGAGCAGCCAGAAGTCGGTGATCGAGTCGCCGACGAACACCAGCTTCACGGCGCGCAGCCCCGGCGAGTCCGCCACCTGCGCCTGGATCGTGGCCTGGCGCTGCTGCCAGTATTCGACGCGCGCCACCGGCCGCGTCGAGGCGAAGTCACGCGCCCCGGCGGGGGCCAGCAGGCTGGCACAGGACAGCAGCAGCGCGGCCAGCGGGCGCGGGATCGGGTTCGAAGTCATGGGCAGTCTCCATCGAAGAGCTCGGTCGGGTCACACCACTGCACACCAGGCTCGGCGCACAGACGCGCCAGCGACGCCTCGAAGGCGGCCCACATCGCTTCGTCCACCAGCTCGTAGGAGTGCCCCCAGAACCAGAAGGCGCCGGTGGGCCGCGCCGCTTGCAGGCGTTGCCAGAAGTCGGGGGCCAGGAAGTGGCAACTGGGCGCTGCGGCCATCGCGTCCTGCGTGCCGACGCCCGCTTCGGCCTGGCGGGTGGTGCGGGCGTAGACATGGCCCGCATCGCGCACGGCCTGCATCACCGCATCGTCGAAGCTTCCGAAGGGATAGACGAAGCCGCGCACCGGCTGGCCGAACAGCGCCTGCAGGCAGGCGCGGCCTTCGGCGATCTCGCGCCGGGCTTCGTCGATGGGCAAGGCCTCGAGGTGCGGATGCGTGAGCGTGTGGTTGGCGATGGTGAAGCCCTCGTAGACCTCGCCAAGCTCGTCCAGGCCGAGCCGCCACACCTCCGTGCCACGGTGGTGCCAGCCGAACTGGCGCTGCCGCTGGTGCAGGCCCGCGTTGAGGTTGAAAGTGGCGCGTGCGCCCTGCCGGCGCAGCAGCGACACGAGGCGGACATCGGTGCTCACCCCGTCGTCCCAGCATTGCACCAGCTTCATGGCGTTGATCGATGTCCAGCAGCAGCCTGCCACGGCGCCCCGGAACGGCCGCCGTCAGCGGCGAGGCTACCGCCCCTGGCGGGCGGCGGCGCGGCGCCGCGAATCGGTGTTACGTTCCCGCCGTGAACACACCCGACCCCATCGCCCGCTGGCTGCAGCAGCGGCCCCACCTGGTGCTCGACGGCGCGCTGGCCACCGAGCTGGAGCGCCGCGGTGCCGACCTGCGCGACGCGCTGTGGTCGGCGCGCCTGCTGATCGAGCAGCCCGAGCTGATTCGCGCGGTGCACCTGGACTACTTCCGTGCCGGCGCCGACGTGGCCACCACCGCGAGCTACCAGGCCAGCTTCGAAGGCTTCGCGAAGCGCAGCCTCTCGCGCGAGGACGCGGCGGCGCTGATGCACCTGTCGGTGCGGCTGGCCTGCGAGGCCCGCGACCAGGCCTTGGCCGAGCGCGCCCCGGGCGACCCCCGACCCGCGCCGCTGGTGGCGGCCTCGGTCGGCCCCTACGGCGCGGTGCTGGCCGACGGCTCCGAGTACCGCGGCCAGTACCGGCTGGACGAGGCGGCGCTGATGGACTTCCACCGCCCGCGCCTGCAGCTGCTGGCCGCCAGCGGCGCCGACCTGCTGGCCTGCGAGACCATCCCCTGCATCGCCGAGGCCCGTGCGCTGGCGCGCCTGATGGACGAGACCGGGGCCCGCGGCTGGATCAGCTTCAGCGCGCGCGACGGCGACCACATCTGCGAAGGCGACGCCATCGAGGACGCCGTGGCGGCGGTGCAGGGCTTCGAGAGCGTGGTGGCGATCGGCGTGAACTGCACCCCCCCGCAGCACGTGGCCGAGCTGCTGGCGCGGGCGCGCACCCGCACCGCCAAGCCCCTGCTCGCCTACCCCAACGCCGGCGAAACCTGGGACGCCCAGGCCAAGCGCTGGCTGCCCGCGGCCGAGTGCGCCCACCGTCCCTTCGAGGACCTGGCCATGGACTGGGCCGCGGCCGGGGCGCGACTCATCGGCGGCTGCTGCCGCACGGGCCCGGCGCAGATCGCCGCGCTCGCTCGCTGCTGGTGACGGGCGCCGAGGCCGGCCTCGAATGCTTGCGGCAGGTCATGGCGCCGGCGGCGCCCGGCGCTAAGCTGTCTTCACCATGCGGCGGCTGATCCTCGTCCTCTTCGCCTTCGCCCTGATGTGCCAGGGCGCGGTGGCCTCCATGGCGCCGGGCTGCCTGGCGACACCCTGCTGCGCCGACGAGGCCGCCGCGCCCGCCGCAGCCATGTCGCTGGCCTCGCCGGACGAGGCCGCTGCGTCTCACGTCCCCTGCGATGCTGGGGAAGCGCCTTGTGACCAGGACGGCTGCCAGTGCCACGGGGCCGCCCTGACGGCATTGCCGATGTCGGTGCCGGCGCTGCCACTGGCCGGCAAGGCGCCCATCGTGCCCGGGCCTGAACTGCACCCCTTGGCGCAGCACGTGCCCGACGGCCCGCAGCGGCCACCCCGCGCCAGCGCACGCTGAGCCCGCGATTCGGCGGCGCCCTGCCGCGCCGCGCGGGTCGAAGCGCCCCGCTCCACCCCTTCTTTCCGACCTGCCAGGCGCCGCGCGTGCGGCCGCCCACGGAGTGCCCCATGAGCCGCAAGACCCAGAAAACCCACAGCCCCACCGAAACCTCCCCGGCCGCCACCACGCCGACGCCAGCCCCGGACCAAAGCCGCAGAAACCTGTTCATCGCCGCCGGGGCCACCGTCGCCGTCGTCGCGGGCAGCGGCGTGGTGTTCTTCGGCCGCAGCAGCGACGAGGACGATGCTCGCATGGCGCAGCGGCCCGGCCTGGTCAACCCGCAGGCCCCCACGGTGGGCGACGCGGCCGCCAAGGTGCAGATCGTGGAGTTCCTGGACCCCGCCTGCGAAACCTGCGCGGTCTTCTACCCCCTCGTCAAGCAGGTGCTGGCCGAGCACCCGCGCAAGATCCGCCTGAGCCTGCGCCACGTGCCCCTGCACCCGGGCGCCGACTACGTGGTGGCGCTGCTGGAAGCCAGCCGCCAGCAGGACAAGTACTGGCCCACGCTGGAGACCCTGCTGAAGACGCAGGACCGCTGGGTGATCCGCCATGTGGTGCAGCCGCAGCTGGCGCTGGCCGTGCTGGAAGGCTCGGGCCTGGTCTGGGACCAGCTGGCGCTGGACATGGCCTCGGCCGAGGTGAAGCAGCGCGTGGCCCGGGACCGCGCCGATGCCGCGCTGCTGAACGTGAAGCAGACCCCCGAGTACTTCGTCAACGGCCGCCAGATGGACAGCTTCGGCCGCCAGCAGCTGCTGGACCTCATCGACCGGGCGCTGCGGAGGGCCTACCCGTGAGCACAGCGATCTGGAGCCGCCGCCTCCTGCTCCGGCTCGCGCTGGGCCTGGCCCTGGGGCTGGCCCATCTGGCGGGCGCCGCGGCACAGGACCCCGCCGCGCAGCGCATGGAAGTCTTCGTGCGCGAAGGCTGCCCGCACTGCGCGAAGGCCGAGGAGTTCCTGAAGGGCCTGGCGCAGCAGCGGCCCGAGTTGGAGATCGTCATCCGCGACGTCTCCAAGGAGCCCGCGGCGATGCAGCGCCTGCAGGACATCGCACGCCAGCAGCAGAGCGGCAACGCACGCGTGCCGGCCTTCTTCGTCGGCGGGCAGCTCATCTTCGGCTACTCCGAAGAGGCCTCCACCGACCGGCTGATCCTGGGTGCGCTGCAGGGCCGACGGGCGCAGCCCGCGGCCGGCGCGGCTTCGGCCGCCGACGCCACCAGCTGCGCCTTGCAGGAGGCTTCCACCTGCAAGGCCGAAGTGCCGCCCGCCGAGGACTTCCAGGTCACGATGTTCGGCCGCACCGTGACGCTGGACGACGTCGGCCTGCCCGCCTTCACCATCGCCATGGGCCTGCTCGACGGACTGAACCCCTGCTCGATGTGGGTGCTGATCCTGATGATCTCGCTGCTGGCGACGCTGAACGACCGCAAGCGCATGCTGGCCATCGCCGGCACCTTCGTGCTGGTGGAGGGCGTGGCCTACTTCGTGTTCATGGCGGCCTGGCTGAACCTGTTCCTGCTGATCGGCCTGTCCAGGGCTTCGCAGCTGGCCATCGCGGCCATCGCCATCGTCGCCGGGCTGATCAACATGAAGGACTTCATCGCGCCTGGTGTGGGCGTCTCGCTGTCGATCCCGGACCAGTCCAAGCCCGGCATCTATGCGCGCATGCGCGCCATCCTGCAGGCCAGGAGCCTGCCGGCGGCCATCGTCGGCGTCATCGTGCTGGGGCTCCTGGTGCAGGTGGTGGAGTTCCTCTGCACCTCGGGCTTCCCCGCGCTGTTCACGCGCATCCTCACCTTGCGGCAGCTGGACACGGCCAGCTACTACGGCTACCTGCTGCTCTACAACGCGGCCTACATGTTCGACGACGTCGTCGTGCTGGCCATCGGCGTGACCACGCTGTCGAACCGGCGCCTGCGCGAGAAGGAAGGCCGCTGGCTGAAGCTGCTCAGCGGCGTGGTGATGGTGGGTCTGGGGGTGTACCTGATCGTCAGTTGACCCGGGTGCCGGCGAGCAGCTCGTCGACCTGCGGCGCGCCCATCGGGCGCGCCAGCAGGTAGCCCTGCCCTTCCTGCACGCCCAGTTCGCGCAGCATCGCCAGTTGCTGCTCGGTCTCCACGCCCTCGGCGATGACCTTGTGCCCCAGCGTGCGCCCCAGCGTCAGCATCGCGCGCACGATCTCCAGGTTCTGCCGGCTCTCGTGCATGGCCATCACGAACGAGCGGTCGATCTTCAGGCTGTCGATCGGCAGCCGCCCCAGGTAGGACAGCGACGAGTACCCGGTGCCGAAGTCGTCGATGGAAAAGCGCACCCCGCTGGCGCGCAGGCTGGCCATGGTGCGCAGCGCGACATCCAGCCGCCCCATCAGCATGGTCTCGGTCAGCTCCAGGGTCAGGCTGCCGGCGCTGGCCTGGTGGCGTTGCAGCACCTGCTCGACATGCGGCACCAGGCTCATGCGCGCGAGGTCACGGCCGCAGATGTTGACGTGCATGCACAGGTGCTGCAGCGCCGGCCAGCCCTGTTTCCAGCGCGCGAGCTGCGCCATCGCCTGATCGATGACCCAGTCGGTCAGCGCCTCGATGTGGCCCGACTCCTCGGCCAGCGCGATGAACACCGCGGGGCTGATGGCACCGCGCTGCGGGTGCACCCAGCGCGCCAGGGCCTCGAAGCCGCTCAGCCGGAAGGGCGCGAGCTGGTAGATCGGCTGGAAGTGCACGCTCATCTGCCCTTCGCCGATGGCGCGCCGCAGGTCGGTTTCGAGCGCCAGCTTCTCGGCCACCTTGTGGTGCATGCTCCTGTCGAAGCGCACGACGCGGCCGCGGCCGGCAGCCTTGGCCTCGTACATCGCCAGGTCGGCGTCGCGCATGATCTCGTCGGCCGTGCGCTCGCCGATGTCGCAGAAGGTGAGGCCGACGCTGACACCTGGAACGACCTCGGTGCCCTGGATGCGGGCCGGGCGGCTGAGGGCTTCGAGCACGCGATCGGCCAGCGGCACGGCGATGTCGGGCTCGCACGGCGTCCTGACCAACACGGCGAACTCGTCACCGCCCAGGCGCGCCACCAGGCCCCCGCCGCCCACGCTGGCGCGCAGCCGGGCCGCCACCTCCAGCAGCAGCAGGTTGCCGGCGCCATGACCGAGGCTGTCGTTGACGAGCTTGAAGCGGTCGAGGTCCAGGTAGAGCACGGCGAAGCGCTGCCCGGGGTCGAGCCGGGCGCGCGCCACCGCGGCTTCCAGCGCTTCATTGAAGCTGTGGCGGTTGGCCAGGCCGGTGAGGTCGTCGTGATAGGCGATGTGGTTGAGGCGGCTCTCCGCGACGTGGCGCGAGGTGATGTCGTGCAGCTGGTAGATGAGGCACGGGCCGCCGCCTTCGGGGTCCTCGTACTGGCTGCAGTGGACGGCCACCCAGATCTGCTGGCCGTCACGGCGCCTCACCTGCAGCTCCATCGAGAAGGCATCGTCGTGAGAAAGCCGCGCGGCCTGGGCGCGCTGCTGCATCAGCGGTGCGTCGGCGGCATCCAGGAGCGTCTCGAAGGGCTGGCCGAGCACGGCGCCGGGCGCCAGCTTCAGCAGGGCGTGCAGCGCGTCGTTGGCCTGCAGCACGGTGCCGTCCGGCTTGACGATGACCATGCCGATGGCCGCGTGGCTGAAGGCCGCGGCGAAGCGTTCGTGGCTGAGCGTGGCTTCGCGCTGCGCCTTCGCCAGCTGCGCCTCCTGGCGCTGGCGTTCGGCCTCCTGCCGCCGCACGGCGACGCGCAGCAGGAACATGATGACGATCGCCGACAGGGCCGTCACCACCAGCGGAGTGGCACCGGATTGCTGCGCCTGCAGGTGCACCAGCCCGGCGATCCCTGCCGAAGCCACGTAGATGGCGGCCATCCAGCTCGAGTCGGCCAGCCAGCGCAGCGGCTGCAGCGGTTCGCCGCGCTTGAGTGCCGACATCGCCATCAGCGGCACCAGCGACAGCGCGAAGGGCAGCAGTGCCACCAGCGCCAGCGCCGCCATGGTCGCCGGTTCCGGGCCGAGCCCGTGGCGGACCAGCGCCGCCTTGACGCCCTCGAAGGCCCAGGCGCAGACGGCCATCGCGGCCATCGCCGCCGACGGGGTGGCCAAGCGCGTGCTCAGCCGCTTGTTGAAGCGCAGCGTGCCGGCGAGCGCGTCGATGCCGGATGCCAGCACGGCCGCCGCCGGCCCGATGGTGGCCAGCACGCCGAAGACGAACACGTCGCCGATGCTCAGCGAATAGGTCGAGCGCGGCAGCTTGACGGACAGGCTGGACGCCAGGGCCACCAGCGGCAGCGCCAGCGCCAGGGGCCAGGCCGCCGTCCCCGGCGTGGTGAGCAGCTGCCACGACGCCCAGACCAGCGCAGCGGTACCCGCCCCGGTGATGGCCAGCCAGGCGGCCCGCGCCCGCGGCGGGAAATCGAACAGGACACGGCGCACGAACGCCTGCCACGGCGACGTGGCGCGCGCGTCGACGGTCAAGGGTTCGGGCATGTGGGGCTCATCAGGGCGCTGGCGTCGGCCATGCTGCCCGCTGTGGCGGGGCCATGGCCATCTGGACGGGATCGACCGGCCGGGCGAAGACTTGAGTGTCGCGCGCGGCCGGGCCCGATCAGGGAGGGCGCTTCCAGACCGGTGGCACGATTTTCCCGCGCCGCACCGCCATCACCAGCATCACGACGCCGGCAGTGGTGCACAGCAGCAGCGCCAGCACCGACGACTCGACACCGAACTGGCCCCCGGTCAGCAGCTCGGGGCCCTTCACGGTGGACCGGATCAGCCCGGGCGCGGCCTCGTTGCCGGAGACGACGCCGGAGAAGATGGCGGACTGCGTGTAGTTCCAGGCCATGTGGAAGCCGATGCTCAACCACAGCCGGCGCGTCAGCATGTAGGCCGCCGCCAGCAGGATGCCGGCCTCGACGGCGATGAACAGCGCCCCTTCGAGCGTGCTCTGCGGGTTGATCAGGTGGGTGAGGCCGAACACGAGCGAAGACACCCCCAGCGCCGCCCAGCTGCCGAACCAGGTCTCGACCGAGCGGAACAGCACTCCGCGGAACAACAGCTCCTCGAAGACGCTGGAACTGATCGCCATGGCGATCGCCGGGACCATGGTGCTCAAGGGGTTCAGCCCGTCGATGCGGTAGATGCCCAGGAGGATCAGGATCAGCTCGCAGGCGGTGTAGAGGCCCGCACCCAGCAGCAGTCCGATGCCGAGTTCGCGTCCCATGCCCGGGGCACTCAGTTCCGAGACGGCGCGCTGCTCGATCACCTGTCCGTAGCCTCGGTACAAGGCCAGGCCTGCGACGGCCAGCACCACGATGTGCACGACGGCCTTCACGGGCTCGGCGGCGTGGCCGCTCATCACGTCCTCGTTCAGACCCATGATCAGCAGCAGCACGAAACCCAGTACCAGCACGCGCGCCGGCGGCGAGCGGAGGAGGCGACGCACCAGGCCTGGTGGCGTGTTCGACGGTGTGGTCATCGGTGCTCGCTCCTTGCGCGCGGGGTGGACCCATGGCCCGGCAGCCCGCCGGCCGTCCATGTCGATCGGGCATGCTCCCGTTCGTCGACAGTCTACGGGGCGCCATCCGGTCGGCGCCTCGACCCGCCAACCCGACAGGAGTGAAGGCATGTCCTACATCGACGGTTTCGTGATCGCAGTCCCCACCGCCAACAAGCAGACGTTCATCGAGCACGCGCGTCATCTCGACCCGATCTTCCTGGAGCTCGGCGCCCTCCGCGTGATGGAGTGCTGGGGCGACGACGTCCCCGACGGCAAGCTCACCGACTTCCGCCGCGCCGTCCAGGCCACCGCCGAGGAGACGGTGGCGTTTTCCTGGGTGGAGTGGCCCGACAAGGCCACGCGCGACGCGGGCATGAAGAAGATGATGGAAGACCCCCGCATGGACCCGTCGACGCCCGGCAACCCGCCCATGCCCTTCGACGGCAAGCGCATGATCTTCGGCGGCTTCGAGACGGTGGTCGAAGTGAAGCCTTGATCGGCCCGGCGGCCGGCCGCCCGCCAGGCCCGCGGCCGACCCGGATTCAGAGGCCCGGCGCCAGCAGATCCAGGACAGCCGCTGCCTCCGCTTCCACCTGCCGACGTATCGCCGCCTGCAGCTGGGCATGCGCCTGGCGCCTGGTTTCGGCCTGCGCACGCAGATCCTGGGCCTGCTCGCGCTGGCCCGCCATCTCCGCCAGACGTGCGCGCAGCGTCAGCAGTTCCAGTTCGGCACCGGCATTGGACTCGCCGCGGACCAGGCTTTCCATCCGGTCGACCTCGGCCACGGCAGCATCGCTGTCACCCGCATCGAGCAGCAGCGTGGCCAGGCGGGAGCGGCTTCGCATCTCGAAGACCCGAAAGCCCGCCTCGGCGGCCTCGTGGGCGCAGGCGCGCTGCAGGCTGAGCGCGTCCTGCGTCTGCCCACAGACAGCGAGCGCCGCGGCCACATTGCCACGCAGCACGGTGCGACGGAACAGGTTCGGCTCCTCGGTGCACTGGGCCCACGCCAGCCCGGCATGGCGCCGCAGGCGCTGCGCGAGCGCCGACATGCGCGCGCTGTCGTCGGCCGCTCGGGCCTGCTCCACGCCTTCCAGGAGCAGCGCGAGCAGGGTGTTGAGCACGGTGGTGCGCGTGGCCTGATCCTGCGCCTCGCTGGCGCGCGACAGGGCCTGCAGCAGCAGCAGTTCGCCATCGTCGACGTCGCCGGCGCGACCGTAGAGCCCGCCCAGCAGGGCCAGGGCCTGGTGAGCGTGGCTGTCCAGCCCTTGCTGCTGCGCCAGCAAATGAGCTCCGCGGGCCAGCGTCGACGCACGGAGGTGGATGCCCAGTTCCGACAGCGACAGCGCCAGCCGCAGTTGCGTCTCGCACACCCGGTCGTGCTTCTCCAGGCGCTGCCAGGCCTGCAGCGCCAGGTGGCCGTGCCGCAGCGCGTCGGCGAAACGCCCGAGGGTGAACAGATGCAGCACCAGCAGCGACTGTGCTTCGGCGTGGCCGAGCTCATCACCCAGCTCGAGCGCCAGCCCGGCGGCGTTGCTGGCGTGGAACACCGCTTGTTCGGCGTGGCCCTGGCTGCTCGCCTGTCGGGCCTCCAGCAGAGCCTGCTGGAGCAACTGCGAACTCTCCATGGCCGGAATTGTCGCAGCCGAAGCCTGGGCCCCTGTCCTGGCCGACGGCCAAAGCTGATGCACACTGCCCAGATCCACCGGAGGAATCTTCATGTCCCTGTACCGACGTACTCTTCTCGCGGCCGGGGCCGTGGCCGCCGTGCTGATGGCCGCCCCGGTCCTGGCCGCCTCGGCGTCCAAGGTCAACCCCGACCTGGCCCAGGCAGCGCGCATGCAGGGACAGGCCGAGGCGCTGATCGTCCTGGCCGACCAGGCCACGCCCACGATCGCACCGCTGTCGGCGGACGCGGACTACAAGCAGCGCCGGCGCGCGCTGGTTCAGGCTCTGCGCACGCGCGCGGACCGCCAACAACTGGGCCTGCGCCTGTGGCTGGAATCGCGTGGCATCGCCTACCGCGCCTTCTGGATCACCAACATGGTCCAGGCCAGGCTTTCGCCCGACGAGCTCGAGGCGCTGGCCGCGAGGCCCGAAGTGGCCCGCCTGGAAACCAATCCCTCGATCGCGGCGAAGCTGCCCCAGCCCGAACGTGCCGCCACGGTGGAGGCCCGGTCCGACGCCACCCTGGCCGTGGAGTGGGGCGTGACGAAGATCCGCGCCCCCGAGGTGTGGGCCAACGGCATCACCGGCCAGGGCGTCGTCATCGGCGGCGCCGACACCGGCTACCGCTGGGCCCACCCGGCCCTGCAGCCGCATTACCGCGGCTGGAACGGCGCCACGGCCGACCACAACCACCATTGGCACGACGCCATCCACGTCGCCAACGGCCAGTGCCCGGCCAACTCGCCCGCCCCCTGCGACGACGACGGCCACGGCACCCACACCGCCGGCACCTTTGCCGGCGGCGATGGCGGCGCCAACCAGATCGGCGTGGCGCCGGGCGCCAAGTGGATCGGCTGCCGCAACATGAACGCCGGCAACGGCACGCCGGCCACCTACATCGAGTGCATGCAGTGGATGATGGCGCCCAGCGACCTGGCCGGGAACAACCCCGACCCCGACCTGGCGCCCGACATCATCAGCAACTCCTGGGGCTGCCCCGCATCGGAAGGCTGCACGGTCGGCAACGAGCTGGCCCAGGCGGTGGGCCATGTCCATGCGGCCGGCATCCTGTTCGTGGCGGCCGCCGGCAACGCCGGCCCGCAGTGCGCGACGATCCAGGACGCCCCGGCCACCTACGCCACGGCCTTCACCGTCGGCGCCACCGACGTCAATGACCGCCTGGCCAGCTACTCCAGCCGCGGCCCGCTGACCGCCACGAGGACGAAGACCCGCGTCTACGAGGGCAAGGTCGACCTCTCGGCGCCGGGCTCCAACGTGCGCTCGGCCTTTTCGGCGACGGGCTATGCCAGCCTCAGCGGCACCAGCATGGCCACACCGCACGTCGCCGGCGCGGCAGCCCTGGTGATGTCCGCGGCACCCTGGCTCAAGGGGCAGCCGGAGCAGGTGATGGCGCTGCTGCGACAGACCGCGCAGCGCACGGGCATCACCAACACCTCGACGCAGGCGAACCAGCTCTGTGTCCGCTGGACCGCCGCCGACTGGCCCAACCCGATGATCGGCTGGGGCCGCCTGGACGCCTTCGCGGCCTACCAGGCAGCGGTGCAGACGCAGCCGCCGCGGGCGCAGGGCGGGCGCTGACAGGGGCTCAGGGCCGCTCGCACTGCGGCCGCCACCGCTCGAACCCCTCCTGCGGCAGTTCGTCACATCGGCACGAACGCCGGCGGCCAGCACCCTAGACTGGCCGCCATGGAACCACGCTTCGAGGCTCGGTCAGGGATCGCTTCGTCGGCCGGCCTCGGGCGGAGCCCGGGGCTCGTGGACATCGTGCCCGAGGTCACTGCCGGCCTCGACCCCTGGCGAACCTGTCTGGTCGTGTCCAGTGCGGGCGGCGACGATGCCGCGGTCAGGGACGCGTTCATCTCGCACCGGATTCGACCTCACTTCGCCAGCGATCCATCGTCCTCGTTCGAGCTCATGGACCAATGGCACTTCGATGCCCTCGTGGTGGAGACCGACGTCGTGAGCACGGCCCACCGGGCCTTGCTCCTGTCGTTCAACCTGAACAAGGGGTCGCCCCGGCTGCTGGTGCTCGACGACTGGGCGTCGGCGCGGCGTGCCGGCATCTCACCGCTGGACGACGACGTCGCACTGGCCCCGGCGCCGGCCGAGTGGCCCAGGGTGGCGATGTCGCTGCGCAGGCTGCTCAACCGCGGCGAAGTCGTGGCTTCGGCACGTCAGCCTGCGGAGTTGCGCGCGCAACTGCGCGTGGGGCCGCTCACGCTGGACCGGCCCGGCCTGTGTGCCTGGATGCACGGTCAGTGCCTGCCGCTGAAGTGGATGGAGCTTTCCGTGCTCTGGAGTCTGGCCAGCAACTCCGGCATCGTGGTCAGCCGCACGGCGATCGCACACGACATCGGCCGCCCGAAGGCCGCCGTGGGCAGGGCGCTGGACATGTGCATCCTGAGGTTGCGCAAGCACCTCGGCAGGCTGCCGAACGGCAGCGCGCAGATCGAGACCGTCAATGGCTTCGGCTACAGGTTGGTGCTGGCGAGCGACCCGCTGCCCGGTGCCGCTCCGTCCGCACCCTCAGACTTCTTCGCTGCGCATCGAGGCCCGGACCCCCAGAACCCAGACCAGCAGGTCAAGCGCTAGCAACCCGCCTGAAACGGCGACCACCGATGGCGGAACGCCCTCCGCGAAGTTCCCCGTCGCGCCCAGCGCCGCCGCCAGCAGAGCCAGCGCGAACCAGGCGTGGGCGCCGCGACTCGAGCGCATCAGCAAGGTGGCGCCCACCCAGCGCGGACACGCGAACATCAGCCACAGCGAGAGCCAGGACCACGGCAGCGCGTCGAGAGGCCACCCGGCGCGCAGCAGCAGCGGCGCCGCCTCCAGCAGCGGCCCCAGCGCTGTGCCGGCCCAGTAGGCGGCCAGCCATCGGCGCGCCCGCATGCGGCCCGGCGTCGAGGCCCAGACCCCCGGCCGCCACCAGGCCGGCCCCGTCGCCGCAGCGGACAGCAGGCCGACGCCGCCGCCCACCAGCACCACCGAGAGTCCGTCACCGAGCCTCAGTGCCCAGCACAGCAGCACGGTCCAGGCGGCCACCACGGGCAGGACAAAGAGGCGCCGGCCGACTGCCCGCTCGAAGCAACCCGCCTGGCGCAGCAGCACGGCGAGCACGAGCACCACGATGGCGACGGGCAGGGCGACCGACAACACCACCAGCCCGAAGAACCCATCCCGGTAGGCGGCCCAGGCGGGCGTGCTGAAGGCCAGCAGCCCCAGCACCCACCTGTGCCGCCGCGCCACCGGGTTCAGAACTTCTTCTCGTAGGCAACGCTGAAGCGAACGGAACGCGGCGCCGTGTAGGCGATGGCGCGCCCGTACTCGTTGTCGAAGCCGCCGGAACCATTCTCGTAGTACTCGTAGATGGCCTGCTCGGTCTGCCGGTTGAGGACGTTGACGACAAGCACACGCGCCGTCATGCCGGGCACGAAGGCCGGTTTCCAGGCGCCGTTCAGGTCCAGGCGGCGCTCACCGGGCAGGCGGCCGCGGCTGCCTCTCGGGGCCGGCTTGCCGTCGCAGAAGAACGCGCCAGCGCCATAGCCCAGGGGATCCAGCTCCACCGGGGTGTGCGGGGCCTCGCCGGTGCAGTTGCGCGGACGGCCCGAGGCGATCACGAGGTTCGCCCCCAGCTGCCACTCCTGCCGCGCGCCCAGTTCCACGAAGCCGTAGGCCTTGAGCTGATGCGGCCTGTCGTTGGGCAGCGGGCCGTAGGTGTGCAGCGTCTGCTCGGGGTAGTCCCAGCTCTGCGTCTTGCCCACGTCGGCCTGCCCGATGTCGGAGTTGGTCTGCCCCTCGGTGTTGCCCACGTTGCGCGACCACGTGTAGTTGATGCGCCCGTACCACCCGTCGCGCAAGGGGTGCTCGGCGAAGAGGT